>NZ_JACCFJ010000001.1:4945000-5285000 GCF_013410345.1 Saccharopolyspora hordei
GCCGGTGTGAAAGAGCACACGATCGAAGGACGGTCGCGACGGAGCAGCCGGACGAGACCCCCGAGGACCCGGTGCACCTGCGCGCCGACGTCGACGTGCACCACGGACAGCTTCAGGTCCTGCAGGGCCGCGTGGCCCTCCAGCTCCTTGTCCAGGCGGATGCCGCGCACGGACGCTTCCTCGCCGTCGGCCGCCGGCGCCACCGACACACCGCCCGTCGGGGAGGCCTCCGAGGTCATGTCGCACGGGCTGTCCCACGCCGCGCCGCGCAGCAGGACCAGGCGGTGCGCCCAGGCGGCGGGGACGTTCACCCCGACGTTGTGCTCCAGCAGCTCGGCGCTGCGCGGGCACGGCTCCACCGCGACGACCGCCCCGCTGTTGCCGAGACGGCTGAGCACCCGCACCGCCTGGTAGCCGACGTAGGCCCCGATGTCGAGGAAGATCCCGTCCGGCTCCAGCAGGGAGTCGATCAGTGCGGAGGTGTCGGCGTCCCAGGTGGGGTTCGACGACAGCCACGGGAGCATGAAGCTGTCGTCGGCCGGCAGGCGGAGCAGGCCCGCGTCGCAGAGCACCGGTGTCGTGGTGCCGTCCCCGGCCCCGGTGTTGCGCTCGTGCTCGCGCAGCAAGATCCGCTGCAGCACGTCGGTCCGCTGCAGGGCGTTCACCGCGTCGGTGGAGGCCGCGCGCACGGCGGCCTCGACGTCCGGGTCGGTGGCACGGCGCTGCTCCAGCGCGTCCATCCGGTCGAGCATGCGCTCGACCGCGCTGGTCAGGCTGTCCAGGCGCTCCGCGAGGGCGTCCACCCGGCGGTCGACGTCGCGACCCTCCAGCTCGCGGAGGCGGCGGTGCTGCTCCGCCAGGTCGGCGCGGGCCCGGACCACGCCGTCCTCGGTGCCCACGAGCTGGGCGCTGAGCTGCTCCTGGCGCTGGGCGAGCTGGACGAGCTCGGCGCGCACCTGCTCGGCGTCGCCGTCGCCGTCCGCCTCGTACTGGCGGCGCAGCAGCTCGGACGCGGTCTGCTCGACACCGTCGACCAGCGAGCGCAGGACGTCGCGGATGTGCTCGTCGTAGTGGCTGAGCGCCTTGAGCACCGCCTTGCGCAGGGCCGGGGCCATCGCGTTGCGGCCGCCCACCCCGGTGTCCGGGGCGCGGTGCAGCGCGTGGCGGGCCACCAGGAGGGGACGCAGCGGGTCGTCGTACTGGCCGTGGCCACCGGTCGACCACTTCGTCCGCCAGGTGCGGTAGGCGTGCTCGACCCGCTCGCGCAGCCGCGCACCGGCGCGGGTCGCGGTGTGCGTGGCGAGCAGGTGCTCCCGCGCCGCGGCGCCGAACGCGGCTGTCGCCGAGACGTCGTCTGCCGCCTGGCGCAGCAGCTCCGCCGCGGCGTCGACGTCGGGTTCCCCCGGGCCCTGGCAGAGCACGAGGCGGGCTCCGTCGGCGCCGAAGACCTCGGCCACGGCGCCGTGGTCGGCGGCGATCACCGGGACACCGCGCGCGGCGACCTCGAGCAGCCGCACGACGTGGGCGTCGGTCGCGCCGCCGCGGTGCAGCGAGACGAAGCAGTCGGACGCCGACACCAGGGCGTCGAGGTCGGGCTCGTGCTCGATGAGCTGGACGCGCGGGTCGGCCGCGGTGGCCAGGCGGAGCCGCTCGGCCGCTTCCGGGAACTCCTCCGCGCCGGTCACGTCGACCAGCAGGCGGACGTCGTCGCGCTCCGGGAACGCGACGCGGAAGGCGCTGACCACGCCCAGCGCGTTGTCCGCGCGCTCCGCGGAGTGGTCGGCGCAGGTCGCGACGACGAACTCGTCGGAGAGCCCGAGCCGGGCGCGGGCGCCCTTGCGCGTCGGCAGGTCCACCGGTTCCCGCTCGGGGGCGGGCAGCGTGATCACCCGCGTCGTCGCTCCGGCGCGCCGGGCCGCCGCCCGGCTGCTCTCGGAGAGCACCCAGGTCTCGGCGGCGTCGTCGGAGCCGGCCGAGCCCGCGCGCACGTCGATCACGTACCGGCCGGCCGGCACCGCCAGGCCGGGGGCGCAGCGCAGGACGACCGGGTAGTAGGCGGTGTCCGCGGACGGCAGGCCCGACGCGCGGACCGCCTCCCGCACCAGGTCGGCGAGCGGGCCGTCCCCCAGCACCGCGACCCCGAGCTGGTCCACCAGGGCCGCCTGGTGGTCGACCCGGCGGTGCACCGCCTCGGCCGGGACGCGGCCGCTGGCCACCCCGACGCCGACGCACCACTCGTGGAACGCCTCGGCGTCGGCGCCGAACGGGTCCGGGTAGTCGCGGCGCAGCACCGGGTCGTCCGCCCACACCGCCGCGGTCCAGCGGGAACCGCCCGCGGCGCGCTGCTGGTCGTCGGCCGGGGCGCAGGCCCACTCCTGGAACTCCGGCAGCGCGTCCGGCTCGAACGGGCTCGGCGGAGCGGTGCCGTCCAGCCACGCGGCGAGGTACTCGCGGCGCAGGGCCTCCGGGATCACCGCGCCGTCGGGCAGCGCGGCGAACGGGTACGGCTCCTCGCGGGTGTACCCGGCCTCCACCAGCGCGTTCCGGTAGTTCGCGCACAGCCCGGCGAGCGTCTGGTGCTCGGACAGCAGGACGCGCGGCCGGTCGGCGTAGGTCGTGGACAGCAGCCACGGCCGCTGCGGCTGGAAGCCGTCGAAGTGCACGCTGCGCAGCGCGACACCGTCGACCGTGTACCGACCGTCGCTGGTGACGGCGAGCTCGCGCTGGGCCGCGTTCCACACCGACAGCCCCACGCCGGGGTCGCGGATGACCTCGTGGTCGACCAGCGCGGGCGCGTCGTCGAGCACCGGGGTGGTCATCGTCGGGTCGCTGCGCAGCTGCTCCGCCCAGGTCTCGAGCAGCTGCTCGGCGCCGGGGCGGACCGCGAAGACGCTCGGGTCGAAGGTGCCCGACTCGGCCAGGTCCGCCGGGCTCGGGCGCAGGCCGTCCACGGCCAGCGGGCGCAGCACGCGCGGCACCAGCGCGACCGGGCGTTCCGGGCCCAGGCCGGCGAGCAGGTCGTCGAAGCGGCCGAAGACCTGCACCGTCGGTTCGAAGTACACCGTGGTGTGCTCGGTCTTCAGCAGGTGCTGCAGGAAGAGCGGGCGCAGCACGTTGCGCAGCTGCTCGGCGGTGCACCCGGCGGCCAGCCGGGCGAACTCCTGCAGGTCGATGCCGATGTCGGCGACCGAGAGCGCGTCCGGCTCCACCGCCCGCCCCGGCTGGTCCACCACCAGCAGCGCGAACCGCGCGTCCGGGTGGTGGCGGCGGAAGGTGTCCCGCAGGACCCGGGCGGCCGGGAGCTGGTCCGGGCAGGCCACGGTGCACCCGAGCAGCGTGCCCACCACCGGTTCGTCCGGCGACTCCGTCGGCCACTCCGGCTCGAACAGCTCCGCCGACTGCTCCAGGACACCGGACTGCAGGGAGGACTCCGCCTCGGGGGTCTCGGCGCTGACCGACTCGTGCTTCGCCTGCGATTCAGTCACGGCCGCAACCTATCGCTACCGGAGCACCACGACGAAGCCCAACCCCACCCGCCAACGACGCACCGGGAGCACCCCGTGCGCTCCACGCCGCAGACCGCTGCCCACCGGGGCGTCCCGGCAGGCAGCGGCGGTGTCAGAGCATCGGCAGGAGCGTGCGCAGCTCGTAGGGCGTGACGCGGCTGCGGTAGGCGTTCCACTCGTCCCGCTTGTTGCGCAGGAAGAAGTCGAAGACGTGCTCGCCGAGGGTCTCGGCGACCAGCTCCGAGGACTCCATCTCGCTCAGCGCCTCGTTGAGGTTCTGCGGCAGGTTGGCGTAGCCGGCGGCCCTGCGCTCCCGCTCGGTCAGGCTCCACACGTCGTCCTCGGTGGCCGGGGGCAGCTCGTAGCCCTTGTCGACCCCGCGCAGGCCCGCGGCGAGGATCACCGAGTAGGCCAGGTACGGGTTGCAGGCCGAGTCCAGGCTGCGCACCTCGACCCGGCGGGAGGAGGCCTTGCCGGGCGAGTACATCGGCACCCGGACCAGGGCCGAGCGGTTCGCGTGGCCCCAGCACACCGCCGTCGGGGCCTCGCCGCCGACGACCAGCCGCTTGTAGGAGTTGACCCACTGGTTGGTCACGGCGCTGATCTCGCGGGCGTGGTGCAGGATGCCGGCCACGAACGCGCGGCCGATGTCGGAGAGCTCGTAGGGGTTCTCCGGGTGGTAGAAGGCGTTCTGGTCGCCCTCGAAGAGGCTGAAGTGGGTGTGCATGCCGGAGCCGGGCTGCTCGCTGAACGGCTTCGGCATGAAGGAGGCGCGCACGCCCTGGGTGAGCGCGACCTCCTTGACCACGTAGCGGAAGGTCATCACGTTGTCGGCCATGGTCAGCGCGTCCGCGTAGCGCAGGTCGATCTCCTGCTGGCCGGGCGCGCCCTCGTGGTGGCTGAACTCCACCGAGATGCCCATGGCCTCCAGCGTCTCGATGGCGTTGCGCCGGAAGTGCGGGGCGGTGTCGTGGCTGGACTGGTCGAAGTAGCCGCCGGAGTCGGCCGCCACCGGCTCGGAGCCGTCGTCCGGCAGGTTCTTGAGCAGGAAGAACTCGATCTCCGGGTGGACGTAGCAGGTGAAGCCCGATTCGGTGGCGCGGGCGAGGGTCCGGCGCAGCACGTGGCGCGGGTCCGACCAGCACGGGGAACCGTCGGGCATGTGGATGTCGCAGAACATCCGGGCCGAGTAGTGCTCGCCGTCGGGGGTCTCCCAGGGCAGCACCTGGAAGGTGGCGGGGTCCGGCTTGGCGACCATGTCCGACTCGTAGACCCGGGCGAAGCCCTCGATGGCCGAGCCGTCGAACCCGATGCCCTCGGCGAAGGCGCCTTCCAGCTCGGCCGGCGAGATCGCCACCGACTTGAGCATGCCGAGGACGTCGGTGAACCACAGCCGCACGAAGCGGATGTCACGTTCCTCCAAGGTGCGGAGCACGAACTCCTGCTGGCGGTTCATGCACGCAGCCTAAGTTCTCCCCGCCCGGATCGCGTAACTGGTCCATGAACGTCGGGTCACCCGAACCCGACGAGCGCGATCATCGGGGGCAGCACGAGCGCGATCAGCACCGCGCCGGCGACGTCGAACACCGCGCCGGAGCGGATCATCTTGGTGATCGGCACCGCGCCCGAGCCGTAGACCACCGCGTTCTGCGGGGTGGACACCGGCAGCATGAACCCGAACGAGGCCGCGAAGGTGGCGGCCAGGGCGGGCACGAACGGGTTGACGCCGGCCGCGACGGCGATCGGGATCACGATGGGCACCACCACGGCCGCGGAGGCGGTGTTCGAGGTGGTCTCGGAGATGAGCACCGCCAGCGCGATGGCGAAGACGGTGATCGCGATGACGCTGGAGAAGCCCAGCGCGTTGGCCGCGCCCTGGCCGATGGTCTGGGCGAGCTCGGTGTCGGCGAGCAGCGAGCCGAAGATGATGCCGGTGCCGAACAGCACCACGGTGCCCCAGTCGATGCGGCTGGCCTCGGTCCAGGTGAGCGTGAAGCGCCGCTTGGACCAGTCGGTGGGCAGCAGGAACAGCAGCGACGCCCCGAGCACCGCCACGATGCCCTCGTCCAGCCGGTCGCTGACCAGGTCGTAGGCAGTCGAGTCGTTGCCGACCACCAGCGCCACCACGCCCGGCGTCACCCACAGCACGACGGTGGTGGTGAAGGCGATGAGCGTGTTCTTCTCGGCCCGCGAGAACGTGCCGAGCTTGGCGCGCTCGCCGGCGACGTACTCCTCGACGCCGGTCAGCCGGTTGATCTCCGGCCGGTTGAGCAGCAGCATGACCCCGGCCAGCACGAGGAACATGAGCACGCAGACCGGGGCGGCCATGGCCATCCACTGCAGGAACGAGACGCGCTGGCCGGTGGCCTCCTCGATCAGCCCGCGGCCGATGAGGTTGGGCGGCGAGCCGATCGGGGTGAGCAGGCCGCCGACGCTGGCGCCGTAGGCGAGCATGAGCATCAGCGCCACGCCGACGCGCAGCCGCAGCGGGTCGAACGGGGCGCCCTCGGGCAGCTCCGCGCGGACCAGCTCGGCGATGACCGCCAGGATGCCGACGGCGGTGGGCAGCAGCATCGCCACGGTCGCGGTGTTGGACACCACCGAGGACAGCAGGCAGGTGACCACGCCGAAGGCGATGATCACCCGCGCGGCGCTGCGGCCCACGCCCGGCAGGGACAGGATCGTGAAGGCGAAGCGCCTGGCCAGGCCGTGGCGCAGCATCGCCTGGGCGAGGATGAACGCCCCGATGAAGGTGAACACGGTGGAGGACCCGAACGGGGCCAGCACGTCGTCGGGCGGCATCACGCCGAGGACCACCACCGCGCCGACGCCGAGGAGCCCGCCGACCGGGATCGGCACCGGCTCGCAGACCCACAGCACGATGACGCCGAGGAGCACCGCGGCGAGCCGGTGCTGGGCCGTTTCGAGCTGGGTGGGCAGCAGCAGGACGAGGACGGTCAGCGCCGGGGCCAGGAACAACCCGGTGGTGCGGCGGATCCGCTCGAACCGCTCCTCCGCTGGGGAGAGGACCTGCTCGCCCAGTCCCCGGTAGGTGCTGCCGGACAGCAGCACCGACGTCACGCTCTGCTCGTCGCTCTCGCGCCCACCGTCCGCTCTGTCCATCCTCGAACCATAGGCGCACTGTGACGCAGTTCACCACCGGCCGCTCGGCTGCCCCGGTGCTCGACTGCGGCGCCACTCGGTGCGAAACGGCCGGGGAGGCGCCCGAGCGGGCACGTCCCCGGCGCGAGGTCACTTCGCCGCGCAGCGGGCCCCGTCCGCGGGCAGGGCCAGGTCGACCAGGTACCTCGTGCCCACGTCGTCGACGCAGGTGACGCCCTGGAGGAACACCGTGTGCTGGGTGCCCTCGTAGGTCAGCAGGTGCGCGTGCAGGGCCTCGGCCAGCTTGACACCCGCCTCGTAGGGCGTCGCCGGGTCGCCCGTCGTCGAGATCACCAGCACCGGCGGCAGGTGGTCGACGTTCGGTTCGGTCGGGTCGCCGGTGACCGGGACCGGCCAGAACGCGCACATGTCGCGCGCCGCGCTCGGCGGGTTGCCGTCGTCGAGGAACGGCGCCGCCTCGCGGTAGCGGCGGTCGGCCTCCCGGCGCTGCTCCGGGTCCATGACGCGCTGGTCGTCCACGCAGTGCACGGCGTCGAACGCGTCGTTGGTGTTGGCGTAGCGCCCGTTCTGGTCGCGGTTGAAGTAGCTGTCCGCGAGCGCCAGCAGGGTCCGTCCGCTGCCCTGGCGCAGCTCGGCGAGCCCGCTGTCCAGCTGCTCCCAGAGGCTCGGCGCGTACAGCGCCTGGATGGCCCCCATGGTGGCGTCCGTGTAGGACAGCTGGCGGCCGTCCCCGGCGCGCGCCGGGTGCTCCACCAGCGGGCGGGTGATCTGCTGGAACTGCGCCACCGCGGCCTTCGGGTCGTGGCCGAGCGAGCACTGCTGGCGGGCCGCGCACCAGGCCGCGAAGTCGTCGAAGGCGCGCTGGAAGCCCGCGCCCTGCGCGACCAGCTGGTCGACGGCGGACTGGCCCGGCTCGATCGCGCCGTCGAGCACCATGGCCCGCACGTTGCCGGAGAACTGCTCGGCGTACTCCGCACCGATCCGGGTGCCGTAGGAGTAGCCGAGGAAGGTGAGCTTCTCGTCGCCGAGCGCCGAGCGGAGCACGTCCATGTCCTTGGCGACCTCCCGGGTGCCGACGTTGGCCAGCAGCTCGGGGTTGGTGCGCTCGGCGCACTTGCGCGCGTAGTCGCGCTCCTCCTGCTCGGTCTCGGCGACCCCGCGCGGCGAGGTGTCCGCGTCGGAGTCCAGCCGCCGGGCGTCGCGCTCCTGGTCGGTCAGGCAGCGCACCGGCGGCTCGGAGGCGCCGACGCCGCGCGGGTCGAAGCCGATGATGTCGAACCGCGCGCCCAGCTCGGAGTTCCGCAGCGACCCGGCCAGGCTCGCCACGGTGCTCATCCCGGACGCCCCCGGGCCGCCGGGGTTGAGCTGCAGTGACCCGATCTTCTGCGCCGGGTCGGCGGCCGGGCTGCGGAGCACGCCGAGCGTGATCACCTCGCCCTGCGGGTCCGCGTAGTCCAGCGGGACCTCCAGGCGCGCGCACTCGAGGCCGGGGTCGGCGAAGGACGCCCGGTCGCTCTCGGTCTGGGCGTACGGCGCGCACGGCCCCCAGTCCAGCGGTTGCCCGTAGTACCGCTCCAAGCCCGGTGGGACGGGTCCGACGGGGCCCTTCTGCTCGGTGTGCGGCTGCAGCGGCGGAGGCCCCTGCTCCGGCGCGCTGCACGCGGCGGCACCCAGCACTGCGAACGCGGAAAGCACGGTCAGTAGGCGGTTCACCACAGGATGGTGACATGCGTCGGCGGGTGTGACTCGTCCTGGGCGGGAGGACACCGCCCGGTCGGGTGCGGGAAGATGGGCGCATGCCCCAGTTGCGCATCGCACTCGCCCAGGTCAACGCATGCGTCGGTGACGTCGCCGGGAACAGCTCCATGGTCGTGGAGTGGACCCGCCGCGCGGTGCAGGAGGGCGCCCACCTGGTCGCCTTCCCCGAGATGGTGCTGTCCGGTTACCCGGTCGAGGACCTCGCGCTGCGCCGGTCCTTCGCCGCGGCCAACCTCGCCGAGGTCGAGCGGCTGGCCCGCCGGTTGCTGGACGAGGGGTGCGGTGACGCGCTGGTGGTCGTCGGGCACCTCGGCCGCGACGACCAGGGGCCGCGCAACTCGGCGTCGCTGCTCCACGGCGGCGAGGTCGTGGCGACCTACCACAAGCACCACCTGCCGAACTACGGCGTGTTCGACGAGGCCCGCTACTTCGCGCCCGGTTTCGACCTGCCGATCGTGCGGTTCCACGGGCTCGACGTCGGCGTGGTGATCTGCGAGGACATCTGGCAGAACGGCGGGCCGGTGGCCGCGCTGGGCGAGGTCGGCGTCGACCTGGTGGTGTGCCTCAACGGCTCGCCGTACGAGCGGGCCAAGGACGACCTGCGCACCCCGCTGGTCGTGCGGCGGGCCGCGGAGGCCGGTGCCCCGCTGGCCTACGTGAACCTGGTCGGTGCGCAGGACGAGCTGGTCTTCGACGGCGACTCGATGATCGCCGCGGCGGACGGCGAGATCCTCACGCGCGCGCCGCAGTTCTCCGAGCACCTGGTGCTGCAGGACCTCGACCTGACCGCCGGCGGGTACACCTCGACGACGGTGTCCAGCGACAGCGAGCCCGGCCCGATGCGGCTGCCCGCCTTCGACGTGCAGCGGATCGTCGTGCAGCCCGACCCGCTGCCGCCGTACGAGCCGCTGCCGCCCGCTCCCCCGGCCGAGCCGCTGGACGACGAGGCCGAGGTGTGGGGCGCGCTGGTCACCGGGCTGCGGGACTACGTGCACAAGAACGGCTTCCGCTCGGTGACCTTCGGGTTCTCCGGTGGCATCGACTCGGCCGTCGTCGCGGCGCTGGCGGTCGACGCGCTCGGCGCGGACGCGGTGCACGGGGTCTCGATGCCGTCGCACTACTCCTCGGAGCACTCGCGGTCCGACGCCGCCGAGCTGGCGAAGCGCCTCGGCTGCCACTTCGAGGTCCAGCCGATCGCCGACATGGTCGACGTGTACGTGCGGCAGCTGGGCCTGACCGGGCTGGCCGAGGAGAACGTGCAGGCCCGCGCCCGCGGCGTGCTGCTCATGGCGCTGTCCAACCAGCGCGGGCACCTGGTGCTGGCGACCGGGAACAAGACCGAGCTGGCGGTGGGCTACTCGACCATCTACGGCGACGCGGTGGGCGCCTTCGCGCCGATCAAGGACGTGCCGAAGACGCTGGTGTGGAAGCTGGCGAAGTGGCGCAACGCGGACGCCGAGAAGCGCGGCGAGGTGCCGCCGATCCCGGAGAACTCGATCACCAAGCCGCCGTCGGCGGAGCTGCGGCCGGGCCAGGTGGACCAGGACTCGCTGCCCGAGTACGACGTGCTCGACGTGGTGCTGGACGGCTACGTGGAGGGCGACAAGGGCTACGCGGACCTGATCTCCGACGGCTTCGACGCCGAGCTGGTGGAGCGGGTGCTGCAGATGGTGGACCGCGCCGAGTACAAGCGGCGGCAGTACCCGCCGGGGACGAAGATCACGTTCAAGGCGTTCGGCCGGGACCGGCGGCTGCCGCTGACCAACCGCTGGCGCGAAGTCGCGCCGTGACCCCGCGGCCCCGCCCCGGCGCCCGGTGTGCGCGGTGCCGCCGCGACTCCAGTGGGAGTCGGGCCCTGGTCCCCGTTGTGGTCGCGGACCGTCGGCACGACGCCGCCGGACACGCCGACGGTGTGCCGGGTGGACCGGGACCTCGAGGGGAGTGGGGCGGCTGATCCCCACCGGGATCGCGCCCGTCGGCGCGGGGTCGATCGAAGGAGGGACGTCGGGTGTGGGCCGTGCACGCGTTGTGCACCGGGGACGGGCGTCTGGTGCTGTGGGCGGAGGACTCCGAGCTCCCGGCACGGGTCCCCGGGCGCGCGCCGCGCGGTCCGCTGGCGCACCCCTTCGCCGTCGCCGGTGAGGCGCTGCGCGACGGCCTGGGCGCGGAGCGGTCCGAGGTCGTCGCCACCCACGTCCAGCTGCCGTCCTACGCCTCCGCACCGGTCCCGTCCCCGGAACTGGTCCGGGACCCGCTGACCGCCGGTCCCACGCCGCGCGGGAAGCTCCGGCTGCGCGAGTGGGTGGTCCCCGCCGTGTCCTGCCACCCGGCCGAGGTGGCCGAGCTGCTCGACGAGGGCGGGCCCGGCTGCCGGTTCGGGGCGTCGGCGCGCTTCCTGCGCGGCCTCACCGAGTGGGCCGAGCAGCTGGTGTCGCGCGGGCGGGTGCTGCCCGCGCTGGTCGACGCCGACGGGGAGCCGACCGCGCGGTGGCGACCGGTGCTCTCCAGCACCGACTCGGCGCACTTCGTGGCACTGCGCGACGCGATGCCCCCGGCGTTCCGCTGCGCACGCGGCGACGCACCGGCCGAGGTGCTGCGCACCGCGGTGGAGGCGCTGGTCGACGGCCTCGTGCGCGGCCGGGTCGCGGACCTGGAGCCGGCCCACGGCCGGACCGCGGCGGCGGCGTGGCTGAGGGCGCTGACCGGGGACCCGCGGGTCGACGGCGCGGCGGGACGGCTCCGCGGGCTCGCGCGGGAGCTGGACGCCTGGCGGGCCAGCGGCGGCCAGGACAAGCCGGTGCGCACCTGCTTCCGGTTGCACGCACCCGAGGACGACGACGAGGACTGGTGCCTGGAGTTCCTGCTGCAGGCCGCGGACGACCCGAGCGTGCTGGTGCCGGCCAGCGAGGTGTGGCGCGCGCACGGCGGTGTCCTGCAGCGCTGGGTCGACGAGCCGGAGGAGCTGCTGCTGGCCGACCTCGGCGCGGCCAGCCGGATCGTCCCCGCGCTGGACGCGGCGCTGCGCGTGCCGCACCCGAGCGAGCTGCTGCTCGACGTCGACGGCGCCCACGAGTTCCTCACGCACGCGGCACTGCTGGACCAGGCGGGGTTCGGCGTGCTGCTGCCGTCCTGGTGGGGACGCCCCGAGCAGCTCGGGCTGAAGCTGACCGCGACCAGCACCGGGACCACGGGCGCGGTGACCAAGGAGTCCGGCGTCGGCCTGGCCGACCTGGTCGACTACCGCTGGGACCTGGCGCTGGGCACCGAGCAGCTGACCGAGGCGGAGCTGGAGGAGCTGGCCGCCGCGAAGGTCCCGCTGGTGCGGCTGCGCGGCCGGTGGGTGCGGCTCGACCGCGAGCGGCTCGCGGCCGGGCTGGCGTTCCTGGAGCGCTCCGGCAGCGGGCAGATGACCGCCGGCGACGTGCTGCTGCAGGCCGGACTGCCCGCCGAGGACGAGCAGCGGCCGATGCCGGTGGTGGAGGTCGACGCGCGGGGCTGGGTCGGCGACCTGCTGTCCGGCCAGCTCGAACAGCGCCTGGAACCGGTGGAGCCGCCCGCGGGGTTCACCGCGACGTTGCGGCCCTACCAGCAGCGCGGCCTGGCCTGGCTGGCGTTCCTGGACCGGCTCGGGCTGGGCGCCTGCCTCGCCGACGACATGGGCCTGGGCAAGACCGTGCAACTGCTGGCGCTGGAGGTGCTGGCGCGCGAGCGCGGTCCGCGCGGACCGACGCTGCTGGTGTGCCCGATGTCGGTGGTGGGCAACTGGCAGCGGGAGGCGGCCCGGTTCGCCCCGTCGCTGGCGGTGCACGTCCACCACGGCTCCGACCGGCTCACCGGCGAGGCCCTGCGGGAGGAGGTCGGCCGGTACGACCTGGTGATCACCACCTACCCGCTGGCCGCGCGGGACGCGGACGCGCTGCGCGAGGTCCGCTGGGACCGGGTGGTGCTCGACGAGGCGCAGAACGTCAAGAACAGCCGCTCCCGGCAGGCCCAGGCGGTGCGCGGGCTGTCCGCGCGGCAGCGGATCGCGCTGACCGGCACGCCGGTGGAGAACCGGCTGGCCGAGCTGTGGTCCATCCTGGACTTCGCCAACCCCGGGATGCTCGGTCCGCTGAGCACGTTCCGGGCGCGGTTCGCGGTGCCGATCGAGCGCGACGGCGACACCGAGGCGGCCGGGCGGCTGCGCCGCGTCACCGGCCCCTTCGTGCTGCGGCGGGTGAAGACCGATCCGGCGATCATCGACGACCTGCCGGACAAGGTCGAGATGAAGCAGCTGTGCAACCTCACCGCCGAGCAGGCCTCGCTGTACCAGGCGGTGGTGGACGACATGCTGGCGCGCATCGACGACAGCGAGGGCGTGGAGCGGCGCGGCCTGGTGCTGGCGACCATGTCGAAGCTCAAGCAGGTGTGCAACCACCCGGCGCAGCTGCTCGGCGACGGCTCCCCGCTGCCCGGCCGGTCCGGCAAGGTGGCGCGGCTGGAGGAGATCCTCGAGTCGGTGCTGGCCGAGGGCGACAAGGCGCTGTGCTTCACGCAGTTCGCGGGCTTCGCCGGGATGCTCGTGCCGCACCTGGCGGCCCGGTTCGACACCGAGGTGCTGCTGCTGCACGGCGGGACGCCGAAGCGGGAGCGCGACGAGCTGGTCCGCCGGTTCCAGGAGGCCGACGGCCCGGCGGTCTTCCTGCTCTCGCTCAAGGCCGGCGGGACCGGGTTGACGCTCACCGCCGCCAACCACGTCATCCACCTCGACCGGTGGTGGAACCCGGCGGTCGAGGACCAGGCCACCGACCGGGCGTTCCGCATCGGGCAGCGCCGGGACGTGCAGGTCCGCAAGCTGACCTGCATCGGCACCCTGGAGGAGAAGGTCGACCGGTTGATGGCGGACAAGAAGGCCCTGGCGCGGCTGGTGGTCGGGTCCGGCGAGAACTGGCTGACCGAGCTGTCCACCAGCCAGCTGCGCGAACTGGTGTCGCTGGAAGCGGAGGCCGTCGGTGAGTGAGCAGCGCGGGTTCTCCCGCTTCGGCAAGCCGATCCGCGTCGAGGGTGGGCTGAAGGCGCGCAGCACGCGCGGCGAGATCGCGCAGACCTGGTGGTCGCGCCGGTTCATCGAGGTGCTGGAGTCGTTCGGCATGGGCGGCCGGCTGCAGCGCGGCAAGAACTATGCGCGCTCCGGCCAGGTGCTGAACCTGACGCTGTCGACCAGCGTGGTCGTGGGACTGGTGCAGGGTTCCCGGCCGGAGCCGTACCGGGCGCGCATCGGTGTCAAGGCGCTCTCGGCGGAGCAGTGGGACCAGGTCGAGCGAGCGCTGGCCGGGCAAGCGCTGTACGCGGCGAAGCTGCTGGCCGGGGAGATGCCGGAGGACGTCGAGCAGATCTTCGCCGGACTGGGCCTGGAGCTGTTCCCGACGACCATGCGCGAGCTGACCATGGACTGCTCGTGCCCGGACTGGGAGATCCCGTGCAAGCACCTGGCCGCGACCTGCTACCTGCTGGCGGAGACCTTCGACGCCGACCCGTTCCAGATCCTCGCCTGGCGCGGCCGGTCCCGCGACGAGCTGCTGGACCGCTTGCGGGAGCTCCGCGGCACGGCGAGCGGCCCGGCCCCGGCGGACCCCGAGGACGCCGCGCCGCTGTCGGAGCACCTGGACACCTTCTGGACGGCACCCGAGCCCCCGGCCCCGCCGGCGGTCCCGGACGCCACGGCGCCGGACGCGCTGCTCGACGAGCTCGACCCGCTGCCGGTGGCGGTCGACGGTGAACCGGTGGTGGAGCTGCTGCGGCCCGCCTACCGCGCGATGACCCGACGACCCCTGTGATCGGCGCCACGGCGGGGCGGCGCCCTCACCGGTGCGGCACGACGCTCGCGCGGTGCGCACACGGGAGGGCGACCCACCCGCTCCTCGGTCCGATCGGCGCAGGTCAGAGCAGTGCCGACCGGACCGCAGGAGGGAGGTACCCCCAGCAACCCCCTTCCTGCGGTCCCACGCGCTCCCTGCTCTTGAGACGCTTCCGCGCGCGATCGGTTGCATCCTCCTTTTCACCGTTTTTCCCATCTTGATCACCCCCCGGTGATCACGTCCGGAACCGCTCCGCACTGGCCTTTCGCGCGCCGACGGGTTATGCATGTGCGGCGAAGATCGGAAAGGCGGGCGTCATGCGGTGGAAGCAGGTCGGCATCGGGATGGTCGTGGCCGGGGTCGTCGCGGCGAGCGCGTCGTGCACCTCGGCACCGGAGGCCCCGGAACCCCCGGCCGCCGCGAACCGGCTGGACGAGGTCGTGCAGCGCGGGGAACTGCGGGTGTGCAGCACCGGGGACTACCGGCCCTTCACCTACCGCGACCAGGCCGGCGAGTGGAGCGGCATCGACGTCGACATGGCGCGCGACCTGGCCGGCCGGCTCGGGGTGGAGGCCACCTTCGTGCCCACCACCTGGAAGACGCTGGTCGACGACTTCCGCGCCCGGTGCGACATCGCCGTCGGCGGGGTGTCGGTGACGCTGGAGCGCGCCCGGGAGGCGTTCTTCAGCGACGCCTACGTGGTGGACGGCAAGACGCCGATCACCCGCTGCGAGAACGCCGCCCGGTTCCAGACGCTGGAGCAGATCGACCAGCCCGGCGTCCGGGTCGTGGTGAACCCCGGCGGCACCAACGAGGAGTTCGCCCGGTCGCACCTCCAGCGGGCCACCATCGTCGACCACCCGGACAACAACACGATCTTCCAGGAGATCGTCGACGGCCGGGCCGACCTGATGATGACCGACGCCACCGAGACCCGGTGGCAGGCCAAGCAGCACCCCGAGCTGTGCTCGGTGCACCCGGACCAGCCGTTCACCTCCAGCGAGAAGGCCTACCTGCTGCCGCAGGGCGACGTGGTGTTCCAGCAGTACGTCGACCACTGGCTCGACCTCGCGATGCACGACGGCACCTACGCGCGCATCTCCGAGCCCTGGATCGGCTGACCGGACGGCGCGGTTCGTCCTGGCGGCGGGCCGGGGTGTGACGTTGCTCCGCGAGGTCTCGGCGGAGCCTGCAGGACCGTGCGACGCTGCTGGGTGCAACCATCCGCGACGACCCGGGGACCTGCCGAGCAGGCCTCGAGGGAACAGGACGGTCATGATGAGTGCTGCCCAGAACCAGGGCGAGACAGCCGCCCCGTACGGCTCCACCCCGACCCGGCGGCGGGTCCGCGTCCACCACCTCCAGCAGATGAAGGAGCGCGGCGAACCCTGGCCGATGCTCACCTCCTACGACATGTACACCGCGCGGATCTTCGACCAGGCCGGGATCCCGGTGCTGCTGGTCGGCGACTCGGCGGCCAACAACGTCTACGGCTACGAGTCCTCGCTGCCGGTGACCGTGGACGAGATGCTGCCGCTGGTCCGCGCCGTGACCCGCTCCGCCGAGCACGCGCTGGTGGTCGCCGACCTGCCGTTCGGCTCCTACCAGGCCTCGCCGGAGCAGGCGCTGGCCACCGCGACGCGGTTCATGAAGGAAGGCCGCGCGCACGCGGTCAAGCTCGAGGGCGGGCGGCGCTACGCCCCGCAGATCGAGGCGCTGGTCTCGGCCGGCATCCCGGTGATGGGCCACGTCGGCTTCACCCCGCAGAGCGAGCACGGCCTCGGCGGCTACCGGGTGCAGGGCCGCGGGGACGCGGCCGAGGAGCTGCTGGCCGACGCGCGGGCGGTGCAGGAGGCCGGCGCGTTCGCCGTGGTGCTGGAGATGGTGACGGCGGACGCGGCCAAGCGGGTCACCGCTGAGCTGCGCATCCCGACGGTCGGCATCGGCGCGGGCCCGGACTGCGACGCGCAGGTGCTGGTGTGGACGGACATGTCGGGCATGAACACCGGCCGCACCGCGCGGTTCGTCAAGCGGTACGCCGACGTGGGCGGTGTGCTCGCCGACGCGGCCACCCGCTTCGCCGAGGACGTGCGCAGCCGGTCCTTCCCCGCCGCGGAGCACTCCTTCAGCTGAGGGTGCGGGCGCGGGAGCCGGGCTCCCGCGCCCCCAGCCGCAGGCGAACCGGGCCCACGGTTCCTCGGTCGTCCGGCGCACCGCCTCGAGCTGGTCCAGGACCTCGTCCAGCCGCCCGGGATCGGCGATGGACGCCAGCACACCCCGGTAGAAGGCGTTGCGCATCGTCGCGGGCATCAGGTCGGAGGCGTCGAAGCACCGCGTGCCGTCCCCGCGGCGGATCTGGTCGACGATCCTCTCGTCGACCCCGCTGCCCGGGCGGGCGGCGTAGGCCCCCGGGCCCAGGTCGTCGATCGAGCAGACCCCGCTGCCCGGCTGCTCGACCCACACTCGCTGCCCCGCGCCGCCCGGAAGTCCAGGAACTGCCGCGCGGGCACGGAGTCCTCGAGCAGCACCGCCAAGTCCCCGGAGACGATCGACGGCCCGCCCGGTTCCGCGAACGGGACGAAGCCGACGTCCGGAGCGGACCAGGACGGGGGCAGCGGCTCGACCAGCCGCAGCAGCGCGACGTCCCGCGACCCGTCCTCGACGGAGCCGACGGGCTCGGTCGGCTTCGCGCGGTGCTCGCCCGGCTCGCCGAAGGGGAACACCACGCGCACCTCGTCGCGCTCGCCGACGACGTGCGCGCAGCTCACCACGAACTCGCCACCGAGCAGGACGCCCATCCCCAGCGGTCCGCGGTCGTCGAAGACCCGCAGGTGCGACCGCGCAAGCCCCGTCGAGCCCCCTTGGTCGAGCACAGCCCGACGGTACGGCAGCCGGTCGCCGGAGCGACCGGGATCACGCGCCGACCACTAGGCAGGCGGCGTGCCGTCGCCGAAGGGCTTGCCGCCCAAGGCTTCTCGGCCGTGCGGAGTGCGCCAACCGGACGAGTCCGGGCCGACCGGGACGATGCGCGTCGGGTTGATCTGGTCGTGCGTGGCGTAGTAGTGCCGCTTGATGTGGTCGAAGTCGACCGTGTCGCCGAAACCCGGCGTCTGGTAGAGGTCTCGCGCGTAGGCCCACAGCACCGGCATCTCGGTCAGCTTGTGCCGGTTGCACTTGAAGTGCCCGTGGTAGACCGCGTCGAAGCGGACCAGCGTGGTGAACAGCCGGACGTCGGCCTCGGTGATCGTGTCGCCGACGAGGTAGCGCTGGTTCGCCAACCGCTCGGACAGCCAGTCCAGGCGGGCGAAGAGCCGCTCGAAGGCCTCCTCGTAGGCCTGCTGCGAGGTGGCGAAGCCGCAGCGGTAGACGCCGTTGTTGACGTCGGCGTACACCAGCTCGTTGATCTCGTCGATCTCCGCGCGCAGGTGCTCGGGGTACAGCTGCGGGGCACCTTCGCGGTGGTGGGCGGCCCACTCCGTGGACAGGTCGAGGGTGATCTGCGGGTAGTCGTTGGTGACGACCTTGCGCTCGGCGACGTCCAGGATCGCCGGGACCGTGTACCGGCCGGAGAACTCCGGGTCGCTGGCGAGGTACGCCTCGGAGAGGAAGGAGATCCCGGTGACCGGGTCGCGGCCGTCCGGGTCGAGGGTGAACCGCCAGCCCCGCTCGTCGCGGACCGGGTCCACCACGCCCAGCGACAGCACGTCCTCCAGGCCCAGCAGCCGCCGCACGATGACCGACCGGTGGGCCCACGGGCAGGCCAGGCTGACCACCAGCCGGTACCGCCCCGGTTCCACCGGCCAGCCCGACGCCCCGTCGGCGGTGATCCGGTCGGTGAACCGGTTCGCCTGCCGCACCCACTCGCCCCGCCTCGACGTCTCCGCCTGGAACTGCGCCTCAGCCATGTCGCCACCCTAGGCCCAGGACCGCTCGCGCGGTCCGGGATCCCGCCGCGTCCCACCGAGTGGACGCCGCGACCACGCGGGGGTTCGCGCCGCGCATCCGGCGGCTTAGGGTGCGCGGCATGGACCTGGAGCTCTCCGGACGTTGCTTCATCGTCACCGGCGCCAGCAAAGGCCTCGGCTTCGCCACCGCCCGCGCGCTGGTCGACGAGGGAGCGCACGTCGTCGTCTCGTCCTCCTCGGAGGACAACACCGCCGCTGCCGTCGCCGAGCTCGGCGAGCGGGCCCGCGGGCTCGCCGCCGACCTCACCGACCCCGCCACGCCCCGCCGGCTGATCGCGTTCGCGCGGGAGCAGTTCGGGCGGCTCGACGGGCTGTTCGTCAGCCACGGCGGGCCGCCCGCCGGGATGCCGAGCGGGCTGGACGACGAGACGCTGCGCCGCGGGCTGGAGATCGCGACCATCGCGCCCGTCCGCATCGCCCGCGAGGTCGCCGCGGAGCTCGGTGACGGCGGCTCCGTCGTCGTGCTGACCTCGACCTCGGGCGCGGAGCCGCTCACCGGGCTGGCCAGCTCGAACGTCGCGCGCCCCGCCACGCAGGGCTTCGTCAAGGACCTGGCGAACGAGGTGGGTCCGCGGGGCGTGCGGGTCAACGCCCTGCTGCCCGGCCGCTTCGACACCGAGCGGGCCCGCGAGATCGCGGCGGCCGACCCGGGCGCGCAGGAGGCCGCCGAGCAGGCGGCCGCGCTGCGCCGCTCCGGCGACCCGGCCGAGCTCGCGGCGGTCGCGGCGTTCCTGCTCTCGCCCAAGGCGTCCTACGTCACCGGAGCCGCCTGGACCGTCGACGGCGGCCGCCGCGCCGAGATGTGACGCTGACGAAGAGTGACCTTCTCGAAGTGATGGGCACCTCCCGCCAACCCGGTCGGTGGGAGGTGCCCGGCACGCTTCACCTGATCAAGTGCAACGCCTCGCTCAGCCCGCACGCCTGGCGAGGACGTCGGCGTGGCAGGGCTTCGGGGCGCACCAGCAGCCCAGCGCCCGGCCGGACAGTTCGCCCTCGCGGAGCTTGCGCAGCAGCGCGGGCTGCTCGTCGAGCCACTGCTCGTAGTGCCGCACCATCGCCTCGCGGTCGACCTTGGCCTCCTTGAGGAACGGGCTGGCGAACTCCGACTCCGGCCAGGAGTGCCGCGGCCCGGCGTGCCCGACGTAGGTCAGCAGGCCCTTCTCCTGCAACCACGGCACCAGGTGCTTGTGCGGGCCGCCCTTGCGGACGTTGACCACGACCGTGTGGCCGTCGAGCACGGCGTCGGCCAGCTCCCGCTCGTCGTCGCTCCAGCAGCTCGCTTCGTCCGGCAGCACCGGCACCACCTCCGCAGCCCAGGGTGCCGCCGCGTCACCCGCCCGACAACGCCGGCTCACCCGGAGGGTGCGAGCTCAGACGTCGGTGATGCGCAGGCCCGCGTGGGCCTTGTACCGGCGGTTGATCGCGATGAGGTTCGCGGTGAACGCCTCCACCTGGTGGGCGTTGCGCAGGCGGCCGCCGTAGACACCGCGCACCCCGGGGATCGTGTCGGCCAGCGCGCGCACCACGTCGGTGGCCTCGCGGTCGTCGCCGAGCACCAGGACGTCCAGGTCCACGTGGCTGACGCTCAGGTCGGCCAGCGTCACCGCCGAGACGTGGTGGAACGCCGCGGTGACCCGCGAGTCCGGCAGCAGCTGCTCGGCCTGCTGCGCCGCGCTGCCCTCCGGCACCGGCAGCGCGAACGGGCCCTTCTTGTCGAAGCCCAGCGGGTTCACGCAGTCCACCACGATCTTGCCGGCCAGCTGCGGGGCCAGCGCCTGGAGCGTCTCCGCGTGGCCCTCCCACGGCAGCGCCGCGATCACGATGTCGGCGGCCGCCGCGCAGCCCGCGTTGTCCTGGCCGGTGACGTCCCCACCCGCCACCTCGACGATCTCCTTCGCCGCCTGCTGGGCGCGTTCGGCGCTGCGCGAGCCGATGACGACCTGGAGACCGGCCTGCGCCCACCGGATCGCCAACCCGCGGCCTTGCGCCCCGGTCCCGCCCAGGACCCCGATCGTCATCTCCCGCACGTCCGCCACCACTGGCCCCTTCCGTCGTCGTCGACCCCTCTGGGTCCACGATCGACCGCCGCGGCGGAATCCGCCACGGGGTGTGCGTCAAGCCACTTCGAAGACCACCTCGCGGCGGCCCGGGTCGGCCACCACCAACCGCACCCGCACCTGCTGGCCCTCGCCGAGCCCGTCCCCGGTGCACCGGGCGATGACCGGCGGGGCGGCCACGAAGACCTCCCCGGCCACGCCGTTGGCCGCGCGCAGCACGGTGGCCGGGAACTCCTCGCCCACCCGGGACACCAGCGACCACGCCTGCGCCTGGGCGATGCAGGCCCGCTCGACCTGGCCCGCGACGCGGTCGGAGCTGCCCATGGCCGAGGGCAGCTCCGCGAGCGAGTCGAGCACCCACCCGGGCACCTGCCGGTCCCGCGCCACCGCCAGGCAGACCTCCGTGCTGTAGCGGTCCACCAGACGCCGCAGCGGGGCCGTGACGTGCGCGTACGAGGCGCCGATGCCGGCGTGCTCGGCCTTCTCCGGGGCACCGTCGCCGAAGACGGTGTACCCGGCGCCGCGCAGCAGCCGGGTCGCCGCGACGTGCACCGCGAGCGCTTCCGGCCGGACCGGGTCCAGCCCCGCCAACGCCACCGCGGGCGGGAGGTCGACCGGCCACTCCACGCCGAGCCGGGCCGCCGAGCGGCGCAGACCGGCGACCGTCTCCGGCTCCGGGTCCGGCACCGTGCGCAGCACCCCGATGCCCGCGGACAGCATCATCTCCGCCGCGCACATGCCGGTGAGCAGCGAGACCTCCGCGTTCCACTCCTCCACCACCAGCCGCGGCCGCAGCACCAGGCGCCAGCCGCCCGTCCCGTCGGACTCCACCTGCTGCTCGGGCAGGCCGAGCTCGATCGCGCCGCGCCGCACCGCCTGCTCGCGGCGCAGCCGGCCGACGTCGGGCAGCAGCGCGATGGACGGGTGCGGGACGCCCAGTTCGAGCGCCCGCTGCACGCCCTCGTAGTCCAGCTGCGCCACCGACCGGACCAGCGCGCGGCGGAGGTCGACGCGCTCCGGCAGCCCGTCCGGGTCCAGGTCGATGGTCCACAGCACGGCCGGGCGGACCTGGCCCGGCAGCAGGCTCGCGGCGTCCTCGGACAACCGCGTCGGGTGCAGCGGGACGTTGCCGTCCGGGAGGTAGAGGGTCTGGCCGCGGCGCCGGGCCTCCCCGTCGAGCGCCCCGCCGGGAGGCACGAACGCCGCCACGTCGGCGATGGCGTAGTGGATCCGGTAGCCGCGGCGGCGCCGGCGGACCAGCACCGCCTGGTCCAGGTCCTTGGCACCCGGTGGGTCGACGGTGACCAGCGGCAGGTCGGTGGCGTCCACCCGGGGCCCGGTGCGGACGGGCTGCGCCACGGTCTGCTCGACCTCGGCCAGGGCGGCCGACGGGTAGTCCGCGGGCAAGCCCAGCTCGTCGCGGATCGCCGAGAAGTCCTGCGCGGCAGCGGTGACCCCGATGCCACCCGGTGGACCCTCCGGCGCCGCCACGAGGCTCAGTCCTCGCCGTCTTTCCAGCGCCGGTCGGCCTCGTCGGCCGCCTTCGTGCGCTCCTGGGCTATCTCCAGCGCACGGGCTGCGGTCTCCTGGTCCGGGTACGGCCCGAGGCGCTCAGCGGCCCGGCAGCCGGCCTTGGGCTCGACCTGCCGGTGCGTCAGACAGAAGTACCACCGTCCGCGGGGCATGCTTCGAGCCTCGCACGAGAGCGCGCACCTGTCACGCGTCGGGCACCGACTCGACCGGGATGTCCGAACGCCCCACCGCCCTCGACGGCGGTCACCACGCCGGCGGGGGCGGCGCGGCCGGGGTCGGGTGCGGACCGTCCGGGCCCTGCCGCGGGATCGGGTCCAGGCACGACACCAGCACCTGGTGGGACTCCGGGTGCTCGACCCGGCGCCCGTCGCGCATCCGGTACTCCAGCTCGCCGTCGTCGCCGACCTCCACGGTGCACCCGACCTCGGCCAGCTGGTCGTCGTCGAGGTCCACCAACCGCTCGTGACGGGACGGCACGACCCGGTAGACCGGCCACTCCAGGTGCCCGAACGCCTGGTGGAACTCGGCGAGCAGGTGGCTCATCTGCTGCTGCCACGGCAACGGCATGGCCTCGGCCAACGACCGCGGCAGCACCGCGTAGCCGGCGCTCACCCCCGGGCGCGGCTGGGAGAGGTAGTCGCCCAGCGGCGTGCTCGACGCGGGCGGACCGGACGGCCGCGGGATCGGGTCTGGCGTGAACATCGTGCACCCTTTCCGAGCAGTCGCGCGGACGCGGGCGGGCGGCAGCCCGGCCCGCTCCCCGAGGTCTTCGGGGCCCACGCGCTCTCAACGTCAGCAGGCCGCCGCCATTCTTACCTAACCCTGGGCACCGGCGGCAGGAGTCGCGGCCTGCTGGGGCGGCGTGTCGGCGGCCGGGCGGACCACCGTGGGCAGCAGCTCACCGCCGTCCCACAGCTGTTCGACCTCGACCGCTTCGCCCGGCTGCGGCGCGTGCAGCACCTTCTGGTCCCCCAGGTACAGCGCCACGTGGTGGATGCCGTGCGGGTCCCGTCCGTGCCCCCAGAAGACGAGGTCACCGGGCTGCGCCTGGTTCAGCGGCACGTGCATGCCGCCCTGGAAGTACTGCGTCTGCGAGTACTTCGGGATCTCCACCCCGGCGGCCCGCCACGCCTGCTGGGTCAGGCCGGAGCAGTCGAAGGCGTTCGGCCCGGCCGCGCCCCACACGTACGGCTTGCCCAGCTGCGCCTGCGCGAACCGGATCGCCTGCTCGGCCAGCACGCCCGCGCTCGGCAGCTCCTCGCAGCCGCTGAAGCCCGCGACGTCGCCCTCCACGCTCACCAGGTGCGCGGCCATCGGCTCCCACCGGTGGTAGCGCAGCGGGAACGCCGAGCGCTCGACCTTCTGCGCGGCGGTGCCGGGACGCATCTCCTCCCAGCCGGGCACCTGGAGCAGCACGTCGTAGAACTTGTTGATCGCGTAGTCGACGTCGGTGATCTGCTGCGGGCTCCCCCAGCCCATGGAGGGCCGCATCTGGAAGACGCCCAGCGAGTCCCGGTCACCGTGCCGGACGTTGGCCAGGTTCGACTCGGTCTTGCCCGCCTGGATGGCGATCTGCCAGGCCCGCGGCGGCAGCCCGCGCTGCTGGCCGATCTCGATGATGCGCTTGACGATGCCGAGGGACTCGTCGGACAGCGTCGCGGCGTCGCGCGCGCCGCGCTCCGCGCCGTCGCCCCACGGCCCGAGGCCCGCGCTGCAGGCGGACCAGCCCGCGCGCCCGCCGCCCCCGGACAGCAGCGCGGTCACCGCGCCGACGCCGACCAGACCTGCGAAACCCGCGAGCACGACGAACGCCACCACGAGCTTGCGCATGTCAGCCCTCCTTGTCGTACTGCGCCACGCGCCAGCCGGCCTCGGTGCGGACCACGGTCACCTGGAGCACGCCGATGTCGGTGGGCAGGCGCACCACCATCGCGCCCTCGGTCGCGCTGATCGCGGTGGCCGCGCCGGTGATCACGTTGCCCGCGTTGGCCGGGTCCACCGAGGCCATCTCGGTGAGGAACTCGTCGGTGGTGACCGGACGGAGCTTCGCCAGCCACTGCTGCTGGTCCACGCCGACGGGGTGGTCCACCCACGCCTTGCCCCACTCCTCGACGACGGCCAGCCCGGCCGGGTCGGGGGCGGTCTGCGGCGGCGGCTCCGCGGGCACCGAGATCGTCGGCGGCGCCGGGGTGCGGGTCGGCACGACGGCGGAGTGCGCGGGCGGCTCGCTCGTGGTGGCCGGCTCGGCCAGGTCCTGGCGCGGCGGTGGTTCGGGCAGCAGGAAGCCGATCAGCGTCGCCACGCCGGCGAGCACGACCGCCGCCGCGGCCAGGTGCTTGGGCGACCGCAGCGGCCAGCCCCACAACCTGCGGTACACCGCGGCGCGTCCGCGGTGCGTCCGGATGGGCATCAGGCCCCTCCCTTCCGCCTGCCCTCGGCGCGACGCCGCGAGCCCTCACCCCGCGCCCGAACGATCATCCCCTCAGCCATCGGCCACTTCCAGACCTCGCGACGGGCGGTAGATCACGTAGACCGGGCGTCCGGCCACGACCTCCATCTCGGCGCGGCGCGGCCCCGTGGCCTCCGGCGGTCCGGGGACCGGCGAACCGGTGACGCGGGACGGGACCACCACCGGGTCCTCGTCGACGCCGTCCCACTTGGCGTCGGCCACCGGGTTGGTGTCCACGACCCGGCTCGTGCCGCGGGCCTCCGGCAGCGCGGTGATGCCGCCCGGTCGGCGCGGCTGCGTCCCGCCGGGCAGCGCGGCGGCCCCGCCGCCCACCGCGGGCACCTCGCGGTCCAACCGCGTCGCGGTGGCCGAGACCGATTGGTGCTGGGCCTCCGGGCGGCTGCGCCGCCGCTCCTGCGACGACTCGGCGAACTCCGCGTCGGGGTCCATGCCCCGCGCCCGCTCCCAGAAGCTGGTGGTGTCGTCGTCCTCCGGCCGGCCCCGCCGGAACCGGGAGAAGATCCCCTGCGGTGCGCGCGGCACCGCGCGGCCGACGGTGCCCACCGACAGCTCGACCATCTGCGTCATCCGGCGGAACGGCTTGGCCACCAGCAGGAACACCGCCGTGACCAGCGCGGCCAGCAGGATCTGCACCAGCGGGTCGAACCCGCGCGCCGGGTCGAAGATCCAGGTCAGGATCAGGGTGTGCAGCCCGGCCATGGCCGCGATCATCACCACGTTGAGCACCGCCGCGCCGGCGACCCGGCCGATGGTGCGCAGCACCTGGTGGTAGATCAGCGCGACCAGGCCGATCAGCGGCCCGGCCAGGATGAGCACCCGCAGCAGCACCTGCGCGAGCAGGATGGTGGCCTTGGCCAGCAGCTGGAACGTGGTGTAGGCGAGGGCCTGCACGCTGGCCAGCACCCCGGCGCCGACCCGGCTGCCGTCCACGCCCTGGAAGTGCCCGTAGGCGCTGGTGCCGCTGAGCCGAGCGGCGATGTCCTCGAACGCCTGCTTCTTCGGCTCCGCCGACCCGGCGTCGGCGCCGGCGGCCACCTCCTGCCGGGTCCACGCCTGGGCGCGCAGCAGGTCGCGGCCCATCTCCCGCGCCTGCTGCGAGTCGGGGTCACCGAACTCGCCGCGCAGCCAGTTGCGGTAGACGACCTGGTCGTGCAGCAGCGTCGGCAGCGCGTGCCGCTCGTCGACGCCCACCTCCTGCAGGAACCCGGCCTGCACCGCCGAGGTGCCGGTGATCAGCACGTCGTCGAGCGCGTGCGTGTACACCAGCGGGGTCAGGTAGGTCGCGGAGGCGAACCAGAGCCCGGCCAGCGCCCACATGCCGCGCTTGCCGATGGACGCCAGGTCACCGGTCCAGATGTAGCGGAACAGCACGATGGCCAGCACCAGCGCGACCAGCCCGAACCACGGGGTGAACACGCTGTCGTAGAGCGCGACCGTGCCGGTCGCCACCAGCTCGTCCAGCGGTTCGAGCAGGTTGCCGTTGAGCAGCGCGTAGTGCAGGCCGTTGGTGGCGCCGACGAGGTTCTTGGCGACGTTGAACAGCTCGTTGCCCACCCAGGTGTCGACCGTGGCGTTCGGGTTGGTCACGCCCTGCGGGCCGCAGCCCAGGTCGTAGGTGTGCCAGACCAGCCCGGCGTAGCCGACCTCGTGGTAGGCGCTGCCGGGATAGCCCCTGCTCAGCGACCCGGGGTCCAGCGCGCCGACCATGCCGGCGCCGGGCCGCTCCGGGTTCGGGGCCTCCTTGCAGCTGAACGGCTGGCCGAAGGCCGGGGCACCGACCAGCGCCTGGACGGCGAGGATCCCGGCGACCACCGCGAGGGCGCGGCGCTTGGCGCCGTCACGCCCCCGCCGGCGCCGCCGCAGCAGCACCGCACCGATCACCGCGGCCAGCGCGACCGCCAGCAGCGCGCCGGTCACCGGACATCGTCCCCACCCCGCTCGCCCGCACGGGTCGAGCGGTCGTCGTCATCGCCGTAGCCGATGCCGACCGATTCGAGCTCGAACTCGTCGAAGGTCTCGTCGAGGTCGTCGGGGTAGTCGTCCGTCGACCTCAGGGCGGGCACGGCGGAATCGGAGTTGGCCCCGTCGGCCGGTTGCAGCGCGCGCGGTTCCACCTCCTCCTCCCCGGCGGGGGTGGTGTCCAGCGCGTTGCGCAGGTGCTCCAGGTGCGGGCCGGAGAAGTCGATGCGGATCTTCTCCACGCCGCCCGCGCCGTCGCCGAAGATGAACTGGCGCGGCGAGCGGTCCCGCTCGGTGCTGCCGCGCGCCGGACCGGGCCGGCGGCCGAGGGCCGCGATGACCTGCTCGTACCCGGCGCCGACCGGCACCTTGAGCAGGCGCAGGGCGTCGGCCTGGGCCTGCTCGTCGTCGAGCCTGCCGATGAACACCGAGTCCAGCAGCGACACGAAGCCCTGGATGCGCAGGAAGTCGGCCGGGATCTGGCTGGACAGCAGCACCCGGACGTTCCACTTCCGGGAGTCGCGGGCGAACCGGTTCATCAGCACGCGCCCGGTCGGCACCTCGGAGAGGAAGAACGCCTCGTCGATCCACACGCCCTTGCGCTCGTTCTTGGGCCGCTCGTAGATGGACCGCTGGGTCAGCCAGGCGGCCAGGTTGAGCATCTCCACGCCGAGCGCTTCGGCGTCGGTCCAGTGCTCCCGGCCCACGCCGTCCTTGGGCAGCGCCAGGCCCGCCATGGTGAGCACGGTGAGCCGGTCCTCACGGCGCTCGGAGTACGGGTCGGCGTCGGCTTCCGGGATGAGCAGCGACATGCGTTCCCGGATCTCGTCCAGGAAGTCGGCGACCACGACGGCGTGCTCGTGGTGCTCGCTGGCGTCGCGGCGCAGCGCCTCGAAGACCATGCCCGGGTGCGCGTCGGGACGGCCGCCGACCGCGCGGACCGCGCGCAGCAGCACGATCCGGGTCTGCGGCAGGCGGGCCACCTCGTAGGGCAGCAACCCGGTCAGCACGTCCAGCACCAGGCGGCGGCGGGTGGCCGCGGCCAGCGCGCGCTCCCGGCGCCAGCTGCGCTCCGGGTCGTCCTCGTCGACGAAGTGCTCCAGCTCCGGCTCGGCGACCACCCGGTACGGGTTGAGGATGCCGGGCTGGGCGTTGAGCAGGTTGATCGGCCGGGCGTAGGGCTTGAGCTCGGGCAGCTCGCACAGCGCGGCCAGCGGGCCGGACGGGTCCAGCAGCGTCCAGTGCGCCCCCGACCGCAGCGTCTTGTAGACGGTGCCGCCGCCGAGGAACGACTTGCCACCGCCCAGGCCGGCGACGATGGCCGTCAGACCGGAGGCGTCCCGGACCTCCTGCGCCATCCACGGGTCCCAGGCCACCGGCCGCCGGGTGGCGGTGCAGGTCTCGCCGAGCAGGATGCCGCGCCGGTCGCCGACCTCCGCGGTGGCCTGCGGGACCGCCGAGGCTGCCCACACCACCGAACCGCGGCGCAGGTAGGCGCTGTTGGCCAGCGGCTCGCCGGGGATGAACTCGCGGGCCAGCGCGTACTGCGCCTCGGGGTGCTCGATGGCGATCTTGGGCTTGTACAGGTCGAGGATCTGCTGGGCCAGGCGCAGCGCGTCGCGCTCGGTGGGCCCGGAGACCGCCAGCCGCCACCAGGACTTGACCCGGGTGGCCAGCGCGGTGAACCCGGAGGTCATCTCGTCGTCGATCTCCAGCACCCGGGTGGCCTGGCGGGCCAGCGAGGTCGGCGGCTCCAGGCCGTGCTCCTCGGTGTAGTGCCGGACCTGCGAGCGGACCTTGTTCATCTGGCGCTGCAGCTCGCCGCTGACGTCCTCGGGGCGGCGCACGTAGATCCGCGCGGACCACTCCACCGGCGCGGGCATCCGGTCGGAGTGCTGCATCCACGGGTCGTCGATCTCGGGGATCTGCAGCCCGTGGGTCTGCCCGACGGTGAGCACCGCGACGTGCCGGACCACGCCCGCGTTCGACCCGGTGCGGCCGCGGACGGTCACCGTCGGCGCGTACGGGTCCTGGTGCATGTCGGAGGCGTCGGTGAACGACGCGAGGTCCTCGGGTTCCCACGGGGCGCCGGGCACCGCGGGCAGGTTGCGGGGCGCGGGCAGGCCCAGCGAGCACGAGCGGTGCATCAGCCAGGACATCTCCTCGGCCGTCACCGGGCGCCCGTCCAGCCCGGCCGAGCCGATGACCTGGTCCAGGTGCTCGATCTCGCTGTCCAGCGCGATGAGCTCGGCGTCCACCGCCTCCGGGAACACCTTGCGCAGCAGGGGCGCGGCCCGCTCGACGGCGCGGTCCACGACGTTGCGGGTCTGCACCTGGACGCCCAGGTAGACCTCCTTCTCCGCCATCGAGCGGCCCATCAGCTGCTGCTGCTCGCCGACCATGTAGTCGTCGAAGCTCAGCGCGCCGGGGACGTCCGGGAGCGGGTTGCGCGCGTTGTGCACGTGCGCCTCCGCCCACATCCGGATCGGGTAGGGCCGGTTGGTCACGCGCAGGTGCAGCCAGCGGCCCTGCAGCTCGGCGTACTGGCCGGCGATGGCGGCGATCAGGTCCTGGCGCTGCGAGTCCGAGCGGAACGACCAGCGCTGCGGGGACAGCCGGTACCAGGCGAAGACGTCCTGGCCGGTGCGCAGCAGGTGGCCGTCGATGGACCGCGCCGCGATGGACGGCGTGTAGGTCGGGATGGACTGCTCGTCACCCGGGGTCCGGCCTCGCTTGCGGGGCCTGCTCTTGGAACTGCGGACCTTGCCGTGCGAACCGCGGGGGGCCGGAGCCTGGTGCGTGTTGCGCTCACGGCCTCGCCGGCGACCGAACACCGCGAACCTCCTTGCTGCGCGCGCGCCTGCTGGGAACCGTGCTGCGGGCCGCCGGTTGCCTGGACCGGGCGGTCCGCTGCTGCTGCCGCTGTGGGTGGCCGCGGTGGGCCTGCTTCGTGGGGGGTGTGCCGCGCCGGGTGGTCTTCTGCTTCTGCTTCGGGCGCGGGCGTTCCGCGCGGACGCGGATCCGCGCCGCGCTGGCCGCTCCCCCGCGCCCGGAGGTCTTCTCCCGGGGCGCGGTGAGCTCGCGCAGCCACATCGTCATGACTGCGCCGAGCGGCCGCTCGTGCCCGATCTTCGCGCAGATGATGCGGGTGACGATGATCGTGATGACCACGGCCCACGCGGTGGAGAAGAAGCCGAAGCCGATGTTCATCCGGCGCTCGATCGCCAGGACGATCAGGAACACCACGATCCCGACGCCCCAGGCGACGTAGCGGGCTCGCCACGGGAAGGTCGCCTTCGGCGGTCCGAGCCAGACCGCGTCCACCCGGTAGATCTCGTCGTCGGTGCGTATTCGCACTGGATCAGCCCCCAGTGCTGAACAGGCCGGCGATGAACGTGCCGATGTCCACGCCGGCGTTGGTGACCGCCAGTCCGATGATCGCGAGCGCCACGACGACGCCACCGACGCGACGCATGACGCCGGCGTTGTCGCCCTTGCCGCCGCCCAGCCACAGCAGCAGGATCGCGACGGTCAGCAGCAGCAGCGGGAGCAGGTTGTCGAGGATCCAGCCACGAATGCCTTCTGTGCCCAGCTGCGTCTGCTGCGCCAGTACGTCCAGTTGCGCCAGTGTGTCCAGCGACGTGGCGATCATCTCTTTACCCCTGAATGCGCGGAGTGTCGTCGGGCCGGTACCTCAGCGCGCCGGCGGTGATCCGGCGCGCAGGTACGAGTAGAACATGACATGGTCACCAGAAGTAGTGGTTGCGAACTCGGGTGTGGCGGCGCTCGGTGGCGCCGACCGCCTGCCGTCACGCCGCGAATAGGCCGATCGGGTTCGCCACTTCCGGCGCACAGCCGGGGGGAACGCGCCTACCAGGCCGGTTTCCGCGTGGAATCTCGTGGCTGTTCACCCGCTTGCGAACCCCTTCGTGACGCACCGTGCACGACTCGGTCATCCAGTGGATTTCCGCACATCGCGTCATGATGCACCCGACCGGATCACGCGAACGTGGGCTCGCGGGAGCGGATCGGGCTGAGGTGATCTCGACGCGCTGTCTCAGCGTAGCGGCTCGTGCACAGCGACCGACGGGCAGGGCCACCGGCGGGCCGCAACCCGGAGTGCACAGTGGACGATCCACTCGACCGGGCCAGGCCCCGGGCTCCCCGGCCGCCGGGTGCGCGATCCCCGCAGCTCAGAGGCGTTGCGAGCCGCGGGGTTCCGGCGCTCGGCCGACCCGGCGACAGCGAGCCGCTCGCGGCCCCGCCGCGATCGTCGTGCCTGGTCAGCCACGGCGGGAGGCGCCTCGACGCGGCTGGAGGGGCGGTGGTCCGACGCCACCGCGAGGACGGGAGCGGATGAGTCGGCCTGTAAGCCGGATTCTGTTCCTGGGCGCCTTGCGGCGGTCCCATTCGGTGACCATCCATCTAGGCCGACCGTCGCCGGCCGGCTCGTGCAGCCTACCCGCGGACTCGGACGGGCCGCCCTCGAACGTCCGCGCAGACGCCTGGTCGGCGTCCTCTTGGCCTTGCTCCGGGTGGGGTTTACCGAGCCACCCCGGTCACCCGAGGTGCTGGTGGTCTCTTACACCACCCTTTCACCCTTACCCGGCGGGTGTCCGCCGGGCGGTCTGCTCTCTGTGGCACTGTCCCGCGGGTCGCCCCGGGTTGCCGTTAGCAACCACCCTGCCCTGTGGAGTCCGGACTTTCCTCGACGGGAGCAACCCCGCCGCGGTCACCCAGCCGGCTCATCCGCACCCTCGAGTCTAGAACGCCGCCGGGGCGCGACGGGTTCCGGCCCCAGGCTCCGACCGCCCGCAGGCCGGTCCGGCGCAGGCGCTCCCGAGCGGCGCGGTCGGCGCCGGGGCGGTCCAGTCCGAGCAGCCCGGCGCCGAGCGCCGGCGACGGCCGGGCACCAGCAGGTGAGGTGCTGGAGGCGTCGCCGAAGTGATGCGGGACGATCAGCGGCCACAGCGGTGCCGGTCCGCTCGGAGCGCGCGGGGCACGCCGCGCCGGGCGACCAGGTGCGGCTACTGCCAGTGGGAGATGTCGTTGACCAGGCGGACCGAGGAGTGGCCGTCCGGGTAGAACTCCACGATGGACAGCGAGGCCAGGTCCAGGTGGAGGCTGTAGAACATCTCCGGCCCCACGCCCAGGGCCAGCCGGAGCAGCGACTTGATCGGCGTCACGTGGCTGACCACGACGATCGTCCGGCCCGCGTAGCGCTCGAGGAGGTCGTCGCGGGCGACGGCGACCCGTCGGTAGACCTCGTCGAGGCTCTCCCCGCCCGGCGGCACGACGGTCGGGTCGCCGAGCCACCGGCGGTGCAGCTGCGGGTACCCCTCGGCCGCCTCCTGGAAGGTCAAGCCCTCCCACTCACCGAAGTCGGTCTCCAGCAACCCGTCGTGGAAGTGCAGCTCGCCGCCGGTCGCGTCGACGACCGCCTGCGCGGTCTGCCGGGTGCGCTGGAGCGGCGAGGCGATCACCGGGGCCGCGCCGGACGGCGTGACCACCCCGTCCATCGCCGCCAGCCGCTCGCCCGCCGCGCGGACCTGCCGCTCGCCCAGCTCGGTCAGCGCGACGTCGCCGCGCCCGGAGTAGCGCCGCTCGACCGACAGCGGGGTCTGGCCGTGCCGGAGCAGCAGCATCCGCGTGGGCGTGCCGACCGCGCCGCGCCACGCGCCCGCCCGGGTGCGCGCACCCGACTCGCGGTCGGCGGGCTCGGCCGGTGCGGGTTCAGCGAGCGTGCCGGGTCCGGCGGACTCGGCGGCCCCGCCCCCACTCGCCTGCCGGTCCATCGCCTCGTTGGCCAGCCGGTCGGCGTGCGCGTTCTCCGCGCGCGGCACCCAGCTGAAGCGCACCCGCTCGAACCCGGCCACCAGCTCGCGCGCCTCGGCGGCCAGCGGCTGCAGGTTCGCGTGCTTGACCTTCCAGCGGCCCGCCATCTGCTCGATGACCAGCTTGGAGTCCATCCGCACGTCGACCTCGACGGCGCCCAGCTCGGCGGCCGCCCGCAGCCCGGCGATCAACCCCTGGTACTCGGCGACGTTGTTGGTGGTCTCGCCCAGCCCGATCGAGCGCTCCGCCAGCACCGCACCGGAGGCGGCGTCGCGCACCACCGCGCCGCAGCCCGCGGGACCGGGGTTGCCGCGCGCCCCGCCGTCCGCCTCGACCAGGACGGCCGAGCTCACCGGTTCTCCCCGGTGCGCACCAGGATGGCGCCGCACTCCTCGCAGCGGACCACGTCGTCGGCGGCCGCGTCACGGACCTCGATCAGCGCGGTGCGGTCCAGCTCGATCCGGCACGCGCCGCACCGCGAGCCCTGCAGCAGCCCGGCGGCGATGCCGCCCTTGGCGCGGATGCGCTCGTACAGCGCGACGAGACCCTCCGGCAGCTCCGCGACGATCCGGTCCCGCTCGCCCTGGGTCCGGGTGTGCGCCACCTCCAGGTCGGCCAGGGCCTGGTCACGGCGCTCCTGCACCTCGGCCAGCCGCCGCTCGGCCTCGCTCAGCGCCTCGCGGGACTTGGTCACGTTCATCTCGAGCGCTTCGCGCTGCTCCATGACCTCGAGCTGCTCGTCCTCGAGGATGCCCTGGCGCCGCGCCAGCGTCTCCAGCTCGTGCTCCAGGTCCTCCAGCTGCTTGGCCGAGGCGCCCGAGGCCATCAGGTCGCGGTCCCGCTGCTCGCGCTTGCGCACCTGCTCGACCTCGTTCTCCAGGCGCTTGATCTCGCGCTCGATGTCGTTGAACGCGGTCTCGGCCACCACGAGCTCGTCGCGCTTGGCCCGCACCTCCCGCTCGGCCTCGCCGATCTGTTCCAGCTCGGGCAGCGACCGCCGCCGGTGCTGGACGCGGTTGAGCTCCGCGTCCGCCTCCGCGAGGTCGAGCAGCCGTCGTTGCACAGCGGGGTCGGCTTTCACGCCAGCGCCCTCCCAGGGTCGGATGCCGCACCGGCGTGGAGCGTCCACGGGTCGGTCCGGCGGGTGGAAACGAGGACTTCGACTGTATCCGGCAGCGCGGCGGCGACGATGTCCGCGGCCTGCTGGCACCACGGCCACTCGCTGGCCCAGTGGGCCACGTCCACCAGCGCGGGCACCTCGGTGCCCGGCACGTCGGCCCGCGCGACGTGCTCGCCGGCCGGGTGGTGCCGCAGGTCAGCGGTGACGTAGGCGTCGACGCCGGCCGCCGCGGCGGTGGCCAGGAACGAGTCGCCGGCGCCGCCGCACACCGCCACGGTGCGGATCGGGCGCTCCGGCTCGCCCGCGCCGCGCACGCCCCACGCCGTGGTGGGCAGGCTCTGCGCCACGCGCGCGACGAAGTCGCGGAACGGTTCGGCCTCGGGCAGCTCGCCGATGCGCCCCAACCCGGTGCTGGCGCCCTCGGCGTGCGGGGCCAGCGGGCGGTCCACGGTCAGGCCGAGCGCCCCGGCCAGTGCGTCCGACACTCCCGGCACGGCGCTGTCGGCGTTGGTGTGCGCGCAGTACAGGCCGATGCCGGAGCGGATCAACCGGTGCACGACACGGCCCTTGGGGTCGTCGGCGGGCACGCCGTGCACGCCGCGCAGCAGCAGCGGGTGGTGCGAGACCAGCAGCTGCGCCCCGAAGTCGACCGCTTCGTCCACTGTGGCCTCGACCGGGTCCACGCAGAACAGCACCCGCTGCACCAGCGCCTCCGGGTCGCCGCACACCAGGCCGACCGCGTCCCAGCTCTCCGCCAGGTCGGTCGGGTAGGCCGCCTCCAAGGCCTCGACCACATCCCGAATCCGAACCGCCACCGGTTCACCCCCGTCCCAGAACGTCACGAAAGGCCTTGACCAGCAAGGCGTTGTGCTCCGGGTCGCGCACCGCGACCCGGAGGTGGTCGGCGCCGAGGCCGGGGAAGGTGTCGCCGCGCCGCACGGCCACCCCCCGCTCCCGCAGCTCCGCCCGCACCCGCTCGCCCCCGTCGACCCGCAGCAGCAGGAACGGCGCCCGCGCGGGCAGCACGACCTCCACGCCCGGGAGCGCGGTCAGCTCGGCCACCAGCCCGTCCCGGTGCGCGGTGAACTCGGCCGCAGCCCGCTCCGACTCGGCCAGCGCGCCCGGCTCGCAGCAGGCGCGCACCGCCTCCAGCACCAGCGAGCCGATCGGCCAGTGCGGGCGGGTGCGGGCGAGCCGGGCCAGCAGCTCCGGCGTGCCCAGGGCGTACCCGGCGCGCAGTCCCGGCAGGCCCCACATCTTGGTGAGGCTGCGCAGCACCAGCAGCCCCGGGTCGCGGCGACCGGCCAGCGACTCCGGCTCGCCCGGCACGGTGTCGGCGAAGGCCTCGTCGACGACCACGACCCGGCCCGGCCGCAGCAGCCGCTCGACCTCCGCGGCCGGGTGCAGGACCGACGTGGGGTTGGTCGGGTTGCCCAGCACCACCAGGTCCGCCTGCTCCGGCACGGCCTCGGCGTCGAGCCGGTAGCCGTCGGCGGGGTCCAGCTGCACCCGGGTCACCGCCACCCCGGCGGTGCGCAGCGCCACCTCCGGTTCGGTGAACGACGGGTGCACCAGCGCGGCCAGCCGGGGACGCAGCGACGGCAGCAGCGAGAAGCCCTCGGCAGCGCCCGCGAGCAGCAGCACCTCGTCGGCGTCCCGGCCGTGGCGGGCGGCGGCGGCCGCGCGGGCGGCCGCGTCGTCGGCGGCCGACGGGTAGCGGCCGAGGTCGTCCAGCGCCGCGGCGAGGCGCTGGCGCAGCCAGGCCGGCGGGCGGTCCAGCCGGACGTTCACCGCGAAGTCGAGCAGCCCGCTCTCGGCATCCACGTCGCCGTGGTGGCGCAACGGGTCCTGGTCGTGCTCGCTGCTCATCGACGGGAAGTCTAACCAGGACAGGATCTGCGCCGTCGGGGCGAGCGCCCCCGGCGAGCACAGTGGTCACACCGCGGTGCCGCGCTCGGCGGCGCGCCGCCGAGCGGCACGTATCCTCGGCAGACGTGCACATCTCCTTCATCTGCTCCGGCAACATCTGCCGGTCCCCGATGGCCGCCCTGGTGTTCCGCGAACGGCTGCGGCGGGAGGGCCTCGACGGGCAGGTCGAGGTCTCCAGCGCGGGGACCGGACCGTGGCACGTCGGCGAACCGGCCGACCCGCGGACCGCGAAGGTGCTGGCCGACAACGGCTACCCCACCGAGCACGTCGCCGCGCAGATCGACGACCACCACCTGGGCGCGGACCTGCTGCTGGCGATGGACGCCGGGCACCTGCGCGCGGTCCGCCGCCTCGTCGACGACCCGTCGAAGGTGCGGTTGATGCGCTCCTTCGACCCCGGGGCCGAGGAGGGGGCCGAGGTGCCGGACCCGTACTACGGCGGTCCGCGCGGCTTCGACGACGTGCTGGCGATGGTCGAGGCCGCGATGCCCGGCCTGGTCGACTGGGTCCGCGAGCGGGTGTGACCGCGGTGCGCGAGGAAGCCCGCTCGGCAGTGGCGTCCCTCACCTCCCGCGAACCGGTGGAGGTGCGGCAGCTCGGCGGTGGCGACACCGCGGCGGCGTTCGCGGTCCGCCTCGACGACGGTGCCGTGGTGTTCGCCAAGACGGCGCCGCCGTCGATGCCCGGCGCGATCGAGGCCGAAGCCGCCTCCCTGGCCTGGCTGGCCGAGCCCGGCACCGTCGCCGTGCCCGCGGTGCTCGGGCACTCCGACCGCTGGCTGGTCACCGAGCACGTCGAGGCCGCCGTGCCCACGGCGGCCGCCGCCGAGGAGCTCGGCCGGGGCCTCGCGCGGCTGCACGCGGCCGGGGCTCCCGCCTTCGGCGCCGCACCGCCGGGCGGCCCGGCGGACGCCTGGATCGGCCTGGCCCCGATGCGCAACGAGACGGCGGCGGACTGGCCGACGTTCTACGCCGAGCACCGCGTCGAGCCCTACCTGCGGCGGGCGGTGGACTCCGGGGCGCTCAGCGCGGCGGACGGCGCCGTGGTCTCGCAGGTCTGCGCCGACCTCGACCGGCTCGCCGGGCCCGTCGAACCGCCCGCCCGCCTGCACGGTGACCTGTGGAGCGGCAACGTGCACTGGGGCGCGGACCGGGCCTGGCTCATCGACCCGGCGGCGCACGGCGGCCACCGCGAGACCGACCTGGCGATGCTCCACCTGTTCGGGTGCCCGCACCTGGACCGCATCGTGGCCGCCTACCAGGAGGTCCACCCGCTGGCGGACGGCTGGCGCGACCGCATCGCCCTCCACCAGCTGTTCCCGCTGCTGGTGCACGCGGTGCTCTTCGGCGGCGGCTACGGCGCCCAGGCCGCCCGCGCGGCCCGCGCCGCCCTGCGCGCGGGCTGAGAGCCGGGTCACTCGCGTGGTGCGCTGCGCGCTGTGCGCAGCGGGTTCCGGACGCCTGCGGGGCACGGGGAGATCGACCCGACCGTGCACCGACGGTCACCGGGTGGTCACGCTCGACGGCGACGTGTAGTGTCCCTGGTGGTCGTTGTTTCTGGGTTCGTGCCCATCGCACTCTCGCAGATCGTGAAGCGGGCGAGCTGCTGCCCGGCGTAGCTGGAGCAGGCCGTCGTCGTGAATTCCCGCGGCCCGGGACCACCGCGCAGTGCGGTCGTCCCGCACCATCCTCAGCTACCGAAATGGAGATCACATGACCCAGGGAACCGTGAAGTGGTTCAACTCCGAGAAGGGCTTCGGCTTCATCGCGCCTGACGGCGGTGGTCCGGACGTGTTCGTGCACTACTCGGCCATCGACAGCGGCGGGTTCCGCACCCTCGAGGAGAACCAGCAGGTGACCTACGACGTCACCCAGGGCCCGAAGGGCCTGCAGGCCGCTTCCGTCCGCACGGTCTGACCCCACAGCGCTGGGTGTCCCGGTCCCACCGGGGCACCCGCGTCCCCCTCTCGAGAACTCCCCAGGCAGCGAGACGTCCATCCCTCGCGCCAGCCTGGTCTCCGCGGTCGAGCCGGACACCGGTTCCCGCACTTGCGGTCCGCAGCGCGACGCTCCGCACCCGAACCCCGTCACACACACCGGAGGCCCATGCGCGTCATCGTCCACAGTGGATCAACGAGCTCGGTCGCTCGACCCCTCGAGGCGGTGACCGCGTGAACCAGCACTCCCGGCACATCGCGCGGACGTTGTCCGAAGACGCCTGGCAGATCACCGACGCGCAGGGCCAGCACACCGCCCGCGTCACCGGCACCGAAGAGGACGCCGTGGCGCACGCGCACGACCAGCTCGCCCACTACGGCGGGGGTGACGTGCACGTCAGCGACGACTAGTCCCCGTGCGACAGCACGACCACGTCCGGAAAGGACTCCCATGAACCACAAGCACAACCGCCCCAGCACCCACCGGCAGCGTCCCGCGCAGGGCCAGCCGCGTCCCGCGGTGACCAGCCAGCACGCCGGCCACTGGGCTGCCCACGCCGCGACGTCACCGGTGACGCCGGTCGCGTTCCAAGAACCCGCCCGCCGCAGGGCCGCCGAGCCGCAGCGGCCCCGGGCGGACCGCAGCGACGAGACCATGCACCGGCTGCGGACCCCGTTCACCCCGGAACCGCACCGGTCGTGACCCCCGCCCCGGCAGGCTTCCCGGGCGGACGGCCTGACCTGGCCTGACGCCCGCGCGCGGGCGCGGCCGGAGCCGAAAACCGCAGGTCAGCGTCGCTCGGTTACGGTAGGGGTGTGCGTCTGAAGTTCTTGCTGCGACCCGGTTGGCTCGGCTTGATCGCGCTGGTCGCGGTCTTCACCACGCTGTGCTTCACCCTGCTCGCGCCCTGGCAGTTCAGCCGCAACGACGAGACGCAGGCGCGCAACGACGCCATCGCCGCGTCCCTCAACGCCCCGCCGCGCCCGCTGGCCGAGGTGCTGCCCGCCGGGCGAGCACCGGACCAGCGCACCGAGTGGTCGAAGGTGCTGCTGCACGGCCGGTACCTGCCCGAGGGCGAGACGCTCGGCTGGCAGCGCACCGTGCTCGGCGAACCCGCGTTCGAGGTGCTCACCCCGTTCCGGCTGGACGACGGCTCGACAGTGCTGGTGAACCGCGGGTACGTCCGGCCCGTGGAGGGCGTCCGCGCGCCGGCCTACGACGCGCCCCCGGCCGGTGAGGTGACGGTCACCGCCCGGGTCCGCGCCGACGAGACCGACAGCAAGCACCGTCCGCTGTTCGAGCACGACGGGCACCGCTGGGCGTACGCGATCAACTCCGAGACCATCTCCCAGGGCACCGGCCTCGACCTGCGGCCCGGCTACTTCGCGCTCGTCGAGGGCCAGCCCGGCGAGCTCGGCGCGCTGCCGCTGCCCCGCCTGGAGTCCGGACCGTACTTCTCCTACGCGCTGCAGTGGATCGCCTTCGGCATCATGGCGATCATCGCGGTCGCGTACCTGATCTACACGGAACTGCGCCCCGGCGCCCGCCCGGCCTGGCGCCAAGGCGAGGCAGGGACCGCAGGCGGCACGGACGAGCCGGTCCGCCGCAAGAAGAAGATGTCGGTGGCCGAAGCCATCGCCGAAGAAGAGCGCCGCGAACGCGAGGAAGCCGAGCGCCGCGAGCGCGAAGAGGCAGAGCGTCGCGAGCGCGAAGAGGCAGAGCGTCGCGAGCGCGAAGCCGCGGGCACCTCGGACGCGGACTCCTCCCGCGGGGCCTGACCACGACGTCACCTCGACCCCGGACGGCAGGCCGCCCGCCGCGGGGTGTCAGCGAGGTCGGGACGATCTTCGTGTCAGCGGCGGCGGCCCCGGGTGAGGGCGAAGCCCGCGGCGAGCAGGCCGGTGATCGTGCCGATGACGCGGGAAAGCTCGACGCTGCGGGTCACGTCGCCCGCGTCCGCCGTGCGGCCCTCCCCGAGCACCGGACGCTGCTCCACGACGTGCCCGTACACCGTCCGGCCGCCCAGCCGGACCTGGAGCGCCCCGGCGAACGCCGACTCGATCTGCCCCGCGTTCGGGCTCGGGTGCGCCGAGGCGTCCCGCCGCCAGGTGCGCCACGCCCCCGTGGCGGAGCCGCCGACCACCGGGGCGCACGCCGAGGTCAGCACCGCCGCCAGCCGCGAGGGAAGCAGGTTGAGCAGGTCGTCCAGCCGCGCCGAGGCCCAGCCGAAGTTGCGGTAGCGGGGCGAGCGGTGCCCCACCATGGCGTCCAGCGTGTTCGCCGCGCGGTACGCGACCAGCCCCGGGATGCCGGCCACCGCGCCCCACACCAGCGGGGCGACGACGGCGTCGGAGGTGTTCTCCGCCACCGACTCGACCGTGGCGCGCGCCAATCCCTGGCCGTCGAGCACGGCGGAGTCGCGGCCGCACAGGTTGCGCAGGCGCTCGCGGGCCGCGTCGATCTCCCCCGCGTCGAGCAGGCGGGCCATCGCGGTGCCCTCGTCGGCCAGCGACGAACCGCCGAGCACGACCCAGGTCACCAGCCCGGTCGCGGCGGCCTCCAGCACCGGGCTGCGGCGCGACGCCCGCTGCGCGAGCACCCCGAGCCCGGCCGTGCCGCCGACCAGCACGCCGGTGTAGACCACCCCGGCCCACCGCCGGTCCCGGTGCAGCAGCCGCTCGGCGGCCTGCGCCACCCGACCGAACGCCGCGACGGGATGTCCGCGCTGCGGGTCCCCGAGGGCCGCGTCCGCGGCCACGCCGAGCAAGAGTCCGACCGCCCGTCCCGCGCTCACCGGTGCCGTTCCTCCCGATCGATCAGCCGGGGCCTCCCCCGCACGCGAACACGACCCCGAAACGCTACCCCCGGGGCCGGCGCGGCCGATCACCGCATGGCCAGGTGACCGGCCGTGTCCGGGCCACCGGATATCGTGGCGGACCGTGACGGCCCCGGACCACGAAGTGGATGTGCTGCGCGCGGGCGTCGCGGGAACCGCGGCGGACGTGCCCGCGCAGGCGCTCGACGAGACGCCCGAGGACGGGCAGCGCCTGCAGCTGTTCGCCTACCTCCAGGCGCCCGAGCACCGCACCTACCTGGCGATCATGCGGCTGTTCACCTCGACGCTGCTGGCCGACCTGTCCGCCGGCGAGGTGGCCGCGGCGCTGGCCGCCGCCGAGCGGGAGGGCCGGGTGGCGCCCGGCGAGTCCGATGTGGACACCGTCATCGACCGGCTCAAGCGGCTGGTCAAGTGGGGCAACCTCGTGGTGGGGCGGCGCGAGACGATCGCGTCGAGCATCGCCGAGTTCCAGCACGGCAGCGTGCGCTACCAGGTCAGCAAGCTCGCGGTCCGCGTGCAGCGGGACGTCGACGCGCTGCTGCGGGTGCCCGAGGGCGCGCGCGAGGTGTCCCGCGAGCTGCTGCCCGCCATCGACCGCGGCCTGGCCGCGATCCGCACCGCGCTGGCCGACGCGCTGGCCGCCGAGGCCCGCGACCCGGACGCGAAGCCCGCGCGGCAGGCCCGGGAGCGGCTCGCCGAGCAGGTCACCACCGTGTTCCTCCAGCACGCCGAGCTGGCCGCCACGGTCCGCGACTTCTACGCCTACCTCGGCCAGGTGGTCACCCGCCACCAGCTGGCGCCGGAGGAGATCTCCGGGTTCCGCAACCTGCTGGTCGAGTACATCCAGATGGTCGTGGAGGACGTGCTGCGCCACACCGAGACCATCGCCGCGTCGCTGGCGGGGCTGGCCGAGGCCCGGAGCGAGCTGCTGCGCCTGCTCGGCCCGGCCGACCAGCTGGGCACCGACGTGGAGCGGGCGCGCGGGCGCACCGCGGCCGACTGGCAGGAGCTCACCGACTGGTTCGTGGACTCGCCGGGCCGGCCCAGCCAGGTCGCCGCGCTGCGGGAGGCCACCGCGCGGGCCATCGGCTCGCTGCTGGCCAGCGTCAAGCGCGCCACCTCCGGGGGCGGGCTGGTGCCGGGTCGCCGCGGTGAGCTGCTGAAGCTGGCGAAGTGGTTCGACTCCGCCGACGAGGCCACCGCGCACCGGCTGCACTCGGCGGCGTTCGGCCTGCACTCGGCCCGCCACCTGCAGCCCGCGCCGGACCACGACACCGACAACGACCGGGTGCCCTGGCGCGACGGCCCGGTCCTCGACGTCACGGTCAGCGTGCGCAGCCGCGGCGACCGCGGCGCGCGGGGCAGGACCTCGCGGGTGCTGGACGACCCGATGACCGAGGAGACCCTGCTGGCCGAGGCGCGGGAGGCCGACCAGCGGCGCAGCGCGGCGGTCGCCGAGCTGGCCGCGGCCGGTCCGCGGCTGGGCGCGGAGCCGCTGTCCCCCGACGCGCTCGGCGTGCTGTGCGAGCTGCTCACCCTCGCGATGGCGCAGCGCGAAGGTCCCGACGAGCAGGGCACCGCGCTCGACCCGGTGCACCGGCTGCGCGTCACCGTGCGCCCCGCGGAAGGCCGGCACACCGAGATCGCCAGCGCCGCGGGCGTGCTGACGCTGCGCGACACGGTGCTGGAGCTCAGCGGTGACGGCGCGGTCCCGCAGGAGCAGGGGGCGGCCCGATGACCACGACCTTCGACGAGCTGCCGGACATCGACGCAGCGAACGTCGTCCGCTGCGCGCGGGTGCTGCTGCGCCGCCCGCTGCTGCACGCCGGCGGCCCGGACGGCGACCTGCTGCCGATGGTCTACCGGCAGCGCGCGGCGCTGCAGGAGCTGTTCTCCTCGCTGCTGGGCTACCGGCTGGTGGTGGAGCGGCGCTTCGCCCGGCTCCACAAGTCCGGCGTGGGCGAGGACCCCACCCGCGGTGCGCCGGCGCTCACCCCGCGCGGCTACGCCTACTTCGCGCTGACCCTGGCCGCGCTGACCGGCATCGGCCGCCAGGTGCTGCTGTCGCGCCTGGTCAGCGACGTCCGCGCGGCCGCGGTGGAGGCCGACGTCCCGGTGGTCGACGACCCGGTGGACCGGCGGGCGCTCACCGCGGCGCTGCGCGAGCTGGTGGCGCTGGGCGTGATCACCGAGACCGAGGGCTCGGTCACCGCCGAGTCGTCCGCCGAGGCGCTCATCACCATCGACACCGACCTGCTCGGGCAGCTCGTCTCCGGGCCGCTCGCCGAGGCCGAGACCCCCGAGCAGCTCATCGAGCTGGCCAGCGCGGCCGGTCCCCGCAACGTGGAGCAGGCGGTGCGGCGGCGGCTGGTCGAGGACCCGGTGGTGCTCTACAGCGACCTCCCGGAGGAGCAGGCGAGCTGGCTGCGCGAGCACGTGGTCCGCGAAGCGCGCCTGCTGGAGCGGTGCTTCGGGCTGGTCAGCGAGTGCCGCGCGGAGGGCGTGGTGGTCTGCGACCCGGAGGACTACCTGACCGACCTGGTGTTCCCCGGCCCCGGCACGGTGGCCCGGATCGCGCTGCTGGCGCTGCCCGAGCTGCTGTCCCGGTCGGAGCCGGACGACGCCGGCAAGCACCCGGTGACCTGGGCGGACCTCACCGACGTGTGCCAGGAGCTGCTCGACGCCCACCCGGCCGCCTGGTCCCGGCAGGCCACCGAGGACCGGCAGGAGCTGGTGCACTCGGTGGTGGCGATGCTGCGCCGGCTCGGCCTGCTGCAGGAGGCCGACGGGTGCTGGCTGCTCAGCCCGGCCGCGCACCGCTGGCTGCCGCAGCCCGACGCCACCCCGGCGCCCCACCGGGAGCCGGAGCCGCCCGCCCCCGAGCCGCCGGGGTGGTCGCTGTTCGACGAGATGACGGTGTTCGACGAGGAGCAGGGGGAACAGCGGTGAGCCGAGAGAGCACGGATCCCGCGGCGAACCGCTGGCGGCTGCACCGCGGCGGGATCGTCAACATCTGGCAGTACGCCGAGACGACCTTTGACCTCAGCGGCGGCCGGGCGATCTTCCAGGGCACCAACGGCTCCGGCAAGTCCCGCACCCTGGAGCTGCTGCTGCCGCTGTGCCTGGACGGCGACCTGCGGCAGCTGGGGTCCAAGGGCTTCGACACGGTCAGCATCCGGCGGCTGATGCTCGACGAGTACCCGGGCGGGCCGAACCGCATCGGCTACGCGTGGATCGAGCTGCGCCGCGAGACGCCCGACGGCGGCGAGGAGTTCCTGACCTGCGGGATCGGGGTGAAGGCGTCCAAGACCTCGCAGGCGGTCAGCGACTCGTGGCGCTTCATCACCACCCGCCGGGTGGGCATCAACCTGCACCTGGTGGGCGCGGACCGGGTGCCGCTGGGCTCGGCGCAGCTGCGCGACCTGCTCGGCGCCGACTGCGTGCTGGACGACCAGGCGTTCCGCGCCAAGGTCGCGGCCACCGTCTACGGGGTGCCCGCCGCCCGCTACGGCGACCTGCTGCACCTGCAGCGCACGCTGCGCAACCCCGACGTGGGGCTGAAGGTGCTGGAGGGGCAGCTGGAGCAGATCCTCTCCGACGCGCTGCCGCCGCTGGACCCCGGTCTGGTCGAGCGGCTGGCCACCTCGTTCGACGACCTGGAGTCGATCCGGGAGAACATCGTCCGGCTGACCGGCGCGGACAAGGCCCTCTCCGCGTTCCTGTCGACCTACTCCGGTTACGCGTTCGGGGCGCTGCGCGACCGGGCCGAGGCGATGCGCACCGCCCAGCAGAAGCTGCGCGCGCTGCGCGACGAACTGTCCACCCTGGAGCGCCAGGTCGCGGGCAAGCAGCAGGACCGCCAGGCGGCGGAGCGGACGATCGCCGAGCTGGAGCAGCGCGAGGCCGAGCTGGAGTCCAGCATCGACGCGCTGCGCTCCCACCCCGCCTACTCGGAGCTGCAGAACCTGCGCGACCGCGAGCAGCTGGTGGACAGCGCCCGCGGCGCGGCGGTCGCCGCGCTGGACACCGCGGCCAAGCACCGCGCGCAGGAGCACCGCTCGGCGGAGTCGGTCGTGGGCGTGCTGCGGCGGTTGTCCGGTGACGCCGAAGCGGCCGTCCAGGCAGCGGCGCGGGCGGCGCAGCAGCTGTCCACCGCGGGCCTGGACGGGTCGTTGGTGCCCAAGCCGCCGGCGATCCCGGCCGCGGAGCTGCGCGCCGAGCACGCCGAGGTCCGCACCTCGCCGGAACCCGACGCCGTGCCGGAGGCGCTGCAGCGCGCGGTCGCGCCGCAGCTGGACGCCGAAGCCCTGGTGGCGGAGTTCCGCGCCGTGGTGGCGGGGTCGCAGCACCTCGCCGCCACCGCCCGGCAGCGCGCGGCGCTCACGCTGGCGCTGCACCAGCAGGCCGTGGAGCTGGACGCCGAGCAGGACCGGGTCGCCGAGCTGCACAAGCTGGCCCGGCAGGCGCAGCTGACCGCGACCGAGGCGGCGGGCCGGCGCAACCAGGCCCAGCAGGAGCTCTCCGACGCGGCCGCGGTCTGGGTGGAGCGGGTGCAGAAGTGGGCGGCCGAGTGGCCGTCCGATGTGGACGACCCGGCGCCGGAGCCGCCCACCGCCGAGGAGCTCGTCGAGGACCGCGCCGCCACCCGGCAGGCCCGCGAGCGGGCGCGCCGCTGGGCGCGTCCGCACCTGCACGAGGCACGCCGGCGGGTGTCGGCCGTCGAGCAGGAGATCGAGGAGCTGCGCGCGGAGTCCCGCACCCGCGAGCACGAGCTGGCCGAGCTCCGCGCCGGTCACGAGCAGACCCCGGCCCGGCCGGGCTGGGCCGACGCCGAGCGGGACCCCGAGACGGGCCGCGCCTTCTACGAGCTGGTCGACTTCCAGCCGTCGGTGCGCGACGAGGACCGGGCGGGCCTGGAAGCGGCGCTGCAGTCCAGCGGCCTGCTCACCGCGTGGGTCACCGCCGACGGCGCGGTGCCCGAGCTGGGCGACCTGGTCGCCGCGCCCACCGAACCGGCGGCGGGCGGCACGCTCGCCGACCTGCTCACCCCCGCCGCCGTGGCCGACTGCCCGGTGCCACCGGAGCGGGTCGCCGCGCTGCTGTCCGCGGTGTCCACCGACGGCCGCACGGGGCTGTCGGTGTCCGCCGACGGTTCCTGGCGCGCCGGGGTGCTGTCCGGTGCGTGGCGCAAGGACGCCGCGGAGTACGTCGGGGCGGGCGCCCGCGAAGCGGCCCGCGCCCGGCGCATCGCGGAGCTCGAGGAGGAGCTGGCGCGGTTGCGCGACGAGGTCGGCGCGGCCGAGCGCCGGCACCGCGAGGCCGCCGAGCACGCCGCGGAGCTGGAGCAGCACCTGGAGTCCTACCCGGACGACGGCGACCTGCTCACCGCGCACGCGAAGCTGACCACCGCGATCGAGGCCGCCGCGGACAGCGAGCAGAAGGCGGCGCAGCTGCGCGAGCAGCACGCCGGCGCCGACCAGCGCTGGCAGGCGGCGCACGCCGAGCTGGTGCGCGCGGCCGGCGAGGCGGACCTGCCCGCCGACACCCGGGCGCTCGACGCGGCGCACCGGGCGGCCGTCGACGCCCGCAGCGGGATCGAGGCGCTGCGCGAGGCGATCGAGTCCCGCTGCCTGCCGACGCTGGCGGACCTGCAGGGGATCTCACTGCACCACGACGTCGCCGTCGCCGACCGGATGGAGGCCGAGGCGCAGGCGGAGCGGCGCTGCGCGGCCTACGCGGAGCAGGCCCGCGGGCTGGAGGAGCTCACCTCCGCCGTCGGCGGGGAGGCGCAGCAGATCTCCGACAAGGTGAGCGCGCTGGAACGCGAGCGCGCCGAGCTGCGGCAGCAGCTGCCGCAGGCGCGGGAGCGGGTCAGCTCGCTGCGCGAGGCCGGGGCGCGGCTGGAGACCCAGCTGGAGAACAAGCGGGCGCAGCTGGCGGGCCGCGAGCAGGACGCGGCGTCGGCGACCGAGGCCTTCCAGCAGGCGCTGCGCATCCCCGGCCTGTGGTCGGCGGCCGAGGTCGCCGAGGAGCAGCCCACGGACCTCGACGAGGCAGCCGCGCTGCTGTCCGGGGCCGAGCGGCGCGGGTCGTCGGAGGCCACCGTGCTCAACCGGCTCCAGACCCTGCAGCACTCGCTGAGCGGCAGCTACGACATCACCGCCGCCGACCAGCACGGCCTGCTCACGGTGACCGTCACCGGCGAGGAGGGGCCGCAGCCGGTGGCCGAGGCGGCGCGCCGGGTCGGCGAGCGGCTCGCCGAGCAGCGCGGCTACCTCAACGAGCGCTACCAGTCGATCTTCGCCGACTACCTGATCCGCGACCTGGCGGAGCGCCTGCGCGGGCAGATGTCCATCGCCCAGGACCTCTGTGAGCGGATGAACGAGGTGCTCGACGGGGCCCGCTCCAGCCAGGGCGTGCACGTCCAGCTGGACTGGCAGCCGTCGGCGGCGCTGGGCGACGACATCAAACAGGCCATCGAGCTGGTGCGCACCCCGTTCGCGAACCGCAGCGACGACCAGGACGCCGTGCTGCGCAAGGTGTTCACCGACCTCATCGAGGCCGAGCGGGACAGCACCTCGGGCGGCTACGCGGAGATCCTGGCGCGGGCGCTGGACTACCGCTCCTGGTTCGCGTTCACCGTGCGGGTGCGCGACACCGGCCCCGACGGCAAGCCGCGGGTGCGGCGGTTGCGGCAGCTGTCCTCCGGCGAGACGCGCCTGATCTCCTACGTGACGCTGTTCGCGGCCGCGGCGGCGTTCTACGACGCGGTCAGCGTGTCCTCGGACGGCCGGGGCCCGCTGCGCCTGGTGCTGCTGGACGAGGCGTTCGAGCGGCTGGACGACCCGACGATCGCGCGCATGCTGGGGCTGCTGGTCGACCTGGACATGGACTGGCTGATCACCTGGCCCAGCGGGTGGGGTGTCTCGCCGAAGATCCCGAAGATGCACATCTACGACGTGCTCCGGCCCCGCAGCGGCCACGGCATCGCGTGCACGCACACGACCTGGACGGGCACCGACCTCCACCGCGCGGACACCTAGCCCCGACGGGCGGCGACCCGCCGGTCGGAACGGTGGGTGGTCGCCTCGTGGGGACCGCGCCCCCGACGGAGGTCGGGGCGTGTGGTTCCCACCGGAGTCGCGTTCGGTGTGGCGAGCCGGGAGGTGGTCCCGGGACGAGCAGGGAGGTTCTTGGTGGGTGCAGCGGACGACGTGCGCGCCGTGTGGGGCGTCGAGGCCCTGCGGGGGTTGTGGGAGAAGGCGCGGGAGGCGCTGGAGTCCCCCTCTCCCCCGGCCACGTTCCGGCTGGAGCTGCCCGACGACGAGGCCCGGCGGCTCGTCGGTGAGGTCTACGGGCGTCCGATGTGGGGCCAGGGCACCCGGATCAGCGTGTCCAAGTTGGACTCCGCGGTCCGCGCCAGCCGGTTCGGCATGGGCCTGGAGGAAGTCCTGGAGGTCCTGCACGGGCGGCCGGTCGTCCGGCGCGAGCCGGACTCACGGGACGAGCGGCGGGAGCGGACGGTGGAGACGCTGCGCGCGGCGCTGGCCGAGCACGGGCTCGCGGACGCGGAGTGGGCCGAGCCGTGGGCCCGGTGGGTCCACCAGTACGGGCGGATCGCCGCGGACGAACTGCCCGCCCTCGCGCGGCGCGCTGCCGGGGTCCTGGCCTCGCTCAGCCTGGACCGCACGCCCGAGACGTGGACCTCGCGGGGCGAGCTGGCCGCGCGGGTCGGGAGCGCGCACGAGCTCGACAACGGCACCGCGCTGAGCCGCGTCGTGCTCAAGGCCGCGGCGCTGGCGCACGGCGTGGAACCGCCTGGCACCGAGCGGGAACGGCGGGCGCTGTGGGAGCGCTGCGGCGTCACGCTCGACGCGGTCTCGGCGACCGTGCTCTGCTGGTCCTTGCCGCTGGTCGGTTCCGACGAGTGGTCGCGCGGCGTCCGGCAGCGCTCCGCGCTCGGGCTCCCGGTGCACCTGACCCACCTCGACCTGCGCACCGCCCCGGACCGGCTCGTCGAGCCCGGCACCGCCGTCGCGGTGTGCGAGAACCCGCGGGTGCTGGAGTCCGCCGCGGAGGAGCGCGTCGAGCACCCCGTGGTGTGCTTGTCCGGCCGCCCGACCACGGTCGCGCTGACCCTGCTCGACCGGCTGGCCGCCGACGGCGCCACGCTGCACCACCACGGGGACTTCGACTGGGCCGGTGTCGGCATCACCCGGTCGCTCTGGGAGCACCACGGCGTCCGGCCGTGGCGGATGTCGGCCGGGGACTACCGCGAGGCCCTCGACCGCGCGGCCGCGGCCCGCACCGACCTGCCGAACCTCGTCGGCACCCCGGGCGCGACCCCGTGGGACCCGGCGCTGGCTGAGCTGATGTCCACCGCGGCCCGCGCCGTCGAGGAGGAGCACGTGCTGCCGACCCTCCTCGCCGACCTCCGGGCCGGGCTCTAGAGCAGCTGGTACATGACGTGCAGGCCGACGTGACCGTGCACCGGGTGGTGGAAGGCCTGCGGGAGCGTGGCGACGATCTCCATGCCCAGCGACTGCCACAGCGCCACCGCCCGGGTGTTGGTCTCCACGACCGCGTTGAACTGCATGGCCCGGAACCCGTCGGCCTTCGCCCGGTCGAGCACGTGACGTCCCAGCGCGCGCCCGACACCGCGCCCGGCGTGCGCCGGGTCGACCATGAAGCTCGCGGTCGCCACGTGCGCGGCGGGGCCCTCGTGGTTCGGCCCGGACACCGCGGTGCCGAGCACCGCACCACCGTCCACCGCCACCACCGTGCGGCCCGGTGGTTCCGGGAACCACCGCTGCCGCGCCCGCTCCTCGGTGATGTCGCGGTCCCAGGAGAACGTCTCCCCGGCGGCCACGATCTCCCGCATGAACGGCCAGATCGCCGGCCAGTCCTCGCGCACCGCGTCTCGGATCTCCACGACACCCAGCGTGGCGCACCCCGGCCGCGGGACGCCAGCCCTTTTCCACCGCTCCCGGGGGAGGGATCTGCGGTAGCTTCCGGCCATGGCATCGCTCGTGGTGGAGTTCTCGGCGCAGGACCCGCAGCGGCTCGCCCGCTGGTGGGCCGACGTGCTCGGCTGGGAGCTCGACGCCGGGGCCGGCACCACGGTGCACCCCGTCGGCCCGGGCGTGGAGCTGCGCTTCGTGCCGGGTGGGACGGCCGGCGAGGGCCAGAACGACGTCCACCTGGACCTGCGCAGCGAGTCGCACGACGGCCAGAACCGGCTCGTGGAGCGGCTGTTCAACGCCGGTGCCCGCTTCGCCGACGTCGGCCAGGGCGACGAGGTGCCCTGGGTGGTGATGGCCGACGTCGAGGGCAACGAGCTGTGCGTGCTGGAACCGCGCAAGGTCTACGAGCGCACCGGCCCGGTCGCCGCGGTCGTGGTCCACACCCCCGACCCGCGCGCCGCGGCCCGCAGCTGGGCCGAGAGAACCGGCATGGACCTCGTCAGCGACCGCGCCGAGTTCGCCGCCCTGTGCCCCGTCTCGGGCGAGGGACCGCACCTGGAGTTCCTGGTGTCGACGTCGGTCGCCGCGGGGAGGGTCCGCGTCCTGGCGAGGTGACCGCCGGTCAGCGGCGCGCGGGCTCGATGACGCGGACCCCGTGCAGCCGGCGGACGAAGTCGGCGCCGAACGCCGTGGACGGCGTGTGCGCGCCGGGTTCCGGCGGACCGGACTGCAGGACGTGGACCGCGCGCAGCACCGCGTCGGCGGTCAGCTCGTAGGTGTCCGGGCCGATCAGCGCCGCCGAGACGCTGCGCCCGGCGTCGTCGGTGGCCTCCGCGTACACCTCGACCCAGCTGCGCGAGCGGGTGGCCTTCCCCGGTCCGCGGACCACGAGGCCGATCGCCGCCTGTCCCAGCCGCTGCACCACGCGCGTGCGCATGAGCGCCTGGGACAGCCCGAGCGACCGCTGCCCCGCCCGGTCCAGTCCGGGCAGGTGGGCGAACGTCGTGATGTTGGGGATCCCGGTGCTGCGGTACGCCGTGCTCACGTCGCCCCAGGGCAGCGAGGTCACCCGGCGGGGGCCGGAGGGGAACGGCACCTCCCGCCGCCGCCATGCGAGCGGCACGGTCCGGACTTCGCCGTCGATGCGGGCGCGACCACCGATCGCCGCACCTTCCAGCGCGCTCTTCACCGTGCCGCCGCTGATCCCGCCGCTGGCCTGGAAGGCCAGGTCCAGGTGGGTCGCGGTGGGCAGCTCAGCGGCGACCATCGCGGCCAGGCAGTCGGTGGGCACCACGTCGAAGCCGGCACCGGGCAGCAGCACCGAGCCGGCGCTGCGGGCCTGCTCGTGGCGGGCGAACACCGCCTCGAACACGTCGATCTCGCCGGTGATGTCCAGGTAGTGCGCGCCGGCGCGCAGGCAGCCCTCGACCATCGGTGCCGAGGTCGCGGAGAACGGTCCGGCGCAGTGCGCGACCACGTCGATGCCCCGCAGGCCCGCGTCGACCGCCGCGGGGTCGGCGAGGTCGAAGGTCCGGTGGGGCAGTCCGCGCGGGGTGGCGACCGCGGCGACCTTCGCCGGGTCGCGGCCGGCGAGCACCGGGCGTTCACCGCGGTCGATCGCCAGGTCCGCGACCAGGCGACCGGTGTAGCCGTTGGCGCCGTAGATCATCCAGGTCATCGCGATCCTCTCCGGGTTTGCACGGACACCTCGCCAACGAACACCGCCTGACGGGGTCACGGGTTGCCGGGAGTTCCGTCCATCACCCTCGTGGGTCTCCCGCGACGGCGGCATCCCGGGCGGGTTCCTGTCCTCGCCCCCGGAACGGCGGGACTCCGGGAGTTCCGCTCGTCACCCCTCCCCACTGACCCGTTCTCCACCCACGTTCACGTTCACTGCGGGCGCCGAACCTGAAAGGCGACGACATGCCGAGAGAAAACGCTCAGCCGGGTGAAAGAACTGCGGGCTTCTCGAACTCGAATTGACAGCGATCACACCGGGTGATCGACTCCGAACCGCCCCTCGACGGGCACCATTCCCTGAACGGAAAAGAGGCACCGGAAATGCGACGTCACCCACTCCTGTTCAGCATTGCGGCCGCTCTCACCGCGCTCGTCGTCTCGCCCGCAACCCCGGCGACCGCCGTCGCCCCCGAACGGGCCCCGGCGTGCACGCTCTTCGCCGAACAACCGACGCGCGAGGGGAACACGCTCGTCGCCCACGGCGGACGCACCGGCTGCGCGAACACGGCGACCGTCGACGTCCGCATCGTCGTCCCCCAGAAGGACGCGGCCCCCAAGGTGCTCGGCCAGCTGACCCAGAGCGGCACCGAGATCGACCTGACCGCGAAGGCCCCGTGCACCACCGGCGGCACCGTGCAGGCCCACACCGAGACGGTCAGCTCCACCGGGGCCCTCTACCGCTCCGCCCCCATCACCTTCGAGAACTGCTGAGGAACCCGGCCGGTCCGCGGTCACGGGCGACCGCGGACCGGCCGCGCGAGGGCGTCAGGCCAGGGCGAGCGCGGCGTCGACGACGAGCCAGGCGCCGAAGGCCGCGAAGAGGGCCGCCGCCCCGTAGCGGACCAGCCGCTCCGGCACGTGCTTGCCGAGCAGCAGCCCGACCCCGATGGCCAGCGCGTCGGCCGCCACCATGCCGACCGTCGACCCGATCCACGTGCCGAGCCAGTCGTGGTGGGTGGCGAGGGTGACCGTGGCCAGCATCGTCTTGTCGCCGAGCTCGGCGAGGAAGAACGCGACGGTGACCACCAGCACCGCGGACCCGGCGCGCTGGGAGGCCTTGCGCTTCTCCTCCTCCGTCAGGCGGTCACCGCGCAGCGTCCACGCGGCGAACCCGAGGAAGGCCACACCCGCGACGATCGCGACCCACTCGGTCGGCAGCAGTTCGCCCATGCCGAAGCCGAGCGCCACCGACACGGCGTGCACCACGGTGGTGGCGAGCGTGATGCCCACCAGCACCTGCCACGCCCGGTACCGCGTCGCGAACGTCATGGCCATCAATTGGGACTTGTCCCCCAGTTCGGCCATGAAGATCGCCACGGAACTCAGCGCAATGCTGCCCAGCACGACGAATCAGCACCTCTCCGATCACGGCCAGGACGAAGGCGTCGGCGACTTCGGCCCGGCATGCACCGCCGGTTCCGAAGGTCTCGCCCACCTCGATCCCGAGGCTCCGCGACCGGGTGCACGGGGAAACGAGCACCAGCATGTCGACCGCGGTGTTGCGGACTACTCCCCTTCTCCGGCCGGGAACACTACTCGCTGCCCGAGAGATGTCAAAGAGCCGCGTTCCCCGAACATCACCATTCGCGAATGCCGGAATCGCGTTTTCGGCGTGCCGCAAGAATGGCGTTCGCCGCACCGGTGCGGACGATCCCGGATCGCGAACCGCCGCGATTCGGGTCCCAGCACGATCTGGTGTCACCTGCTCCGACGACGCGCGCACCGCCGAGCTCCCCGGCCCGCCGACGCGCCGGGCGCGGGTGGCCACCGTCCCCGCGGCGGCTCACCGCCGACCTCGACCCTCGGGAGCGCGGCGGACGCGGACGACCGGACCTCGTGTCCCACATCACACCGCCGCGTCCACCACCTGGAACGACGCCGGGGCTGCGGGGCGGACCGGATCGAGTGAGGGACGGCTCACAAGAGATCCCGGAACACCCGCCCACCCCCACTCGTTGGACGAGGTGGTCGATGCGCCTGTGTCCCCCGGGCCTCAACCACTGCCTTCGCGGAACACCGTTCGGCTGGAGCCGCGTCGCGCCTTTCGCCGCAGAGGCGACCAGCGCATCGACCCCCCAGCGAAGCGAGGACCCCCGCCCTTTCTCCTCGGGCGGGGGTCCTCACCGCTCCTGGTACCGGCCACTGTGGACGGTCGAGCTGCTACGGGACCAGGTGGTCGCTGTCGCGGGCGTCGGTGATGGCCATGTGGCCCGGTGCGTGGCCGATGGCGAACGGCGGTGCGGACTGCATCACCGCCGCCTGCGGGGTCACCCCGCACGCCCAGAACACCGGGACCTCACCGGGCCGCACCTCCACCGGGTCGCCGAAGTCCGGCCGGTCGAGGTCGGCGATCCCCAGCGCTCCCGGTTCGCCGACGTGCACCGGGGCACCGTGCACCGACGGGTAGCGCGAGGTGACGCGCACCGCGGCGGGCACGAGCTCGGCGGGGATCGGCCGCATCGACACCACCAGCGGCCCGGACAGCCGTCCGGCCGGGCGGCACGCGCGGTTCGTGCGGTACATCGGCACGTTGCTGCCCGCCTCGATGTGGCGCACCGGGACGCCGGCCTCCAGCAGCGCGGCCTCGAAGGTGAAGCTGCACCCGACCAGGAACGCCACCAGGTCGTCCCGCCACAGGTCGGTGACCTCGGTCCGCTCCTCCACCAGTTCCCCGTCCCGGTAGACGGTGTAGGCGGGCAGGTCGGTGCGCAGGTCGCCGGCGAAGATCGCGGCGCTGGTCTCGCCCGGCTCGGTCACGTCGAGCACCGGGCAGGACCGCGGGTTGCGCTGGGCGAAGAGCAGGAAGTCGTAGGCGAACTCGCGCGGCAGGGCGATGAGGTTGGCCTGGGTCCACCCCGCGCTGTAGCCGGAGGTGGGCACGCGCAGCCCGGCGCGGAACGCCGCGCGCGCCTGCTCCGGGGACATCTCGTGCGGTTCTGCCATCGTGAGACCCTCCGTTCGGGTGTGCTGGGACGGGACGCGCCGCTTCACGACCGGAAGCGGATCCGCTGCCCCGGGCGGGCCTGGGCCGCCTTGTCCAGGTCGGCGGCGACCACCACGGCGATCACCGGGTAACCGCCGGTCACCGGGTGGTCGGCGAGGAACAGCGTCGGCCGCGCCGACGGCGGCACCTGCAACGCCCCGGCGACCATGCCCTCGCTGGGCAGCTCGTCGTGCCGGCAGCGCTCCAGCAGCGGGCCGGACAACCGCATGCCGACCCGGTTGCTGTCCGCGGTCACCTCGTAGCAGCTGCTGACCAACGTGGACAGCGCGTCCTCGGTGAACCAGTCGTGGCGCGGCCCGAACACCACGCGCAGCGTGATCTCGCCGTCCGGGCACGCCGGCACCGGCGCCACGTCGACCTGCGGGAACCGCCTCGGCGGCGGGCCCACCGGGAGCGTCATCCCCGGCGCCAGCGGTTCCGGCCCCAGCCCGGCCAGCACGTCGGTGGCCCGCGACCCCAGCACGGGTTCGACCGCGATGCCGCCACGCACCGCCAGGTAGCTGCGCAGGCCCCGGTCGGGCACGCCGAGTTCCACGACCGCACCCGCGGGGATCCGCAGCACCGAGTTCGGCGCCGCGCCACGACCGTCCACAGTGATCGGACACGGCGCGCCGGTCAGCGCAGCGGTGAGGTCCCGCGTGGCGCGCACGACGAGACCGCCGAAGGTGACCTCGATCGCGGCCGCGCCCTCGTCGTTGCCCACCAACCGGTTGGCCAACCGGAACGCGCCGCTGTCGGCCGCGCCGGAGCGCCCGACGCCGATCCCGGCGAGCCCCGGGCGGCCCAGGTCCTGCACCGTCGCGAGCGGCCCGGTGGCGAGCACCTCCACGCAGCTCATCGGACCTCCTGGAAACGCACTCGCACGCCGGGGCGCAGCAGCGCCGGCGGATCGCGGTCCACCCGCCACACCTCGAGGTCGGTGCGCCCGATCAGCTGCCAGCCGCCGGGCGACTCACGCGGGTAGATGCCGCTGAAGGCTCCGGCCAGGCCGACCGACCCCGGCGGCACCTTGGTCCGCGACTCGGACCGTCGCGGCACCACCAGTTCCGGCGGGCCGCCGGCGAGGTAGCCGAAACCCGGTGCGAAACCGCCGAACGCGACCGTCCACTCCGCACTGGTGTGCCGGTCCACCACCTCGCGCTCGGTGAGCCCGGTCAGCGCGGCCACCTCCGCGAGGTCGGCTCCGTCGTAGACCACCGGCACCTCCACCAGCGCGCCGTCGCCGCCGACGCTGCGCCGCGGTTCCACCGCGCGCACCGCGGCCTCGATCGCGGCGACGTCGGCGCGCCGCGGGTCCAGCTGCAGCAACAGCGTCCGCGCGGCGGGGACCAGGTCCACCACGCCCTCGGGCGGGGCGTCGGAGAGCGCGGCGTGCAGCGCCTGCACGGCGTCGAGGTCGTCGAGTTCGACGAGCAGACCGGAGTCAGCGCAGCGCAGGAACCGCATCACAGCCCTCGCGCGGCGAACGGCTGGAGCTGGACGCCGCTGGCGACCAACCGGTCCCGCACCGCCTCGGCGATGGCCACCGCGCCGGGGCTGTCGCCGTGCACGCAGATCGAGTCGGCCGCCACGCGGATCTGCGACCCGTCGACCGCCTCGATCGGCTCCCCGGCCGCCAGCCGCAGGCAGCGCTCCGCGATCACCTCGGGGTCGTGCAGCACCGCTCCGGGCTCGCGCCGCGACACCAGCGTGCCCTCCGGGGTGTAGGCGCGGTCGGCGAAGGCCTCGCGGAACACCCGCAGGCCCGCGCGCTCGGCCTGCTCCAGCCACTGCGACCCCGGCAGGCCGAGCACCGCCAGCGACGGGTCGTAGGTGCGCACCGCCTCGACCACGGCGGCGGCCTGGTCGGCGTGGTGCACGATCGCGTTGTAGAGCGCGCCGTGCGGCTTGACGTAGGCGACTTCGGTCCCGGCGATGCGGGCGAACCCGGCCAGCGCGGCGATCTGGTAGATCACGTCGTTGGCCAGCTCGCGGGGCGGCACGTCGATGAACCGGCGCCCGAACCCGGCGAGGTCGCGGTAGCCGACCTGCGCCCCGACCACCACGCCCTGCTTGGCGGCCTGCTCGACCGCCTCGCGGATCACCGTGGCGTCCCCGGCGTGGTAGCCGCAGGCGACGTTGGCGCTGGTCACGATCCGCAGCAGTGCTTCGTCGTCGCTGAGCTCCCAGCGTCCGAAGCCTTCCGCCAGGTCCGAGTTGAGGTCCATGCCCACCTCACTTCCACAGCGCGGCGATGCCGCCGAGCGAGTTGACTCCCAGGTACACGGTCAGCAGCCAGGCGGCCACACCCACGATCAACAGCCACCGCGGGTAGCGGTATCCCCCGAGCAGGTCGCGCCGCCGGGCGGCGACGAACATCAGCACGCCGAACCCGACCGGCAGCAGCAGCCCGTTGAGCGAGCCGGCCAGCACCAGCAGCGTCGTCGGGGCCTGGTCGAGCAGCAGGAACACCGCCGCGGACAGCGCCACGAAGGCCACCACGAGCCAGGTGCGGGCGCGCGCCAGCTTCGGCGAGAAGGTCACCAGGAACGACACCGAGGTGTAGGCGGCGCCGACGACCGAGGTGATGCTGGCCGCCCACAGGATCATGCCGAACAGCCGCACGCCGACCTCGCCGGCAGCGTGCTCGAACGCCTCGGCGGTCGGGTTGGCCGAGGTCAGCGCCACGCCCCCGGCCACCACGCCGAGCACCGCGAGGAACAGCACCAACCGCATCACGCCGGTCACCAGCAGCGAGACCACCGAGCTGCGGCTGACGTCGACGACCTGCTCCGGGCCGGTCACCCCGGCGTCGACCAGGCGGTGCGCCCCGGCGTAGGTGATGTAGCCGCCGACCGTGCCGCCGATGAGGGTGGTGATGGACAGGAAGTCGACCTCGCTGGGCCACACCGACTGCACCAGCGCCTCGCCGACGGGCGGCGCGGAGGAGAACGCGACGAACGCGGTCAGCAGGATCATCACCACGCCGAGGACCACGACGATGCGGTCCATGGCCACCCCGGCCTTCTTGCTCAGGAAGATGCCGATGGCGATGACCGCGGACAGCGCGCCGCCGATCTTGGCGTCGAGGCCGACCAGCGCGTCCAGGCCGAGCGAGGTGCCGGAGACGTTGCCGACGTTGAACACCAGCCCGCCGAAGACGACCAGCGCGGCCAGCACGTAGCCGAGGCCGGGCACCACCTTGTTGCCCAGGTCCTGCGCCCGCATGCCGGAGACGCCGATGACGCGCCAGACGTTCAGCTGCACGGCGATGTCGACCAGGATCGACACCAGGATCGCGAAGGCGAAGGCGGCGCCGAGCTGGACGGTGAACTCGGTGGTCTGGGTGATGAACCCGGGCCCGATCGCGCTGGTGGCCATCAGGAACACCGCGCCGAGCAGCGTGCTCCGTCTGGCGGCCGAGGGCCCCTTCTCAGCAGTGGTCGTCTCAGCCATGGCTCTCCGATCAGCTGCGCACCGACCGCGGGCCGGTGGGGGAACGTCCGTGTGCACCGCCCGTGCGGCGGTTCGGGCCAAGATAGAGAATTGTTGAACAATCCTGCAATACCTCGTGTGGAACTTTCTCGTTACACTGGTGATCGACTGCGAGAGCGTTGGGAGCTGGAGTGACCGCGGACCCGTGGGCGGACCTGCTGGCGGCCGACCGGGCGCTGCTCGACCGCACGAGCACGGCTGAGCGGGTCGCCGACCTGCTGCGGCAGCGGGTCATCGACGGCGCGCTCGCCCCGGGCACCCGGCTGTCCGAGGAGAGCGCCGGCCGCGCGCTGGCCGTGTCGCGCAACACGCTGCGTGAAGCGTTCCGGCTGCTGGTGCACGAGCGCCTGCTGGTGCACGAGTTCCACCGCGGGGTGTTCGTGCGGGTGCTCAGCGACGAGGACGTCATCGACCTCTACCGCATCCGCCGCCTGCTGGAGATCAGCGCGGTGCGCCGGTCCGCCGGGGCGCCCGCGGAGCTGGTGGCCGCGGTGGACCAGGCGGTCACCGAGGGTGAGCGCGCGGCCCGGGACGAGCGCTGGTGGGACGTGGGCACCGCGAACATGCGCTTCCACGAGGCGCTGGCGGCGCTGGCCCAGAGCCCCCGGGTGAACGAGACGATGCGGCGGCTGCTCGCCGAGCTGCGCCTGGCCTTCCACCGGATGTCGAGGCCGCGCGAGCTGCACGAGCCCTACCTGGCGCCGCACCGGGAGATCGCGGACCTGATCAGCGGCGGCCGGCTGGAGGAGGCGGCCGACCGCCTGGAGGGCTACTTCGACGCCGCCGAGGCGCAGCTGGTCGCCGCCTACCGCAGCTACACTCCGGAGTGATCCCGGCGGGGCGGCGTGAGGGTCTACCATCCCCGCGCGTGAAGCTCCCGCTGCAGGCCGTCGTCGACGGTCACCACCGCCTCCGAGACGCCGTCTCCACCCTGACCGACGACCAGGTCGCCGCCCCGTCGCTGCTCCCCGGCTGGACCCGCGGGCACGTGCTGGCGCACCTGGCGGACAACGCGCGCGCGTTCGCCCGGGTCAGCGCGCTCGCGCTGCGGGGCGAACTCGTCGACGCCCACGAAGGCGGCCAGGAGGAGCGCGACGCGATCATCGAAGGGCTCGCCGGGGACAGCGCCGAGCAGCACCGGGCGCGGCTCGCCCGGCACAGCGCGGCGCTGGAAGCGGTCTGGTCGCAGGCGACCGACGCGGACTGGGACCGGCCGGTGCGGTTCCGCAACGGCGACCTCGCCGGGGTCGTCCGGATGCGCTGGCGCGAGGTGTGGATCCACCTGGTGGACCTGGACGTCGGCGTCGGACCGGAGCACTGGAGCCCGGAGTTCTCCGCGCACGCCATCGACTTCCTGCTCCCCCGCCTGCCCGACGGGTTCGCGCTGCGGCAGACCGACGGCGACCGCACGTGGGCGGGCGGACCGGTCGAGATCCGCGGCCGCGCGCACGACCTCGCCGCCTGGCTCGCGGGCCGGCCCCCGCAGCGCACCCCGGAGGGCCCGCTGCCCGAGCTGGGCCCGTGGCCGCCGCACCCGGCCCCGATCCCCGCGCAGCGGTCGGCGGGCTGAGGTCACAGCACCGCGAGCAGGTCCTGGTAGGTCCGCTCGACCGCGTCCGCCTCGCTGGTCAGGACGGTCGCGGTCGGCCGGCGCCGCACGACGTCGACGAGCGCGTCGTAGACGGCCGCGAGGTGGGCGTCGCCGCCCTGCTCCGCGACGTGCCGCCTGATCTGCCGCACCCACGGCAGGTCGTCGTCGCGGCGCGCGAAGCGCTCCAGGCAGCGGTCCCGGGTGTCCATCAGCACCACCTCGCGGAACTCGGCGCCGCTGTCGCGCGCCACCGCCTCGAACCGCTCGATCTCGCGCAACCGCCCCAGGAACTGCGGCAGGACGACGTCGCGCCCGGCGCGCAGGTGGGTGCCGGCCATGCTCACCGCGAGCGGCCGCACGATCGCGCCGGTCTCGGCGAACCGGTCGCGCCAGCCGCCGACCAACGGCCGCAGCTGGTCGATGTCGAGGTCGAGCACGCCGGGGTGGTCGTCGGCGTAGCGTCGCGCGAGCGTGGACTTCCCGATGCCGGGCGGACCGTTGAGGTGGAGGAGCCGGGCCATCCTGCGCAGTCTAGGGACGACGCACCGTTCCCCTGCGCGACCGGATCAGCCCAGTCCCGCGAACAGGTCGTCCTCCCAGCCGTTCGGGCCGCTCCCGGGTCCCCGCTCGCCGCGCACCAGCAGGTAGTGCTCCACGGCGAACTCCGGGCGCTGCACCACGGTCGCGAAGAACCCGCCGTCGTCGAGGTCGACCTGGCTGCGGTACCGGCGCAGCGCGGCGATCTTGGCGGCGTGGAAGTCGCGGCCGTCGAGCACCGCGGTGAGCTCCTCGTCCGGCACCGTGTACGGCTCGAAGCCCTCCACCCCGGCCTCCTCGACCCGCTTGAGGATCGACCGCGGCAGCACCGTCCAGTACACCTTCGGGACCTGCCACGCCGCACCGAGTTCCGGGGCGTGGTCCGGGTCGGCGGCCGGGTCGAGCGCGGACATGACCGCGCGGTGCGCGGCGATGTGGTCGGGGTGCCCGTAGCCGCCGTGCTCGTCGTAGGTGATCACCACGTGCGGCCGTTCGGCACGCAGGACCTCCACCATCGCGCGGGTCACCTCGGCCGGGTCGGCCGCGGCGAACGCACCCGGGGCGCCGTTGCCGTCCGCACCGGCCATCCCGCTGTCCCGGAACCGGCCCGGGCCGCCCAGCCAGCGGTGCCGGACCTCGCCCAGTTCGGCCAGGGCCGCGCGGATCTCGCCGCGCCGGTGCTCACCCAGCGCGTCCGGGTCGCCGCGCAGGTGCGCGAGGTCGTCGGCGACGACCTCGCCGAGCTCCCCGCTGGTGCAGGTCACCAGCGTCACCGAGGCGCCTTCCGCGCAGTAGCGGGCGATCGTGGCGCCGGTGGCGGTGGCTTCGTCATCGGGATGGGCGTGCACCAGCAGGAGACGACGGTCGCTCATGCCGCTGAGCCTAGCCGCGCCGGTCCGGTGGGATGTTCGGGCGATGTTCGTCCGCTGGTCACCCGGCTCCGGGCGCCGGTGCGCGACGATCACCGGCAGGACTCCCGAGACCAGAGGAGGGACCGTGCCGACAGTTCCCCGCCGAGGTGTGCTCGGCATGGCCGGGGCCGCCGCGGTCGCCGGTGCGCTCGGCACCCGCTCTGCCGTGGCCGCACCGGCCGGCGACGCGGTGATCGGGCCGGCGCAGGGCCACCAGGTGCACGTGATGAGCTTCAACATCCGCTTCGACAGCGGCGCGGCACCGCCGGACCCGGACTCCTGGCGCACCCGCCGCCCGGTCCTCGCCGAGCTCCTCGACATCGAGCGGCCGACCGTGCTGGGCGTGCAGGAGGCGTTGTTCTCCCAGGTGAAAGCCCTGCTGCAGGACCTCCCGCGGTCCTACGACTGGGTCGGGCTGGGCCGCGAGGGCGGCGGCCGCGGCGAGTTCATGGCGGTCTTCTACGACGCCCACCGGCTGGAACCGCTGGACTACGACCACTTCTGGCTCTCGGACACCCCGGCGCTGATCGGGTCGACGTCCTGGGGCAACGAGGTGGTCCGGATGGTCACCTGGGTGCGCTTCCGCGATCGGCGCAGCCGCCGCGAGTTCACCCACGTCAACACGCACTTCGACCACCAGTCGGAGCCGTCGCGCCGGCGCAGCGCGCAGCTGGTGCGCGAGCGGATCGCCGGGTTCGACGCGGGGCTGCCGGTGGTGCTCACCGGGGACTTCAACACCCCGGCGGGCAGCTCGGAGCCCTACCGGATCCTCACCGGCGGCGGGCTGGCCGACGCCTGGCGGACCGCGGACCGGCGGCTCACCCCGGCGTGGGGCACCTTCGCCGACTACCAGGAGCCGGTCGAGGGCGGGGAGCGCATCGACTGGGTCCTGCACAACGACCGGGTCGCGGTGCGCGCCGCGGCGATCAACGACTTCCGCCGGAACGGCCGCTTCCCGTCCGACCACCTCCCGGTCCAGGTCCTGGTCGACCTGGTCTGACCCGCCTACGGCGCCGGGACGAGCACGACCCAGACCTGGCCGGGGGCGAACGGGATCGGTTCCCCGGCCGGGTCCAGGTAGCGGGTGCCGAGTTCCGGCGCCGGGCGGTCCCAGCGTCCTTCGAAGGACTGGCCGTCGCGCAGCACCACCGCCCGGCCGGTCCCGACCGTCTCGGCGAACGGCGAGACGTTGCCCGCCACGTCCTGGAACCGCGAGCTGGTCACCGGGACCTCCTGCAGCACGACGGTGCTCGCCGCGAGGCGTCCGCTGTCGGTCGCCGCGTACGGGCGCCCGTCCATCGACACCAGCCACCGCTGCTGCTCGGGCGACCAGGTGAACCCCACCTCGGCCGCCCGGTAGGCCACCTGCTCACCGCTGGTGGGAACGCCTCCACCCGGAGCGGGCCCGAAGGTCAGCGCGGCGTTCGGCGACCACCCCTCCCCGGCGGGCAACCGGGACGGGCGCACGTAGAGGTTGTGCGGGGCCTTGCCCGGACCGCGGTAGAACGCGCCGGGCACCGAGGCCTGCGAGGCGCCGACCACCGGAGCCCGGTCGATCTCCGGCAGCAGTTCCGGCGCCGCACCGGAGAACGCCAGCGCGGGACGGCCGAACTGCGGCAGCAGGCGCAGGTCGGTCTGCCGGGCGCTGCGCACCGGTCCCACCACGGGCGGCTGCCTGGTGCCGAACACCGCGATGAGACGGGTGATCCCGGCTTCCACGGGTTCCACGAACACGACGTCGGCGGTGCCGATCCCGGTCGGCGGGCGAGCCGCGGGGGCGTTGTCCACCTTGACCGCGAGCACCGGGGGACCGGCCGGCGGTGGCGCGGGCGGCGGTTCAGGCGGCGGGGGCGGTGGCGGTGCCGCGACCGGCAGCGTCCGGGTCCCGCTCGGTTGCAGGGCCAGTCCGCCGAGCAGCACCGCCGCGACGGCGGTCAACGTGCCGAGAACGCGCACCCACCACATCGCTCCTCCCCCAGCGGAGCAGCCCCCGCTGCCGGTAGCTTTCCCCCGCCGCACGGGCCGCGACAAGGGGCCGACTGGCGCAGTCCGGCGGGGCGGAAGCCGGAACCGGCACTGGTGCCGCCGCGCGGGAGCGGTCGGGATCGATCACGTCCGCCGTGCTGCGTCTCCCCGAGGTCCACATCACTCCACTGTGGACTCGGCGTGCTCCCGGAAGGCGCGGAGTCACGAAGGGGATGGCCGGTGCCCGTCCTGCGGGGCGAGAGCCTCACCGCCGCCTGACCTCAGACGACCCGCGCCCGCGCCGCCAGGAGTTCCGCGCGCTGAGCGTCTCGGACCGGGACACGGGGCGCCTGCGGCGGGCCTCGGTGTCCGCGCCACCGACCTCGCACGCGGACGACCCGGCACCCCGGCACCGTCCGCTGCGGATCACAGCACCGGGGTCCGTGCGCACTCGGAGGTGCGGATCCCGTTGCGCCGCAACATTCCTCAACCGCTCCGTGACCGCGTGAACACCCGCCGCACCCGCCGGGGGAACGCGCTATGACCTGCCCTACAACAAATTGGAATCGAGGATGCAACTTTTTACGATCGGGGTGCGAGACGGGCGAGAGGGCAGACTCGGCGCTGAGCATCGCGATGTGACCGGCCCGCAACGCCTTCGCCATCGCACGGGACCCGACCGTCATCGACGGACTGGTGGGCGGCCCCCTGCAACGCCGCGCCACCAGCTGAACTCCGGCTGCCACCTGCATCGCTGCGGCACGCCGGAGAACTGGACGAGAACAGCAGAACAGGAGGTCGGCGATGTTGTCCCCGAAGTCGACCGAAACGGTCCGCGCCACCCTGCCTGCCGTGAGCGCCACCATCGGTGAGATCGCCGGGGTGTTCTACGACAGGATGTTCACCGCTCACCCCGAGCTGCTGCGCGACCTGTTCAACCGCGGCAACCAGGCCAACGGGGAGCAGCGGCAGGCACTGGCCGGATCCATCGTCGCGTTCGCCAGGTCACTGGTGGAGCACCCCGCGTTCCCACCGGAGACGATGCTCAACCGGATCGCGCACAAGCACGCCTCGCTCGGTGTGACCAAGGACCAGTACGAGATCGTCCACACCCACTTGTTCGCCGCGATCGCCGAGGTGCTGGGCGATGCGGCCACCGAGGAGGTCGTCGCGGCCTGGGACGAGGTCTACTGGCTGATGGCCGACGCGCTGACCACCATCGAGACCCGTCTCTACGCCGAGGCCAACGCTCCGGACGGCGATGCCTGGCGCGACCACCGCGTCGTGGGCCGCTACCCGGAAGCGACGGACACCATCACGCTGCTGCTCGAACCAGCCGACGGCGCGCCACTGCCGTCGTTCCGGCCCGGCCAGTACGTGTCGGTCCAGGTCGAGCTGCCCGACGGCGCCCACCAGATCCGCCAGTACAGCATCTCCGGCACCTCGGCCAACGCCCTCGCGATCACCGTCAAGCGGATCGACGGTGAGGTGTCCAGCCACCTGCACGAGCACTGCACCGAAGGAGACGTCCTGCGGGGCAGCGCTCCCTTCGGCGATGTCGTCCTCGACGAGGGCACGAACCCGGTGCTGCTGGTCTCGGCCGGCATCGGCTGCACGCCGATGATCAGCATGCTCCGCCACCTGGCGACCACGGCCTCGCCGCGCCAGGTCATCGCCGTGCACGCCGACCGCAGCGAGCACACCCACGCCTTCCGGGCTGACCTGGACCAGCTCGCTGCGAAGCTGCCCGACGCCACCGTGCACGTCTGGTACGAGGAGCCGCAGGAGCCCTGGCCCGCCGAGCGGACGGGCCTGGTCGACCTCTCGGCGCTGGACATCCCGGAGGACGCCACTGCCTACGTGTGCGGACCCTTGCCCTTCATGCGCGCCGTCCGCGCACAGCTGCTGGAGCTGGGTGTCCCCGCTTCGGACATCCACTACGAGGTCTTCGGCCCCGACCTCTGGCTGGCTCAGGAACCGACGTCCGTTCCGGCCTGATCCGCTCCCGCCCCCGGAGGGCCACGGGGTCCCTCCGGGGGCGGCCGTTTCTCGGTGGTCCGACTCGTGGACCGGCACTCGGCCGGCACTTCCTCGTCTCCCCCTCCCGCGGAGCACACCGGGTGTGGGCGGGACTCCCGAGCGCCAGCGCCGGGAACGAAGTCCTCATCACGGTGCGACCGACTGCGGCGACGGTCCGGCCGGGCAGTCCGAAGGCGTTGCGGGTCGGTGCGGCGAGGGCGGACGGGCCCGCCACGCCCCGCGGCTCGAGCCGAGGGGCCACCGATGTGACCGGGAGCTCCCCCTCGGGACCGGGGTCACGAGCGGACCGGACGGCGGTTGCCGTCGCGCTGCCCCAGTGCTGGTCGTCCGCGGCGCCGTGCCCGTGCTCCGGCGGCGCACCCGTCCGTCACGCCTGCACCAAGCACGTGGCCAGGAGCACGACTCCGAGCGAGCCGACGAGAGCCGCCGTGGAGGCCGCCTTGGCCGCCCTCGGCGCCTTCGCGCGATGCAGGGTGCCGTGCATCGACGCGGCCACCATGACCAGGACGAACAGGACGAGCTTCGCCACCAGGACGCGGCCGTACCCCGGCTCCAGCAGCGACTGCCAGGTCACGCCGGCCTGCCACGCCAGCAGCACTCCGGTGGTGCTCTGGAGCGGGACGAAGACGGTCGTGGTGATCCGGGCGAACCGCCTCCCGACGGCTGTCACCACAGCGGCGCGCTGGTGGAGGGCCAGCGACGTGGGCACCACCGGCAGTGCGACGAGGCTGATGGTGATCTGCCCGCCCACCCAGAGCGCCGCACCCAGGACGTGCAGGAAGCGGACGACGACCCAGACGTCGATCACGGCCGCACTCCCACGTAACCGTGCGCGCCGTTCTCGGCGTGGCGGAGGTCGTGATCGACGAACGGGTAGCGACCTGGTTCGGGGAAGGTCAGTTCGACGAAACCGCCTTGCGCTGGTGCGAGGTCCAACGCCTGCGAACCGCCGCTCGCGCCGGGACGCAGCAGCCATGCGCCTTCCGCGTAGACGGTGTCGAACTGACCACCGACGACGTGGAAGCTCACCGGGTCCGACGGACCCGCGTTGATGACCCAGAACCGAACGCGTCGGCCGACCTCGGCGGTCAGCGGCGCGTGGTCGTACTGCCACGGCATCCCGTTGAAGGACCACCCGTCCGGACTGCCTCGCCGGATCTTGTCCAGCAGTTCGTCGTCGTCCGGCGCACCGTCGAAGTGCTGCCCGCTGACGAGCACGTACTCGCGGTCCACCGGCGCCAGGTCGGGAGGGTCGATGATGACGGCCCCGTACATCCCGTTGGCCAGGTGCAGCGACATCGGCGCGGTGGAGCAGTGGTAGAGCCACGCCCCGGAGCGTTCGGCGGTGAAGGCGTACACCAGCCGCTCACCGGGCTCGATCGTGCGCATCGGGCCGTCCGGCGCGAGCGAACCGGCGTGGAAGTCGATGCTGTGCCCCGTGGTCGCGTCGTTGACCAGGGTGATCTCGAACCGGTCCCCGACCTTCCCGCGCAGCGTGGGCCCGGGCACCGTGCCTCCGAAGGTCCACCGTCGCTCCCGTTCGCCCGGCGCGACTTCCAGCAGCTGCTCGGTGACGTGCAGTTCGACCCGGTGCACGGTCGTCGCGTCTGCCGGAGGCAGTGTCGCGTCCCTCGGTCGCCAGTCAGCGCTCGGCACAGGAGCGCGCTCGACGTCGTGCACAGCGGGCTCGCCGCTGCCAGCGGTGCGGACTTCCATGGTCATGCCTGCGGCGCGGTGCCCGGCGACCGTGCACCACCCCGCCAGGGGCTCGCGGACCACCCCGACGTCGAGCAGTTGCGTTTCGCCGGTCGCCAGCCGCTCGGTCGCCGCCTCGTCGGCCAACCGCAGGTCGTGTGCCATGGCGTCCCGGTTCGTCACCCGGAGCACGAGGTGGGTGCCCTCCGCGACGGTGACCACGGCGGGCTCGATCCGCATGTTGGCCAACGTGACGTCCACGGTCTGAGCCGGGCCGGCCGCCTCGGGCTGCTCGCCCCCGCTCACCGCGAAGAACACCGCCACCAGCGTCACCGCGAGTCCCGCTGCGATCCCGGGCACAGCGCCCGTTCCCCGACCGGCGGTTGGCGACGCGCCGCGGTAGGCGACCGGAGCCGCGACCGACAGCGCCACCAGGACGAACGAGCCGACACTGACGATCTCCAGTCCCCACGCGGCTACCGAGACCGGCCTGGGCAGGTCGAACGCGAGCAAGGGGATCGCCGCGTTGGTGGCGACGAGCCGCAACGGCCATCCGCGTTGCAGCACCGCAGCGATGCGGCGGCTCTCGACCGGACCACGACCGAGGGCCACCGGGAGCAGCTGGGTCAGCGCGCCCACCAGGACCTGGGCCGCGAAACCGACCGCCAACAACGGCAACAGCCGGTCGATCACGAGCGACAGGCTGTCCGGCGAGCGCAGCAGCCACCCGGTTTCCACCACCAGCGCGACGAGCAGCCACACCACGGCGCAGACCAGGAACCACGGTGCCGGTCGACGGACGGCTCGGCGGAGCCCACCCGTGCGCAGTGGAACCAGCAGCGCGACGACACCGGCCCCGTAGCAGAGCAGTCCGGTGATCACCAACCACGTGGTGGCCAGGAGGGCACCCACGCTCACCACGACCAGTGCCGTGACGAGCAGCCACCAGGTGCGGCGCGCCCAGACCTCCACGTCCTGTCGCACTCGCACGCCCAGCGCAGTCGGCAGCAGCACGAGCAACGTCCCGAGCACCGACAGGCCGACCCAGCCGAGCAGGTTCAGGTGCACGTGCGCCGCCCACAACCGCGGGTACCACCCCATGCCACCCGCGGTCATGCTCCCGCCGAGCGTCCCCCCGGCGGCCAGCGACATCGACGCGGCGACGTAGTAGGCGGTGAGGTGCCCGAACCGCGTGGCCAGGGCCCGGCGCCTGAGCCGTCGCACGTGGACGCCGTGGATGATCGCGACGAGGGACACCCCGCCGGCTCCGGTCCCGGAGACCCAGTGCCAGTCAGCGACGACTCCCACGAGCACCAGCACGACGGAGAGGTTGAGCACGGACAGCCCGACCTTCACCCGGCGCTCCGGTGGGTCGGGTGCGCGGCACCACGTCGTCACGAAGTGCTCCGACCAGATCACGACGGCGTTCGTGACGGCACCGAGCAGCAGCACGTGCAACGCCAGCCACCACGGCACACCCAGCTCGTCGTGCAGGAGGACCAACAGCGCCGCGATGCCGAGCCATCCCAGCACGAACACGTTCCCCCAGACCAGCAGCGGGCCGCGGAACCGCTTCCCGGACCGGTTCAACTCCTCCACGCCGATCACTCGGCTCATGTCCCTCCTCAGTCCTGAGTCCGTTGCGCGGGCTGGTCCGGACACGCTGACCGGTGCGACCCGGGACACGATGGCCCGACGAGGACGCGGTCCACCAGGACTCGAGGTCCTCATCCGCAGGGACCGAAGCAACCGGAGTCGGTGCCGAACGGGCCTGCCCCCACGAGGGCACACGGCACACCTCGCAGAGGACTTCCGTCACCGATCACGAGTACTGCGGGCTCTTCAGCGGTGGTGTCGCTGGAGAAAAGACTGGGCTGGACCCGAACACTGGAAGAGGAGAGACCGTGACGGCGACAGCCCCAACGCCGATCGCCCCCAGCCCAGTTCCGAAGCGCCAGCACCGCAGCGGGAAGAGCAGCCTGCTGCGGCCACTGCGCACGACCGACCACAAGCAGCTTGGCATCATGTACCTGGTCGCGACCTTCGCCTTCTTCCTGCTGGGCGGGGCCATGGCGATGCTCATGCGCGGTGAGCTGGCGCGACCCGGCTTGCAGTTCCTGTCCAACGAGCAGTACAACCAGCTGTTCACCATGCACGGCACGGTGATGCTGCTGCTGTACGCGACGCCGAGCGTGTACGGCTTCGCCAACTACGTGCTGCCCCTCCAGATCGGGGCGCCAGACGTCGCCTTCCCCCGCTTGAACGCCCTCTCGTTCTGGCTGTTCCTCTTCGGCGGCCTGATCACGGTGTCCGGGTTCGTCACCCCCGGTGGTGCTCCGGACTTCGGCTGGTTCGCCTACGTGCCGTTGTCGGACGCGGTCCACTCGCCGGGTGTCGGTGCCGACCTGTGGATCGTCGGCGTGGCCGTCGGGGGCCTGGGCACGATCTTGGCGGCAGTCAACATGATCACCACAGTGGTGTGCCTGCGGGCCCCCGGGATGACGATGTGGCGGATGCCGATCTTCACCTGGAACATCCTGATCACCAGCATCATGGTGTTGATGGTCTTCCCGGTTCTGACCGCGGCAGGCCTCGGCCTGCTCGCCGACCGGCACCTCGGGGCGCACGTCTTCGACCCCGCCAACGGAGGGGTGGTGCTGTGGCAACACCTCTTCTGGTTCTTCGGTCACCCCGAGGTCTACATCCTGGCACTGCCCTTCTTCGGGATCGTCTCCGAGATCATCCCGGTGTTCTCGCGGAAGCCCCTCTTCGGGTACAAGGGCTTGGTGTGGGCGACCATGGGGATCGCGACGCTGTCGGTCACGGTGTGGGCGCACCACATGTACGCCACCGGCGCCGTTCTCCTGCCCTTCTTCTCCTTCGCGACGTTCTTGGTCGCAGTGCCGACCGGTGTGAAGTTCTTCAACTGGATCGGCACCATGTGGAAGGGGAAGCTGACCTTCGAGTCGCCGATGCTGTTCTCGGTGGGCTTCATGGTCACCTTCCTCTTCGGTGGGCTCAGCGGCGTGCTGCTGGCGGCACCGCCGCTGGACTTCCACGTCTCGGACACCTACTTCGTGGTCGCGCACTTCCACTACGTGCTCTACGGCACGATCGTGTTCGCCACCTTCGCCGGGATCTACTTCTGGTTCCCCAAGATCACCGGACGGATGCTGGACGAACGCCTGGCCAAGCTGCACTTCTGGCTGACGTTCATCGGCTTCCACGGCACCTTCCTGGTGCAGCACTGGCTGGGCAACGAGGGCATGCCGCGCCGCTATGCCGACTACCTGGCCTCCGACGGCTTCACCACGCTCAACGAGATCTCCACGGCCAGCGCCTACTTGCTCGGCGCCTCGACGCTGCCGTTCATCTGGAACGTGTTCAAGAGCTACCGGTTCGGGGACGTGGTCACTGAGGACGATGCGTGGGGATTCGGCAACTCGCTGGAGTGGGCGACCTCCTGCCCGCCGCCACGGCACAACTTCCTCGAACTGCCTCGGATCCGCTCCGAGCGCCCGGCCTTCGACCTGCACTACCCGCACATGAGCGAACGGAGTCGACTGGAATCCCACGTCAGCCTGACCGGCAAGGCGCTGCACCGGGGATCCCTCGAGCGGAGCCGGTGACGGGCGCGGCTCGGCAGACGTGTTCGGCGTCGCCGCGCAGCCGAGCGCTCGTCGGTGGTGGCGCTGGTGGCTGAGCGGGGGTCCTCCTCGTGGCGGGCCCGCGCTGCTGGAGCGATCACCGGGATCTGCGCGTGCGCGGCAGGAGGGGCGGCCGGTGTTCCCGTGCCCTGCCGAGGGACCGCCGGCCGCCACGTCGCCGACCGTCGTCGCTTGCCACGAGTGACTCTGGTCCGCTCCGAGCATGACCTTGGTCCCAGTGAAACCCGGTCGTGCACGCTCCTAGCCTGGGCCCGTGAACACCGAGGCGTACCGAGACCCGCGCGTCATCACGGTCTTCCTCGTCGATGATCACGAGGTGGTGCTGCGCGGTGTGGCTGAGATGCTCGGCGACGAGCCCGACCTGGAGGTCGTCGGACAGGCCTGCTCGGCGTCCGAGGCGTTGGTGCGCATCCCGGCCGTGCGACCGGACGTGGCCGTGCTGGACGTCCGGCTGCCCGACACCAGCGGTGTGGAGCTGTGCCGGAAGTTGCGGTCCACGCTCCCCGAGCTCAAGTGCCTGATGCTGACTTCCTACGCCGACGAGCAGGCCATGGTGGAAGCGATCCTGGCCGGGGCTGCCGGTCACGTGCTCAAGGACATCAAGGGCGCGAACCTCCTCTCGGCGATCCGCACGGTCGGTTCAGGGGGTTCGCTGCTGGACAGCCGGGCCACCGCGGCGGTGCTCGCGCGGTTGCGCGCCGGAGCAGATCGGCAGGGGCCGCTCGCTGAGCTCACCGAGCAGGAACGCGTCTTGCTCAGCCACCTCGGAGAGGGGCTGAGCAACCGGGAGATCGCCGCGCGGATGTTCCTGTCCGAGAAGACGGTGAAGAACTACGTGTCCCGCCTGCTGGGCAAGCTGGGCAAGAACCGCACCCAAGCCGCGGTGATGGCTGCCCGGCTGCAGAGCCAGTTGCACCGCACCGTCGGATGAGCGACCTCGGCTACCACCCGGTGCGTCCACCACGACCACACCGCTCCGAAGCCCGGCGCGGTGCCACGGTACGAGCGAGTCCGGCCGCCCCGGGAGGCGGTCTGCGGCCACCGTCCGCTGCCGACGAGCCCTCGCGGTCGTCCGCGCGTGGCCGGCACCTCGGTGACCGGGGACAGCGGCGGTGCCCACCGTCCGAGTGCGCATGTCACGATGGCGTTCAGGCCGACCAGGGGGAGCCCATCGGGAGGTGCACCGCGGGTGAGGCGGTGGTGAGGGAGTTGCACGTGGGAGGCGAGGAACGGCGCGAGCCGGCGGGGTCGGTCCGGGACCGCTCGGACGAGCTGGTGGAGGCGATGCTCGCCGTGTCGGCCGGGCTGGAGCTGGATGCGACGCTGCGGCGCATCGTGCACGCTGCGGTCAACCTGGTCGACGCCCGCTACGGCGCGCTCGGCGTGCTCGGTCAGGACGCCAGGCTCGGCCGGTTCGTGTACGAAGGCGTGGACGAGACCACCCGAGAACGCATCGGCTCGCCGCCCAGTGGCCTGGGGGTGCTGGGTGCGGTGATCGACGAGGGCAAGCCGCTGCGCATCGACGACGTGACGGCTCATCCGGAGTCGGTGGGCTTTCCGCCGAACCACCCCCACATGCGCACCTTCCTCGGCGTTCCGATCCGGGCGCGCGGCGAGGTGTTCGGAAGGCTCTACCTGGGGGACAAGCGCGGCGGCGGGGGTTTCACCGAGGACGACGAGGCCGTGGTGCAGGCGTTGGCCAGCGCCGCGAGCGTCGCGGTGGAGAACGCCCGGTTGTTCGAGGAGGTCCGTCGGAGGGAACAGCTGCTGGAGGCCAGTGGTGAGGTGACCGCGAAGCTCCTCGCAGGCAGTGATCCGGCTGACGCCTTGGACCTGATCGCCGCACGCGCCCTGGAGCTGACCGACGCGGACTGCGCTGTGATCGCGGTGCCGGAGGATCCCGAGGAGGACCCCTCTGAGGTCACCGAGCTGATCGTGACCGCGTGTGCCGGCCTGGACGCTCGGGCCATGACCGGGCGCAGGATCCCCATCGCGGGTTCCACGGTCGGCCAGGTCTTCCGGGAGCGGATCCCCCGCAACGTCCGCAGCCTGCGCATCGATCCAGGCCGCGACGTCGTGGAGTTCGGCCCGGCGCTCGCAGTGCCGTTGCGCGCGGAGGGGAAGATCTCCGGCGTGCTGGTGGCGATGCGCACGTCCGGGGCGCTCGCCTTCGAGGAGCACCAGCTCCTGGTCGTCTCCTTGTTCGCCGACCAGGCCGCGTTGGCCCTGCAGCAGGCCGAAGGACAGCTCGCGCGGCGGGAACTCGACGTCCTGGCCGACCGCGACCGCATCGCCCGCGAGCTCCATGACCACGTCATCCAGCGGTTGTACGCGACCGGCCTGGCCATGCAGAGCACCCGCCGTCGTACGAAGTCGCCCGACCTCGCCGACCGGTTGGACGAACACATCAACCAAGTGCACGAGGTGATCCAGGACGTGCGCGAGGCGATCTTCGACCTGCACACCGGCACACCGTCCACGGTCCGGCTCCGCCCGAAGCTGCAGGCCATCATCAACGAGCTGACGGCCAGCACGGCGATCCGCACGACGGTGAGCATGTCCGGGCCGCTCGACGTGCCGGTGGCGCTCGCCGAGCACGCCGAGGCGGTGGTCCGCGAAGCGGTCAGCAATGCGGTGCGCCACGCCCAGGCGAGCGAGTTGTCGATCACGGTCACGTTGGACCACGACCTGGTCATCGACGTCACAGACGACGGCGTCGGCATCCCGAGCGCAGTCGAGCGCAGTGGTCTGAGGAACATGGCCGAGCGCGCCGCCGACGCCGCGGGGCGGTGCACGGTGGAAGGGGTCGCGAGTGGCGGGACCCGGGTGCTGTGGTCGGCCCCCGTGTCCTGAAGATCCCCCCGAGGGCCGCTCCCCGGCCGCCCGCTCCGGTCGCTCTCGGGGGACCGGAGCGGCCCGGTCACGGTGACGTGCGGCCGCGCTGCCAGGAGTCCAGGGCGATCAGCGTCTTGGTGCTGGTCACGCGGTGGCTGCGGCGGATCTCGTCGATGGTGCGCTGCAGGTGCGCCATGTCCCGCACCCGCACCCAGACCAGCGCGTCCGGGTCCCCGGCGATGGTGAACACCGCCTGCGCCTCCGGCATCCGCGTGGTGGTCTGCACGATCTCGTCCACCCCGCTGGTGCCCAGGAAGCGCAGCTCGATGAACGCCTCCACCGACGCGCCGAGCTTGGCGTGGTCGAGCTGGACGGTGTAGCCCAGGATCACGCCCAGCTCCTGCAACCGGTCGATCCGCCGCTTGACCGCAGCCGTGGACAGGGTCACCCGCGAGGCGATGTCCGACAGCGTGCGGCGGGCGTCCTCGCGCAGCAGCGCCAGGATCTCGTGGTCGGTCGCATCGAGCGTCGCTTCGGCCATGCGCAGGCATCGTACGCAAAATCCGGCGGCACGGAAGGGCTGGAGCGACCGAAGTTTGCGTGCTCGCGCTCGTGGCGGGGCCCGGTGTTGCGTGCCGCGCGTCCGGTGGGATGGAGTGGCGGCGATCACGAAGCGCACGGCAACGAAGGAGTTCGAGATGGCCGGCTTCACGCTGGACGACCGCTACCTCCGGGACGCGGGCACGGTCTACGTGACCGGAGTGCAGGCGCTGGTGCGGATGCTGTTCGACCGCGTCCGGCTGGACCGTCGCGCGGGCGCGCGCACCTCGGTGTTCGTCTCCGGCTACGAGGGCTCCCCGCTGGCCGGGTTCGACCTGGAGCTGGCCCGGCGCGCGAAGCTCCTGGCCGAGCACGACGTGGTCCACCAGCCCGGCCTGAACGAGGAGCTGGCCGCGACCTCCGTGCTGGGCAGCCAGCTCGCCGACCGCCTCGGCACCCAGCGCCCGGACGGCGTGCTCGGCGTCTGGTACGGCAAGGCGCCCGGCCTGGACCGCGCCGGTGACGCCCTGCGGCACGCCAACATGGCCGGGACGCACCCCCGCGGCGGCGCGGTCGCGCTGGTCGGCGACGACCCGAACGCCAAGTCCTCCACCGTCCCCGCCGCCTCCGAGGCCGCCCTGGCCGACCTGCACATCCCGACGTTCTTCCCCGCGGACTCGCAGGACCTGCTCGACTTCGGGCGGCACGCGGTCGAGCTGTCGCGCGCCAGCGGCCTGTGGTCGGCGCTGAAGGTGGTCGCCAACGTCGCGGACGCGGCCGGGACCGCGACCGTCACCCCGGACTGGGCCCCGCCGGAGATGCGCGCGGAGGCCTACTCGCACCGGCCCAGCGCCCGGCTGCTCGGCGCGGAGCTCGCCGGGCTGGAGAACAGCCTGTACAACGTGCGGATCCCGCTGGCGCTGGAGTACCTGCGGGCCAGCGGCGTCAACCAGGTCGTCCGGTCCGGCCGCGCGGACCGGATCGGCATCGTCACCGCGGGCAAGTCCTACCTGGACCTCCGGCAGGCGCTGCGCGTCCTCGGCCTGGAGGAGGCCGACCTCGAGCGCTACGGCATCCGGCTGCTCAAGCTCGGCGCGATCCACCCGCTGGAGCCCGGCATCGTCCGGGAGTTCGCCGCGGGGCTGACCGAGATCGTGGTGGTCGAGGAGAAGCGGGCGTTCCTGGAACCGGCGATCAAGGAGGTCCTCTACGGCCTCCCGGACGCCCCGCAGGTGCACGGCAAGAAGACCCCCGACGGCCGCACGCTGTTCACCGAGCTCGGCGAGCTGGACCCGGACCGGATCGCCCGCGGCCTGGCCGACCGGCTCACCGCGCACGGCGAGGTCCCGCAGGTCGAGGCCTGGCGCCGGCGGCGCCGGCGCGAGCGGATCTCCGTGCCGCTGCTGGCCCGCACCCCGTACTTCTGCTCGGGGTGCCCGCACAACTCCTCAACCAAGGTGCCGGACGGGACCGTGGTGGGCGCGGGCATCGGCTGCCACACGATGGCGCTGTTCATGGACCCCGAGCAGGTCGGCGACGTCGTCGGCATCACGCAGATGGGCGGCGAGGGCGCGCAGTGGATCGGCATGGCGCCGTTCGTCAGCACCGAGCACTTCGTGCAGAACATCGGGGACGGCACCTTCACCCACTCCGGCAGCCTGGCCATCCGCGCCGCGGTCGCGGCGGGCGTCAACGTCACCTACAAGCTGCTGCACAACTCGGCGGTGGCGATGACCGGCGGCCAGGACGCGGTCGGGGCGCTGCCGGTCGGCAAGATCGCCGAGATGCTGCTGCTGGAAGGGGTGTCGAAGGTCGTCGTCACCAGCGACGCGCCGGAGCGGTTGCGCGGCCGGCTGCCCCGCGGCGTGACCGTCCGGCACCGCGACGAACTCCTGGACGCGCAAGCCGAACTGGCCGCCGTCCCGGGCGTCACGGTGCTCATCCACGACCAGGAGTGCGCGGCGGAGAAGCGCCGCAAGCGCCGTCGCGGCAAGCAGCCGACCCCGGCGACGAAGGTGATGATCAACGAGCGGGTGTGCGAGGGCTGCGGCGACTGCGGCGCGAAGTCCAACTGCCTGTCGGTGCAGCCGGTGGCCACCGAGTTCGGTCGCAAGACCCGCATCCACCAGTCGTCCTGCAACGTCGACTACTCCTGCCTGGCCGGGGACTGCCCGTCGTTCCTGACCGTGGTGCCCAGCGGTCGCCGCCCGCACCGCCAGGTGAGCCCGCTGCCGGCGTCCGCGCTGCCCGAACCGGAGCGCGGCGACGGCGACTTCACCGTCCGCATCACCGGCATCGGCGGCACCGGCGTGGTCACGGTGACGCAGGTGCTGGCCACCGCCGCGGTGATCGACGGCCGCCAGGTGCGCACCCTGGACCAGATCGGGCTGGCGCAGAAGGGCGGCGCGGTGGTCTCCGACCTCAAGATCACCTCGGAGCCGGTGGCGCAGGCGCCGAAGCTGGCCGCCGGTGAGTGCGACGTCTACCTGGGCTGCGACCTGCTGGTGGCCGCCGACCCGACGCACCTGGCCGCGGCCGACCCGGAGCGGACCACCGCGGTGGTGTCCACCACCGAGGTGCCGACCGGCCGGATGGTGGTGGACACCGAGGTCGCGTTCCCGGCCCAGGAGGGCATCCGCTCCGCGCTCGACGAGGCCACCGCGCGCGCCGTCTACCTGGACGCCCGCGGGCTGGCGGAGCAGCTGTTCGACGACGACCAGTTCGCCAACGTCCTCCAGCTCGGCGCCGCCTACCAGGCCGGTGCGCTGCAGCTGTCGGCCGAGGCCATCGAGCAGGCGATCGAGCTCAACGGCGCCGCGGTGGAGGCCAACGTCCAGGCGTTCCGCCGCGGGCGCCAGGCCGTCGCCGACCCGGAGGCGCTGCGCGCCGAGATCACCCCGGCCCCGGCCGAGCCGCCGGCGCCGAGCCCGGCCGCGCAGCGGGTGCGGGCCCTAGTCGCCGCCGAGGAGGGCTCGGAGCTGGCGCGGCTGCTGGACGTCCGCATCCCGGACCTCGTGGACTACCAGGACGAGGCCTACGCCCGCAGCTACGCGGAGTTCGTCGAGCGGGTCCGGCGCCGGAGCTCGGCGGAGGTGGCCGAGGCGGTCGCCCGCAACCTGCACAAGCTGATGGCCTACAAGGACGAGTACGAGGTGGCCCGGCTGTCGCTGGACGAACGCCTGCAGGCCGAGCTGGAGGCCCAGTTCGGCGAGGGCTCCCGGTTCGCGTTCCAGCTGCACCCGCCGGTGCTGCGCGCGCTGGGCATGAAGCGCAAGATCAGCCTGGGTCCGTGGTTCCGCCACGTCTTCCGGCTGCTGCGCGCGATGCGCAAGCTGCGCGGCACCCGCCTGGACCCCTTCGGCCGCGCCCGGGTGCGCCGAGTGGAGCGCGAGCTGGTGCAGCAGTACCGCGAGGTCGTCGAGCAGGCGCTGGAGAGCGACCACCCGGCGCTGCGGGAGCTGGCCGAGCTTCCGGACATGGTCCGCGGCTACGAGGACGTCAAGCTGGCCACCGTCGAGGCCTACCGCGCGAAGCAGCAGGAGCTGCTCGCCTCCCGGGACGCCGCACCGGTCGGCGCGGCCTGAGCCCTGGGGGTGTGCGGCCCCGGCGTGCCCGCCCGGGACGCCGGGGCCGCGCCGTGCGACCGGGATCGGTCAGCTCGGTCGCCGCACCTCGAGCACCTCGACCGCGGCTTCCCCGTCCGGCGTCGGGTAGTGGACGGTCTCGCCCGGTTTGCCGCGCGACAGCGCCATCCCCAGCGGGCTGTCGGAGGTGACCGTGATGTCCTCCTCGCCGGCCCGGGTCTGCTCGGGGATCGCCACGAGCTTGTAGGTCTGCTCCGACCCGTCGGCCTCCCGCACCACGACCTCGGTGCCCGGCGCCAGGCCCTGCACGTCGATGCCCGCCATCAGGTCCTCGAGCGCGGCGATGCGGTCGTCGATCGCGGCGACCTCGTCCCCGCCCTGCAGCTCCTGCGAGGCGTCGGCGCTGTCACCCGGCCCCGAGCTCTGCACCATCTCGTCGACCAGCCGCTTCCGCCGCGCGCGCAGCGAGCGGATCTCCTCCGCCAAGCGCGCCCGGGTGTCCGGGTCCGCACCAGCCATCGCCGCTCCTCCCCCGTGGAGCCGTTCCCGCAGCTGATGCTCGGCTCCGGGACCCGCGGGCACAACTCGACCTTGTCACTGCGCGGCGCCGCCGGTGATCTCGGCCAGCGCCGCGGTGATGTTCTGCTCGGCGGCCCCCTTCTCGACGCCCAGGCCGGAGAGCAGCCCGGTCCCGGCCTCGTGCTCCAGCAGCGCCAGCAGGACGTGCTCGGTGCCGATGTGGTTGTGCCCGAGCCGCAGCGCTTCCCGGAAGGTCAGCTCCAGCACCTTCTTGGCGTCGGCGTCGAACGGGATCAGGTGCGGCACCTCGTCGACGGCGGCGGGCAGCGCCGCCACGGCCGCCTCCCGCACGGCGTCCAGCGAGACGCCCTGCGCGGTGATGGCCTTGGCGCCCAGCCCGTCGGCCTCCCGGAGCAGCCCGAGGACCAGGTGCTCCGTCCCGATCTCGGCGTTCCCCGCCTTCCGGGCCTCCTCCTGGGAGACCACGACGACGTTGCGGGCGCGGGTCGTGAACCTGCTGAAGCCCTGGCTCGGGTCCAGGTCGGGCGTCTTGGGCACGAAGCGCTTCTGCGCCGCCTGCTTGGTCACGCCCATGCTCTTGCCGATCTCGGTCCAGGACGCCCCGGACCGCCGGGCCTGGTCGACGAAGTGGCCGATCAGGTGGTCGGCGACCTCCCCCAGGTGTTCCCCGGCGACGACGGCGCTGGACAACTGCTCCAGCTCGTCGTCGTGCACCTTCTTGATCGCCGCGATCAACTCGTCCAACGACACGTGGTCGGAGATCCTCACCTCGTTCATGGCGTCAACCATAGGTTGACGACGCTTGAGCGTCAACGGCGGGTTGACGGATGTCTGTGGTCGAACTCCGCCGGCTCGACGGAGCACGTGCCTCCTGACCGTGAAGGCGGACGCGAGCACCCCGGTTCGACGCCGTCCAGGCGCGGACCGCTCGCAGCTCGAAACCGCAGGTCAGGACGCTGAGGCGAACAGGTAAGACCATGCGGGGCCCATGCGAGCGATCACAGATCGGACCCGCTCGCGACGATCTGTGAAACCCCAGGTCAGTGCCCTCAGAAAACGCCTGCCCTGTCACCGGCCACCAGCCCCGGTCCCCATTGAGGCCCGATGAGCAGTTCGCTGTAGTCGCGGTAGCGCCTGCCCTGTCACCGGCCACCAGCGCCGGCCCCCATTGAGGCCCGACGGCTCGTCCGGATACGGCGTGCCGCGCTCGATGAACTGTCACCGGCCACCAGCGCCGGTCCCCATCGAGGCTCGTCGCGTCGGAGCGCCTTGAGTGCGGAGTCGAGCTGTCACCGGCCACCAGTGCCGGCTCCCTACGCCTCCCGCCCGGTGCCGAGCCTGCGGCGGAGCTCGCGGGCGAAGGCCAGCGCCGCCGGGTCGAGCCGGTCGGCGCGGGCCGCGGACCGCAGCCACTCGGCCAGTGGCGCGGCCAGGGCCGGTGAGAGCGCGGCGATCCAGCGGGCGGTGCCGGCGCGGGCTTCCGCGACGTGCTCGGTCGCGCCCTCGCCGACGTGCGCGATGACCTCCGGGCGCGTGGCCAGCAGTCCGCCCACGCGCCAGTCGCCGCCCGTCGTCACCGCCGCGAGCCGCGCCAGCTCGTCGGCCGCCGCCTCCACCTCGTACCGCTCCTCGACCACGCGCCCATCATCCCGGAGCCGCCCGGCCGCGGAACCGCACCACCCGGCTCCGCGTCCCGCCCCGCCCGGTCGCCGCGCTGACGATGCGGCGCGCCATGCCGCCGAAGACCAGCCCGTGGAAGGGCGCCACCGCCCACCAGTACAGGTGGCCGAGCAGGCCGCGCGGGATGAACACCGCGCACTGCCGGTAGCGCGTGCCCTGACCGGCGGGCGCCACCGACAGCTCCAGCCACGCCCGCCCCGGCACCTTCATCTCCGCCCGCAGCCGGAGGAACCGGCCCTCCTCCAGGTCCTCCACGCGCCACCAGTCCAGCGCGTCGCCGGTGCGCAGGCGCTCCGGGTCCCGCCGCCCGCGGCGCAAGCCCACACCGCCGAGCAACCGGTCGATCCAGCCGCGCACCGCCCACAGCAGCGGGAACGAGTACCAGCCGTTGCGCCCGCCGATGCGCTCCACCACGCGCCAGACCGCGGCCGGCGACGCGGTGGTGAGGCGTTCGCGCTCGTCGCGGTAGACGGTGCCGCCGGACCAGCCGGGGTCGGACGGCAGCGGGTCCCACGGGGCGTCGACCGGGGAGGCGTCGGACCACCGCGTCTCCACCTCGCCGTGCTGGATCTTGCCCAGTGCCAGCGCCACCGCGTCGGCGAACCGGGTCAGCCCGCCCTCCGGGCGCGGCAGGTGGTCGTCGATGTCGTGCTCGGCGCAGACGGCCTCGTGGATCAAGGACTCGATGAGCGGCGCCCCGATGCTGCGCGGCACCGGGGTCACGATGCCGATCCACAGCGAGCTGAGCTTCGGCGACAGCACCCGGACCGGCATCATCAGCCGGCGCTTCAGCCCGGCCACCGCCGCGTAGGTGCGCATCATGTCCGCGTAGGTCAGCACGTCCGGGCCGCCGATGTCGAAGGACCGGTTGACCTCGGGCGGCAGGTCCGCCGCGGCGACCAGGTAGTGCAGCACGTCCCGGACCGCGATCGGCTGGACCCGGTTGGTGACCCAGCGGGGCGTGACCATCACCGGCAGGTGCTCGGTGAGGTAGCGCAGCATCTCGAAGCTGGCCGAGCCGGAGCCGATGATGACCGCCGCCTGCAGCACCGCGGTGGGCACCCCGCTACGCAGCAGCTGCTCCCCGACCTCGGCCCGCGACCGCAGGTGCTCGGACAGCTGCCCTGGCGGGTGCACGCCGCCGAGGTAGACGATCCGCGACACCCCGGCCTGCTGCGCGGCCCGCCCGGCGATGTCCGCGGCCCGCCGGTCGAGGTCGCCGAAACCCTTCTGCTGCAGGGAGTGCACCAGGAAGTACAGGACGTCCGCGCCCTCGCACGCCGCGCGCACCGCCTCCTCGTCCAGCAGGTCGCCGCGCACCACCTCCACCTGGTCGCGCCACGGGACGTCGCGCAGCTTCTCCGGCGTCCGCACCAGGCACCGCACCCGGTGGCCGCCGGCGAGCAGGCGCGGCACGAGCCTCCCGCCCACGTAGCCGGTGGCCCCGGTGACCAGGCACAACGATCCGCCGCTTCCCATCCGCTCTCGGGTACCCGCGCCCCGCGCGGCCATGCCGGGCGGGCTCGCGCGAACCGGTGACCTCGCTCGGGCGTTGTTAACCTGGCTGGATCCGGTGGGAAGCGAGGTCGAGGCCCATGCGCACCGCGATCTGCCTGTTCACCCGGAACCTGCGGGTGCACGACAACCCGGTCCTGCGGCACGCGGCACGCGCGGACCGCGTCGTCCCGGTGTTCGTGTTCGACGAGGGCGTGATCCGCAGCGACTACATGCGTCCGAACAGGACGGCCTTCCTGCTGGACTGCCTCCGCGACCTCAAGCACGCGCTCAGCGAGCTCGGCGCCGGGCTGGTGGTGCGCACCGGCAACCCCGCGGCCGAGGTGACGCGACTGGCCGACGAGGTCGACGCGAGCGAGGTCCACATCGCCGCCGACGTCACCGGCTTCGCGCACGCCCGCGAGGACTCCCTGCGCAAGGCCCTGGACGCGCGCGACCGCACGCTCGTCGTGCACGACGCGGTGGTGACTGCGCACGCCCCGGGCCACCTCGTGCCGACCGGCAACGACCACTTCGCCGTGTTCAGCCCGTACTTCCGCCGCTGGGCGGAGACGCCGCTGCGGCGCACCGTGGACGTGCCGGAGTCGCTGCGCATGCCCAAGGTGCGGGTGGGCAAGCTGCCGTCCCGCTCGGAGCTGTGCCCCGGCGAGACCTCACCGGACATCGCCAAGGGCGGGGAGTCGAGGGCCCGGGAGCTCGTCGACGAGTGGTTCGACGACGGCATCGCCGGTTACGACTCGGGGAACGACGACCTCGCCGCCGACGCGACGTCCCGCCTGTCCCCGTACCTGCACTTCGGCTGCCTGTCCCCGGTGGAGCTCGTCGAGCGCGCCGGGAACAGCGAGCCCGAGCGCGCGTTCGTCCGGCAGCTCGCCTGGCGGGACTTCCACCACCAGGTGCTGGCCGCCCGTCCCCGGGCCGCCCAGCACGACTACCGCCCGCGGGGCGATCGGTGGCGCGAGGACGAGGAGTCGTTCCGGGCGTGGTGCGAGGGCCGCACCGGCATCCCCATCGTCGACGCCGGCATGCGCCAGCTCGCCCGGGAGGGCTGGATGCACAACCGCACCCGGATGATCACGTCGAGCTTCCTGACCAAGACCCTGGGCATCGACTGGCGCCTCGGCGCCCGGTACTTCCTCGACCTGCTCGTGGACGGCGACATCGCCAACAACAACATGAACTGGCAGTGGACGGCGGGGACCGGCACCGACACCCGCCCCTACCGGGTGCTCAACCCGATCCGCCAGGCCGAGCGGTACGACCCGAACGGCGACTACGTCCGCCGCTACGTGCCGGAGCTCAAGGAGCTCCCGGCGAAGGCGCTGCACGACCCGCGCCGCATCGACCCCGAGGACCTCGAGCGGCTCGGCTACCCGGCCCCGCTCGTCGACGTCGACGCGGCCAACGCGCGGTTCCGCGCGGCCAAGGTCGGCACGTCGCGGGTCAGTTGAGCGCCACGATCGCGCCGTTGAGCGCCGTGGCGTACAGCGACCAGGCCAGGTAGGGCAGCAGCAGCGCGCCCGCCAGCCGGTCGCGCCGCCAGAACAGCACCGTGGTCACCACGACCACGACGTCGAGCAGCACGATCTCGAACAGCGCCGTGGTGCGCTGGCCGAGCGCGAAGAACAGCGGCGTCCACGCGGCGTTGAGCACCAGGTTGGCCGCGAACCAGGCCATCGCCTGGCCGCGCGCCCGTCCCGGACCGGCGCACCAGGCACGCCACCCCGCCGCCGCCATCAGGACGTAGAGGACGGTCCACACCGGACCGAACAGCCACGGCGGCGGCGCCCACGACGGGCGCTGCAGCATCGTGAACTGCTCGGCGGACGTGGTGGCGGACAGCGACCCGACCACCGCGACCAGCGCCACCGCGGCCACGACGACCACCGCGGCGACGACGGCTTCCCGCACCGTGCACCTCATCTGGGCGAACACGTCGCACCTCCTCTGCTCGGGCGGTCGGGGACGTGGGCCGTGGTCGCCTCCCCCCCATCGGCCGTGCCCGTAGGTGTACCAGCGGTGGTGGCCGGTCGCAGTGGCTCGACCAGCGTGGCGGGAGGATCGGGCTAGCGCTTGAAGTCGACCTCCTCCAGGCGCGTCTGCAGGGACCGCCCGCTCTCCCACGGGTTGGCCCCGGGCACCAGGTCCGGCACCGGGATGTCCGCCCGCTTCTGGCGCTTGCGCTCCGCGGAGGTGCCGAGCTCGCGGTCCCGGGCGTCGACCAGGGCCTGGTCGGTCTGCCCGTCCGCGGTGAAGGCCATCATCAGCTGCGGGATCCCGTACGGGAAGTCGTCGCGGTCGTACTGCCAGGTGTGGAAGGTCTTGCCGTAGGTCTTCACCAGGTCGGTGAAGTAGGCGTGCTCGGCCAGCTCGGGCACGCCCGGCGCGACCAGCACCCCGGACTTGACCTCGTAGTGGTGGCTGTGCCAGAGGCGCTTCTCGTCGTCGGGCAGCTCGCGGAAGCGTTCCTCGGTGACGATGTACTCGATCCCGATCAGCCGCGCGTCCGGCGCGTTCCGGTCGAAGATCACGCACTGGTGCAGGTCGGGGCGCAGGTGGATGCAGAAGTGCGTCGCCTCCACCTGGCGGCCCATGTCGTCGGCGTACATGTGGAAGCCGTTGAGGTAGGTGTTCATGGCGTCCAGCGGGTACTTCGGCTGCAGCGCACCGGCCGCCAGGTCGAGCGCCCGGTGCTTGACCGGGTGCCCCGTGCCGACCTTCGCGGCGGTCACCGCCTTGCGACTGGACATGGCGCTCACCGCGGCCGTGGCCCCGGCGACCAGACCGGCGCCGAAGACCCGAGCCAGCTCACCAGTGCGCCGCGGGCGTCGCTTGCCGTGCAGGAACATGACCAACGGCATACCCACCCACCTGGCGAACCAATCACCACCGCAGGGGTCGTGAGTGCAGGAACCGGCTGCAGGCGGCTTGAGCACTCACGACCCCCACGCACGCGCTGCCGCGTCAACAGCGACCGGCGCTGGTGGCCGGTGACAGGGAGTCCCCAGCGAGGAGTGGCACGGCCTGGTGCGGCCTCAACGGTGACCGGCGCTGATGGCCGGTGACAGGGCAGGCGATTGTTGAGGTCGTTGACCTGCAGTTCCAAAGATCGTCGCGAGCGGGTGCTCCTGGTGATCGCTCACGCGGGTCCGATCCGATCTTACGTGTTCGTGACCGGGTCGCCGACCTGCTACTTTCGCGGTGCGAGCGGGTCGTGCCTGGAAGGCGTGGAACCGGGGTGCTCGCACCCGCCCGCAGGACGAAGGACATGCGCCGTCGAGGCAGCGCTCCCGTGATCACGCGACCGTGGCACGCAACACCGTCGCGCTCGTCGAGCTCGGTGCCGTGCGGGTCGTGAGTGCGGAAACCGGCTGGAGGCGGTTCGAGCACTCACGACCCCCACGCACGCACGGGCTCGTCCGCCCGCAGAGATGACGAGGGTGGACCGCGCCCGCGAGTGGCACGACTTTGCCCGAGTGCGCGGACGCCCTCCGGGTGCGCCAGCGGGCACGGGACAGGCGACCCACGTTCGTCGAAGGCCTGTGACCGCCGAGCCGAAGGGTGCGGGCGACCGATCCGCACCGCGTGTGAACCCACGGCACCGCCCCGGCGGTGTGCGGTGATTGCGGGACTGCAGGTCAGAGACGTGGGCGCAGTAGGGTTCGAACCTACGACCCCTTGCTTGTAAGGCAAGTGCTCTTCCGCTGAGCTATGCGCCCTCAGGTGGTGGCCGGACCGGGACCGGTCGGCTGATCACCGCCGACACCTTACCCCCAGGTCGGGGCGTTGCGGGCACCCGGTCGGCCACCCTCGGGCCGTCAGGCCTTGAGCTCGGCCAGGGCCTTCTTCCAGACGTTCTGGTCGCGGGCCTCGCCCGGCTGGTTCACCTCGGCGAAGCGGACCTTGCCCTCGGTGTCGATCAGGAAGGTGCCGCGGTTGGCCATGCCGGCGGTCTCGTTGAACACGCCGTAGGCCTTGGCGACCTCGCCGTGCGGCCAGAAGTCCGACAGCAGCGGGAAGGTGTAGCCCTCCTTGTCCGCCCACGCCTTGAGCGCGAACGGGGAGTCGACCGACACGCCGAGCACCTGGACGTCGTCGTTCTGGAACTCGCTCAGGTCGTCACGCACCTGGCAGAGCTCGCCCTGGCAGATCCCGCTGAACGCGAACGGGTAGAACACCAGCAGCACGTTCTTCTTGCCGCGGAAGTCGGCCAGCGAGACCTTCTCCTTGTTGTAGTCCGGCAGCGTGAAGTCCGGGGCCTGCGCACCGACCTCGACCGTCATGGACGAACCCTCCTGTTCGACGTGTCCTGGTTCCTCGCCGAACCTACACCGCACAGACGAACGTGGGCACCGATGCCGTGACCGGTGCCCACGTGCTGGACGTCCTCGGCCGTCAGCGCTTGGCCTTCGTGGAGCGGTAGGCCAGGCGGGTGCCCTTCCACCCGTCGCTGACGGTGACGGTGGCCGTCTGGGCGAGGTTCGCCGTCGTGGCCGCTTCCGTGATGTCGGCCGGGTCGACCGCACCCTCCCGGCCGGTCTTCGGGGTCAGCACCCAGATGACCCCTTCGTCGGACAGAGGCGTCATGACGTCGAGAAGCGTGTCCGTCAGATCGCCGTCGTCTTCGCGCCACCACAGCAGCACGACATCGACCACTTCGTCGGCATCTTCGTCGAGCAGGTCGCTCCCGCAACGCTCCTCGATCGCGGCCCGGACATCGTCGTCGACATCCTCGTCCCAGCCGATTTCCTGAACAACCATATCGGGCTCGATGTCGAGCCTCTCGGCGACGTCGGCTTCGCCTTTACCGGCGTCTCCCGCGGCGACCACGGTTTGCTCACTCCTCCAATGCACCGGTGCGGCACTCACGGCGCCGCACACCTTCCAGACATGGCCGATAGCGAACACTGCCAACCGCCACCGGCGCAACTGTTCTCTGCACGACACGCCGCAGCAACGGTCAGGGCCATGACTGTAGACCGGGAAACCCCCTACCAACAGCCTGGTCGGCGGCGCGACCGCCGTCGGTGTACACATCCGTTGCGGACATGAGGGACGATGAGAGTGTTCGACATCACTGCCTGAACACCCTGCCACAGCCACGACGCAGTCGAGGAGTTCCCTTGTCCCCGCTCAACAACGACGCCGGTGCAGTCCCCACCCAGCGGGTGCGGGTCATCCGGGACGGACTCGCCTCCCACCTGCCGGACATCGATCCGGAGGAGACCGAGGAGTGGCTGCAGTCCTTCGACGCGGTGCTGTCCGCCAACGGGCAGCAGCGGGCGCGCTACCTGATGCTCCGCCTGCTCCAGCGCGCTCGCGAGAGCGGAGTCGGAGTCCCGTCGCTGACCAGCACCGACTACGTCAACACCATCCCCACCGAGCAGGAGCCGTGGTTCCCCGGCGACGAGGAGACCGAGCGCCGCTACCGCGCCTGGATGCGCTGGAACGCGGCGATGATGGTGCACCGGGCGCAACGACCGGGCATCGGCGTCGGCGGCCACATCTCCTCGTTCGCGTCCTCGGCCAGCCTCTACGAGGTCGGGTTCAACTGGTTCTTCCGGGGCAAGGACCACCCGGGCGGCGGCGACCACCTCTACATCCAGGGCCACGCCTCCCCCGGCATCTACGCCCGCGCGTTCCTGGAGGGCAGGCTGACCGCCGACCAGCTCGACGGGTTCCGCCAGGAGTACTCCCACGCGGGCCCCGGCGGCGGGCTGCCGTCCTACCCGCACCCGCGGCTGATGCCGGACTTCTGGGAGTTCCCCACCGTGTCCATGGGGCTCGGCCCGATGAACGCCATCTTCCAGGCCCGGTTCAACCGCTACCTGCACGACCGCGGCATCAAGGACACCAGCCAGCAGCGGGTGTGGGCGTTCCTCGGCGACGGCGAGATGAACGAGCCGGAGTCCCGCGGGCTGCTGCACGTGGCCGCCAACGAAGGACTGGACAACCTCACCTTCGTGGTCAACTGCAACCTGCAGCAGCTGGACGGGCCGGTGCGCGGCAACGGCAAGATCATCCAGGAGCTGGAGGCGTTCTTCCGCGGCGCCGGCTGGAACGTCATCAAGGTGATCTGGGGCCGGGAGTGGGACGCGCTGCTGCACGCCGACCGCGACGGCGCCCTGGTCAACCTGATGAACACCACCCCGGACGGCGACTACCAGACCTACAAGGCCAACGACGGGGCCTTCGTCCGGGAGCACTTCTTCGGCCGCGACCCGCGCACCAAGGAGATGGTCAAGCACCTCTCCGACGACGAGATCTGGGGACTGCGCCGCGGCGGGCACGACTACCGCAAGGTCTACGCGGCCTACAAGGCGGCGACCGAGCACCACGGCCAGCCCACCGTGATCCTGGCCAAGACGATCAAGGGCTACGGCCTCGGCCCGCACTTCGAGGGGCGCAACGCGACCCACCAGATGAAGAAGCTGACCCTGGAGGACCTGAAGCTGTTCCGGGACAGCCTGCGCATCCCGATCCCGGACGACCAGCTCGACCCCTACCTGCCGCCGTACTACCACCCCGGCCCGGACGCGCCGGAGATCCAGTACCTGCAGGAGCGGCGGCGGCAGCTCGGCGGGCACCTGCCGGAGCGGCGGGTGAAGCCCAAGCCGCTGGTGCTGCCCGGCGACAAGGTCTACGAGGTGGTCAAGCGCGGCTCGGGCAAGCAGGAGGTCGCCACCACGATGGCGTGCGTCCGGCTGCTCAAGGACCTCGCCAAGGACAAGGAGGTCGGCCCGCGGCTCGTGCCGATCATCCCGGACGAGGCGCGGACCTTCGGCATGGACTCGATGTTCCCGTCGCAGAAGATCTACAACCCGCTGGGCCAGCTCTACACGCCGGTGGACTACCAGCTGATGCTGGCCTACCGGGAGAGCGAGCAGGGGCAGATCCTGCACGAGGGCATCAACGAGGCCGGGTCGACCGCGTCGTTCACCGCGGCGGGCACCAGCTACGCCACGCACGGCGAGCCGATGATCCCGATCTACATCTTCTACTCGATGTTCGGGTTCCAGCGCACCGGCGACAGCTTGTGGGCCGCGGCCGACCAGATGGCCCGCGGGTTCGTGCTCGGCGCGACCGCCGGGCGCACCACGCTGACCGGTGAGGGCCTCCAGCACGCCGACGGGCACTCGCAGCTCATCGCCGCGACCAACCCGGCGGTGGTCGCCTACGACCCGGCGTGGGCGTTCGAGATCGCGCACATCGTGCAGGACGGCCTGCGGCGGATGTACGGCGAGGACGCCGAGGACGTCTTCTACTACCTCACCCTCTACAACGAGCCCTACCAGCAGCCGGCCGAGCCGGCGGACCTCGACGTCGACGCGCTGCTGCGCGGCCTGTACCGCTACCAGGCGGCGCCGGGTGGCTCGGGGCCGAGGGCGCAGGTCCTGGCCTCGGGCGTGATCATGCCGCTGGCGCTGCAGGCGCAGCAGATGCTCGCCGAGGAGTGGGGCGTGCAGGCCGACGTGTGGTCGGCGACCTCCTGGTCGCAGCTGCGGCGCGAGGCGGAGGCCGCCGACCGGCACAACCTGCTGCACCCGGAGGAGGAGCCGCGCGTGCCGCACGTGACGCGGGCGCTGTCGCAGGCCGAGGGACCGGTCGTCGCGGTCAGCGACTGGATGCGCGCGGTGCCGGACCTGATCCGGCCGTGGGTGCCGGGCGACATGGTGAGCCTCGGCACCGACGGGTTCGGCTTCTCCGACACCCGCCCGGCGGCGCGGCGGGTGTTCCTGGTCGACGCCGAGTCCACGGTGGTCGCCACGCTGGCCGCGCTGGCGCGTGCCGGGAAGGTGGACCGGTCGAAGGTGGTCGAGGCGACCCGTCGCTACCGCCTGGACGACGTGCAGGCCGCGGGGCCGCAGACCTCGGACCCCGGCGACGCCTGACCGGACGCGAGGGGGTGCCTCCCGGCGGGAGGCACCCCCTCGCTGCGTCCAGGGCGAAGGCGGTCACGGCGCGTCGGAGGGCGTCCCGGTTCCTCCAGCGGAGGTCCTGGTGTGTCCCGACGCGCCGTCTCGGCGCGGTGCGGCGCGATCTCGGTGCGGTGCGAGGCAGTCACGGCGCGCCCAGACGGGGTCTCGAGCGGCGTCCCGCGGTGCTCCTGCGCCCGGTGCGGCGACGTCGGTACGCGACCCCCACCGGAGTTGCGTGCACCGTGGCGCTCGGCACGGTCGGCGGGTGCCGGTGCGCGGATGATCCATACTGGCCGGGTGCTGGTGGCGTGCATCGAGGGCGACGGGATCGGCCCGGAACTGGTGAGCAGCGCGCGGGAGGTCCTCACCGCGGCCGCGGCCGCCGACGGCATCACCATCGAGTTCGCCGCCGAGCCCGGCGGCGCGCGGACCTTCACCGAGACCGGCGCACCGCTGGCCGAGGGCGCCCTGGAGCGCTTCCGGACCACCTACGACGCCGTGCTCAAGGGACCGGTCGGGCTGCCCGAGGTGCGGCACCCGGACGGCACCGAGGCGGGCGTGCTCGGCGGTGTGCTGCGCACCGGCCTGGACACCTACGCCAACGTGCGGCCGGTCCGCTCGCTGCCCGGCGTGCGGGAGACCGGCTCCCCGGTCGACTACGTCATCGTCCGCGAGAACACCGAGGGCCTGTACCTCTCGCGCGGCAGCGGGGTGCGCAACGCCCACGCGGCCAGCGACCAGCTGCTGATGACCCGCGTCGGCGTCGAGCGGATCGTCCGGTACGCCTTCGAGCTGGCCCGCGGGCGCACGGGCGCGCCGAAGGACGGCGTGCGGCGGGTGACCTGCGTGGACAAGAGCAACGTGCTGCGCAGCTTCGCGTTCTTCCGCGCGATCTTCGACGAGGTCGCCGCGGAGTACCCGGACGTCGAGGCCGACCACCGCTACACCGACGCCGCCGCGCACGACCTGGTCGCCGACCCGGGCCACTTCGACGTGCTGGTCACCGAGAACTTCGTCGGCGACATGCTCAGCGACCTGGGCGCGGCGACGGTCGGCGGGCTGGGCACGTGCCCGTCGGGCAACATCGGCGACACCGCGGCGTACTTCGAGCCCGTGCACGGCAGCGCCCCGTCGCTGGCCGGGACCGGTCGGGCCAACCCGACCTCGCAGATCCGCAGCGCGGTGATGCTGCTGGAGCACGTCGGGGCCACCGCCACGGCGCGGCGGATCGACGCGGCGGTGGCGGCCGCCTACGCCGACGGTGCCGTGCGGCTCCGGGCGGACGGCACGCCCGAGTGCGGCACCGACGGCGTGACCCGCGCGGTCATCGACCGCCTCTGAGCGACGACCGCCGCTCGGCTCAGCAGGACAGCGGCTCCGCGTCGGCGACGCGGAACTGGCCGCGGGCGTCGAGCAGCAGGGCCACCAGGGACCGGGCCTCCTGGCGCATCGGCACCACCCGCGACCCGTCCGGGCCCGGGAGGCTCCGCACGCCGTGCAGGTCGAGCTCGTCGCGGACCTCGCGGAACTGCTCGGCGGTCAGCCGGTAGGCGCACGGCGGGTCCTGGTCGACCTGGTCCGCGGTGGGCGGCTCGTTGTCGGCGCCGCCGAAGTAGACCGGGCCCTCGTCACGCAGGCCCGCCAGCCGGGCGCGGGTGGTCTCGGCCAGGATCTCGTCGCGGCGCTCGGACAGCATCCGCAGCGTGGCGCGGACGCCGGCGAGGTGGGAGTCGACGCGGCGGCGGTTGTTCACCGCCGGGTCGTCCCGCTCCTCCTCGGTGAGCGGGTCGATGCGGGTCTCCACCAGCAGGCCGAGGGCGTGCTTGACGCCGACGGTGTTGCGCAGGATCCGCTCCTGGCCGTCACCGGCGACCTGCTTGATCGGCTCGCCGGTCTCCGGGTCGGTCCAGATGCCGTAGGTGCCGGTGGAGAACCCGGCGTCCTCGACCGCCGGCCGGACGTACTCCTCGGACAGCCGCTGCGACTCGCCGTGCACGCCCTCCGCGGTGTTGAGGTTCCGCGGCCACAGGGCGAGGAGGTCCTTGACGTAGTAGGGCGGTTTCGCGCCGTACTCGTGCAGGTCGTGCACGAGCACCGGTCGCTCGTCCCGGATCACCCGCGCGACCGCCCGCGCTTCCGGCGACTGCAGCGCGACGTGGTCGCGGTTGATGTCGAGGCCCTGGGCGTTCTCGCGGGTGTCGGCGACGTTGCCGTCCGGGTTGGCGTTGGGCACGAACAGCACGCTCGTGGTGCGCAGGAACGACCGCACCTCCGGGTCCTCGGACAGGCCGAGGTCGCGGATGCTGGTCAGGCACGCCTCGCGACCGGAGGGCTCGTCGCCGTGCTGGGAGCAGGTGAACAGCACGGTCGTGGGTGCCGACCGGGCACCGACGCGGACCAGCTGCACCGGGCGGTGCTGGGTGGTCTCGCCGATCCGCTCGACGGTGACGTCCTCGCTGGCCGCGTCGACGGCCCGCAGGAACTCGGCTTCCTCCTCGGGTGTCGTCCACCGCTTGCCGTCGGTCTGCTCGAACCCGGTCGTCGGCCCGGTGGTCGGCTCCTGCGCGGACGCCACCGGCGTCCCCAGCAGGGCGCAGGCCGCGACCGGAACCACCGCGCTTCGCGCGAGACGCCCCATGTCGACCCCTTTCGGCGTGTGCGATCACCGACATCCACCACCGCCGAACGCTGGGCGTCAAGTCCGGGCGACGGCCTCCGGGTGAGCGCCCTGCACCCGTGCGGTGCGGTTCCAGCTCCACCAACCGTGGACCACCAGGGCCGCGAAGACCACGTAGATCGCCGCGCTGAAGTACAGCCCGGAGGCGATCTGCAGCGGCACGCCGACCGCGTCCACGGCCAGCCACACCAGCCAGAACTCGACCAGACCGCGGCCCTGCGCCCAGAACGCGACCAGAGTGCCGACGAAGATCCAGGCGTCCGGCCACGGCGCCCAGGAGGCGTCCAACGCGGACAGCACCAGCGCGAACGCGGCCGTGCCGAGGGCCAGCACACCGAGCAGCGCGAGCCGTTCCGGGCCGCTGGCCCTGCGCACCACGACGCCGTAGACGGGGTCGGTGCGGCGGCGCCAGGCCCACCAGCCGTAGAGCGAGATGAGCAGGATCATCACCTGCCGGACGGCCAGTCCGCCGAGGTGCGCCGAGGCGTAGACGGCGAACAGCAGCACCGTCGCGGAGACCTGCACCGGCCAGGTCGCCAGCGTCCGGCGCTGGGCGAGGAAGACCACGGCCAGGGCGCACAGCTGCCCGACCAGCTCCGCCCACGAGATCTGCTGGCCCAGCACGGTGATCCCGTTGCCGAGCAACCATTCCGCGACAGTCCGCACGCCCGCTCCTCCCACCGGCGACGTGCGCGCCGGGGTGAGCGGGCAGCCCGCGGCGACGGCTGCCGACAGCGACAGCCCTGCCCCGGCCACCCGTGCGCTGCCTCTCATCCGGACTGTCACCGTCGGTTCCGGAATTCCACCGGATCGGCCGACACCTCGCTGGGCGAAGCGCCGGTTCGCGGACTGTCACCGCCGGTTCGGACTTGCACCGAGCCCCGGAGCGCACGACTCGTTCGATCTGCGAAACATCCTGCGCCGGGTGATCTGTTCCCGGGGCGGTTCGTGCGTCGGATCACACCGCGGGCGGGGAGACGCGGCGCCGCCGTCGACGCGCGCCTGTGAGCAACGCCCCCGGACGGCCGATCGAACACGCGTGCCCACGCCGGTAGACTCGATCAGCAGCTCGTCGAGGAGGGGGACGCCGGATGAACGACACCGATCGCGCCATCCTCGCCTTCGAACTCGAGCACTGGCAGTACCAGGGCAACAAGGAACGCGTCATCCAGGAGCGCTTCGGGTTCTCCCCGAACCGCTACTACCAGCGGCTGAACCGGCTGCTGGACGAGCCCGAGGCCCTCAAGGCCCAGCCGGCCCTGGTCAAGCGCCTGCTGGACCGTCGCGACCAGCGCGCCCGGCGCCGCGCCGCCCGCGACTCCTGACGCGCCCCGCGGGTCACCGCTGGGTGGCCTGCGCGTACTGCTCCGGGGTCAGCTGACGGCCCTGCTGGATGCGGACCAGCTCGGCCAGCAGCGGCGCCGCCTGGTCCGGCGGCAGCGCCTGGAACGCCGCCTTGATCGCCTCCGGGTCCGCCGCACCGGCCTGCGTCGGCACCGCGGGCGCCTGCCCTCGCGCCACCACGGTGTTCACCAGGTCCACGAGCATCGCGACGATGGTGCGGGGCCCGACCTCGGTGTGCCAGCCCTGGATCTCGCCGTTCGGCCCGCGCGGACCGAGCAGCTCGTGCTCCAAGCGCCGCAGGATCGCGTCCTGTTCCGGGGTCATCTGGTCCTCCTGGTCCTTGTTCCCGAGGTCGGCGCGGAACCGGTCCATGTCGACGTGACCGGGGTCGATCTTGCCTCTGACGCTGGTCTCCTTGTGGCCGCGCGCGGCGTCCACCGGACGGCCCAGGTGCTCGAGCACCGCGCGGGTCGCCGTCACCGCCGCCCGGTACTGCTCGGGGCTCGGCCCCTGGTCCTCGCCCTGGTAGTCCCACTCGAAGCCGACGTAGAGGGTGTTGCCGTCGCCCGCCGGGTTGGGGCCGGACGCCTTCGCCTCGCCCGCGTGGTTGGCGCGGCCGGCGGCGATCATGTGCACCACCCCGTCGAAGCCGATCACCGCGTGGCACAGCGGCCCCTCGAGGTCGGGGCGACCGTCGATGCACAGCTGGACGCTGGGCGCCGGGTCCTCGTAGGACGCCGGGGTCGCGGTGTGGTGCTCCAGCACGCCGACCGGTGCCGGCAGCGGCCCCGAGGTGGCGCTGCGCTCCTGCCACCCGTCGGTCTCGACCACCGTCAGTCCCGCCGCGCGCAGCGTGTCCGCCAACCAGACGAGGGGCAACGCCAACCTGATCACTCTCCCGGCTTGATCCGTTACCCCATGGTGTCCCGCTCGGGTGCGGGCGACCACGGCCAAGTGCGTGAAAATCGCCGAGACCCGTCCAACGGGTGAGCCGCGGTCATCGACCGATCCAGCGATCCGCGGTGCCTGACCAGCGGCGATCAGCCCGCGCGCGCCCGCCTGCGGCCGGCCGTCCCCGGTCAGCGGCGGTCGCGGTGTGAGCGCTCCCCCACGCGCCGACCGGTGCCCGTCGGAGCTGATCAGCGACGTGCGATTCTGGAACCATGAGCACCGAACGCGCAGGTGAGCGGGACACCGGTACGCAGCGGCAGATCTCCGCGGCGACCCTCCGCCGCCTGGAACGCGCTTCGGGCGGGCTGGCCGGGGCCAGCGTCAGCGCGATGGAGCAGCGGCTGCCGTGGTTCCGCCGGTTGCCCGCGGACCAGCGCGCCAGCGTGCTGCTGGTGACCCAGACCGGCGTGTCCAACTTCGTGGCCTGGCTGCAGGACCCCACCGAGGCGATCCGGTTGACCGCCGAGGCGTTCCGCGCCGCCCCGCGCGACCTGTCCCGCTGGGTCAGCCTGCGGCAGACCCTGGAGCTGGTGCGGGTCGCCATCGACGTGTTCGAGCAGCGGCTGCCGGAGCTGGCCGACGAGCAGAACGAGCGCACCCTGCTGACCGAGTCGATCCTGCGCTACACCCGCGAGATCGCCTTCGCCGCGGCGACCTCCTACGCGGCCGCCGCGGAGGCGCGCGGCGCGTGGGACGCGCGGCTGGAGGCGCTGGTGGTCGACGGCATCGTGCGGGGCGACGCCGAGGAGTCGCTGCTGTCCCGCGCCGCGGCGCTGGGCTGGGAGCCCTCGTCGGAGGCCACCGTGCTGGTCGGCGGCGCGCCGTCCGACGACCCGCCGACCATCGTGTACCAGGTGCGCAGCCGCGCGGCGCGGGTCGGCTGCCCGGTGCTGCTCAGCGTGCAGGGCTCGCGGTTGGTGGTGGTCTTCGGCAGCACCGGCGACGAGCGCTCCGACCACGAGGCGGCGGTGCGGCTGACCGAGGCGTTCGACGACGGCCCGGTGGTGGTCGGGCCGACCGCGCCGAGCCTGGCCGAGGCGCACCGGTCGGCCGCGGACGCGATGTCGGCGCTGCGCGCCGTCGTCGCCTGGCCCACCGCGCCCCGCCCGGTCCCCTCCGGCGACCTGCTGCCCGAGCGCGCGCTGGCCGGCGACCCGGAGGCGGAGCGGCAGCTGGTCGAGAAGATCGTGCTGCCGCTGGTGGACGCCGGCGGGTCGCTGATGGACACCGTCGACACCTACCTCGAGGTCGGCGGGGTGCTGGAGAACTGCGCGCGCCAGCTCTACGTGCACCCCAACACCGTCCGGTACCGGCTGCGGCGGGTGGCGGAGCTCACAGGCCGCACGCCCTCCAACGCACGCGACGCGCACGTGCTGCGGGTGGGTCTGGCGGTCGGCAGGCTCGCCAAGGCGCGCGGCCTCTGGTGAGCACAGGCGCCACGCGCGTCACCAGGACCTACCGGGTTTCACCGGCGCGTCACGAACCGGACACCCTCGACAACGAAATCCCCCTCGACGGCCTCCGGCGCGGGAACTGCTTGTAGACACCCCACAACTTTGCGCGCCGGACTTCGTCTGTCTCGACATCACTCCAACGGCGCTGCGACGTGTTCAGTAGCAGGTGTGATCGCGCTTCTAGCCCCCGGACAGGGGTCGCAGACCCCTGGGATGTTCCAACCGTGGCTCGAGCTGGACGGTGTCGCCGAGCGGCTCGGCGCCTGGTCCGAGCTGACCGGCCTGGACCTGGTGCGCCTCGGCACGACCGCCGACGCCGAGGAGATCAAGGACACCGCGGTCACCCAGCCGCTCGTGGTGGCGCTGTCGCTGATCGCCGCCGAGGAGCTGCGCCGCCGCGTGACCGTGCCCGAGGGCACGCCGGTCGCCGGGCACTCCGTCGGTGAGCTGGCCGCCGCCGCGGTCGCTGGGGCGCTGAGCGCCGACGACGCGGTGGCGCTGGCCGCCGTCCGCGGCCGGGAGATGGCCGCGGCGTGCGCGCTGGAGCCCACCGGCATGTCCGCCGTGCTCGGCGGGGACGCCGACACCGTCGTCGCGCACCTGGAGCAGCTCGGCCTGGACCCGGCCAACCGCAACGGCGCCGGTCAGATCGTCGCGGCCGGACGGCGGCCCGCGCTCGAGCAGCTCGCCGACGAACCGCCGGAAGGCACCCGCGTCCGGCCGCTGCCGGTCGCCGGCGCCTTCCACACCCGCTTCATGGCGCCCGCGCAGGACGCGCTGGCCAAGCACGCCGAGCAGGTCGTCGCCACCGACGCGACCCTGCCGTTGCTGTCCAACGCCGACGGCGCGGTGGTGACCGACGCGGCCGAGATCGTGCGCCGCCTCGTCGACCAGGTGACCCGCCCGGTCCGCTGGGACAGCTGCATGGCCACCCTCGCCGACCGCGGTGTCGAGGCGGTCGTGGAGTTCCCGCCCGCGGGCACCCTCAGCGGCCTGGTGCGCCGCGAACTCAAGGGCGTCAAGACCGTCGCTCTGAAGACCCCCGCCGACCTGGACAAGGTGGCCGACCTGCTCGGGAGCGACGAGTGAGCAAGCCCCGCATCGCCCAGAACGCCAGCCCGGCAGGGACCCGCCTGCTCGGCTTCGGCAGCACCCAGGGCAACCGGATCGTCACCAACCACGACCTGGCCAAGGTCGTCGACACCAACGACGAGTGGATCCGGCAGCGCGTCGGCATCATCCACCGCCGGCTCGGCGACGACGACCAGACCGTGGTGAGCATGGCGGTCGAGGCCGGCGCGAAGGCGGTCGCCGACGCGGGCCTGTCGCCGTCGGACATCGACCAGGTCATCGTGGCGACCTGCACCATGCCGGGCGGCATCCCGAACGCCGCGGCCCAGGTCTCCGACCAGATCGGCATCAAGGCCAAGGGCGCCTTCGACCTCAACGCCGCCTGCGCCGGCTTCGTCTACGCGCTGTCCACCGCCTCGGACGCGGTGCGCGCCGGGTCGGCCCGCCACGTGCTGGTGATCGGCTCCGAGCGGTTCCAGGAGTGGCTGGACTGGGAGGACCGGGCGAACTGCATCATCTTCGCCGACGGTGCGGGCGCCGCGGTGGTCGGTCCGGCCGAGCAGCCCGAGATCGGTCCCGGCGTGCTGGGCAGCGCGGGCGACCTGGTCGACACCATCTACCTGCGCGAGGGCAAGTACATCTACCAGGAGGGCCAGTCGGTCTTCCGGTGGGCGACGACCCAGATCGCCCCGGTGGCGGCGCGGGCGGTCGAGGCCGCCGGGCTCCAGCTGTCCGATGTGGACGTCCTGGTCCCGCACCAGGCGAACCTGCGGATCGTGGAGGCCATCGCCAAGAAGCTGCAGTCGCAGGGTGCGCGTGACGACCTCGTGGTCGCCCGTGACATCGTCTACTCCGGCAACACGTCGTCGGCGTCCATCCCGCTGGCCATCGACCACATGCGCAGCGCCGGGGAGATCCCCAGCGGTGCCGTGATGCTGCTCGTGGGCTTCGGGGCCGGGCTGTCGTACTCGGCCCAGGTCGCCGTGTGCCCCTGACCCCAGCTGCCGCGGGCCACGCGCCCGGGGCTGGCAACGCAAGTACCAGGAAGGAAACACCGTGTCCAACGAGGAAATCACCAAGGGTCTGGCCGCCATCGTCGAGGAGGTCGCCGGTGTCGACGCCGCGGACGTGACCGTCGACAAGTCCTTCGTCGACGACCTCGACATCGACTCGCTGTCCATGGTCGAGATCGCCGTGCAGGCCGAGGACAAGTTCGGCGTCAAGATCCCGGACGACGAGCTCGCCAACCTCAAGACCGTCGGTGATGCGGTGGACTACATCACCAAGAACGCATGACGACCGAGGTCGTCATCACCGGGCTGGGCGCGACGACACCGCTCGGCGGGGACGTCGCGTCCACGTGGGACGGTGTGCTGAACGGCGCGACCGGCATCAAGCTCCTCGAGGAGGAGTGGCTCGACCGCTACGAGCTGCCGGCCAAGATCGGCGCGCCGCTGGCGGTCGAGCCCGCTGAGGTGCTGCCCCGCGTGCAGCTGCGGCGGATGGACCGCTGCGAGGCGATCGCCGTCATCGCCGCCCGCGAGGCGTGGGCGGACGCCGGCTTCGAGCTGCCCACCGACGAGTCCGAGCCGGTCGACCCGGACCGCCTCGGGGTGTCGCTGGGCACCGGCATCGGCGGCCCGCTCACCCTGCTCCAGCAGGACGACCTGCTGGAGACCCAGGGGCTGCGGAAGGTCTCGCCGCTGACCGTCCCGATGCTGATGCCCAACGGCCCGGCCGCGATGGTCAGCCTGGACCTGCGGGCCCGCGCCGGGGTGCACTCCCCCGCGTCGGCCTGCGCCTCGGGCGCCGAGGGCCTGGCCAAGGGCTTCGACCTGATCCAGCAGGGGCACGCGGACGTGGTGGTGGCCGGTGGCGCGGAGGCCTGCATCCACCCGATCACCGTCGCCGGGTTCGCCCAGGCCCGGACCCTGAGCACCCGCAACGACGACCCGGACCGGGCGTCGCGCCCGTTCGACGTCGACCGCGACGGGTTCGTCCTGGGGGAAGGCGCCGGCGTGATGGTGCTGGAGAGCGCGGAGCACGCCAAGGCGCGCGGCGCGCGGATCTACGGCCGGCTGGCGGGCGTGGGCATCACCTCCGACGCCTACCACATCACCGGCAGCCCGCCGGACGGTCGCGGCCAGATCGCGGCGATGCGCAAGGCGATGCGCAGCGGCGGCCTGGAGCCGTCGGACATCGGGCACATCAACGCGCACGCGACGTCGACCGTGGTCGGCGACGTCGGGGAGGCCAACTCGGTGCGCAACGCCGTCGGTGAGGGTGCGGTGGTGACCGCGCCCAAGGGCTCGCTCGGCCACCTGGTCGGCGGGGCCGGCGCGGTGGAGAGCATCCTGACGGTCCTCTCGCTGCGCCACGGCGTCATCCCGGCGACGCGCAACCTCGAGAACCTCGACCCGAAGGTCGAGGTCGACGTGGTCGCCGACAAGCCGCGGCACGTGGAGCAGACCGCCGCGCTGAACAACGCCTTCGGCTTCGGCGGGCACAACGTGGCCCTCGCCTTCACCACGGCGTGATCACAGGCGTCGGGGGAGCGGGCTGAGCACGGCTCAGCCCGCTCCCCCGTTCTCGTCCGAGCCCCCGCCGGGGAGGGTCACTCCCGGCACTCCTGGACCAGGGCGCTGTTGGGCAGCTTGCTGGTGTCCAGGCGCAGCGAGCGCCCCGACTCGTCGAGGACCATCGGGTACACCAGGTTCCACTCCAGGCACGTCGACGGCACGTTCGCCGGGGCGTGCTCGACCTCCTGGAAGCTCTTGAAGGTGAGCAGCACCGCGAGCGACCCGTCCGGCCCGGTGTCGATCCGGTGCACGGTCATGTCGAGGTCCTCGGTCGAGCCGTAGTCGCGCATCCACTTGTCCTTGGGCAGCTCGGCCCACTTGCTCGGGACCACAGTGGACTTCCAGAGGTCGTAGTTGCGCGTGTTGATCGACCGGAAGTGGTTGTCCAGCACGACCATGACCGCGCGCTGGTCGGGGTGCTGGGCCGCACCCGCCGTGTACTTCACGCCCCCGGGGCTCTCGACCGCCACCGCGGGTTCAGCGGTCTCCGGCGGGACCTCCGGGACGTTCCCGCGCACCGGCTCGCGGTAGACCTGGTCGGCGAGCACCACACCACCACCGGCACCGGCCAGCAGCACGACGATCGAGACCGGCAGACCCCACTTCACCCAGGAACGCACGGCCCCAAGCTTCGCACACCGCCACTCCGGGCACGGCCGTTTCGCTCGAGTCCGCGTCAGCCGACGCGGTGCAGCCAGGTCACCGGGGCGCCGTCGCCGGCGCGGCGGAAGGGTTCGAGCGCGTCGTCCCACGCCGCGCCCAGCAGCTGGTCCACCCGGTGCGCGAACGCCTCCGGCCCCTTGGCGTTGGCCGCCAGGGTGCGCAGCTGGTCCTCGCTGACCACGATGTCGCCGTTGGCGCTGGTGCAGGCGCGCCACAGGCCCAGGCCGGGGGCGTGGCAGAAGCGCTGCCCGTCCACCCCGGGGCTGGGGTCCTCGGTGACTTCGAAGCGCAGCATCGGCCACGCGCGCAGCGCGCTGACCAGACGTGCTCCGGTGCCCGGCTCGCCCGTCCAGTTGCACTCCGCGCGGAGTTGACCGGGGGCTGCCGGTTGCGCCGTCCAGCGAAGTTCCGTCCGCGTGCCGAGTGCGCCAGAGATCGCCCACTCGACGTGCGGGCAGACCGCAGACGGCGACGAGTGGACGTAGACCACACCAGCGGTGTGGCCACGGTCGCTGCCACGGGTGCTCACTGCTGACCTCCGCTGTTCGACGAGGGACGTCTTCCCCTACGACCTCGCGAACCCGACGATCAACAGATGCGGCGTCATTCTGCATCGGCCTCGTACCGTGCGCCACCAGAACGCTGCATCTCGCCACGCACGCCGCGGCGCCCCGGGTTGCGGACCTCCGATCGGCGCACACTGCTCCGATCAGGCGAAACCGCAGATCCCCGGCTGTTGAGCGGGGTTCTCGCGTCCCTCGCTAGCACCAACGAGGCAAGATCGAACGAGTGGTGGATACCACTCGATCGGAGGAATAGCGGATCGCCGCGACAACCCTCTCGCGCTCCGGCTAACGTCAGGGCCCGGACCGGGGGTGGACCGGGCTGCGGGAAAGGGGAGGTGCCATGCGACTCGTGCGGCTCGACGCGGAGCCGACCAAGGTCGGCGCCGACATCCGCGCGGCCATCTCCGCGTGGGGCGCCGGCGACTCGGTGCTGGGCGGGGTCGCCGTGTTCAGCTGCCGCCCTCCGGGCGCTCCCCGGCCGCTGGACGCGGTGGTCGTGATGCCCCGCGGGGTGGTCGTCGTGCTCGGCGTGGACCTGCCGGAACCGGCGCTGAAGGTGGACGCACCGGTGCACACGCCGTGGACGGTGGACGGTTGGCCGCTGGTGCGCGCCGAGGGCGCGGTCAACCCCGCGCTGGAGGCGCTCGAGTCGGCCGCGGCGCTGGCGCGCAGCCTGCAGTCCCGCGACCTGGAGCCGATGCCGGTGGCCGCCGTCGTGGTCGTCGGCCCCTACGCCGGGCAGGTCACCCAGCCCACGACGGACCTGCACCGCGGCGTCCGGGTCGTCGCGCCGAACACCACCTCGATCCTCTCCGCCGCCCGCGAGCTGGCCACCTACGAGCGCGCCTGCCCGGTGGAGCCCGCGCAGCAGCTGCTGCGGGTGCTCGACGAGTCCTGCGAGTTCAGCGCCGCCGACCTGGTCGAAGAGGGCTTCCCGGAGTCGGGGGTCACCGACCTGGCCTCCGCGGACACGATGCTCATCCCCAAGTTCAGCGAGTCGCTGACCACGAAGTTCACCGAGTCCGCGGTCGGGCGCCGGCTCACCCGTCCCGCCGTGCTCCTCGCGGCCGCGGCGGTGCTGGTCGTGCTGCTCGGTGCGCTGGTCGCGTGGCTGGTGTTCGGCGGCACGGCCGCCGCCCCTCCCCCACCGTCGGCGCCGGTCCAGCGCGTCGACGGCCTGGAGTTCGCGCAGCGGACGACCGGTCGCGAGCAGACCTGCGCCCCGCACGCCTTCGGCGACGTCCAGCGCTGGTTCGAGCAGCACCCCTGCCGGGGCCTGACCCGCGCGGTGTTCGACACCCGGGTGTCCGGCCAGCCGGCCGCGGTGGCGGTCGCGATCGTCGAGCTCCCGGACGAGCAGGCCGCGCGCGAGCTCCGCGAGCTGGCCGAGCGGGCCGGGACCGGCGGGGTGACCGACCTGGTCGCCGAGGGCGGGGGCCGGCCGGACGGCTTCGCCGACGCCGCCCAGGTGGTGCAGCAGAGCGGCGCGGAGGTGCGGATCGTGCAGACGGTGTGGCGGGACCGGGGCTCCTCCCCCGACGACGTGGAGCTCCGCGCGCTGGCCGAGCGCGGTCTGCGCCTCACCCCGCGGCCCTGAGCGCACCGGCTACCGGCGGTCCGGTTCGGCGTCCGGCGCGGCCCTGCGGGGTCCCGGCTGCTCGGGGACGAAGGGGGCGGACGAGGTGCGCCGCGGCCCCTTGACGAGGTACGGCCGGACCACGCGGTCCAGGGCGAACGCCGGCGCGAACAGCGGCACCACGGCGGCGAGCGTCGCCGCGGTGACCCCGGCGCGCACCACGTCGCGCGGCAGCAGCACCGCTCGGCGCTCCGGGAACCGGCCGCTGACCAGGGCGGCCAGCCACAGCACGAGCACGAAGCACACCATCGTCGCCACGGCCAGCAGCACCGCCGGCTGGTAGCCGAGGCGTTCCGCGCCGAGCATCACCGCGATCCAGCCCAGCAGCGCGGGCGCTTGGCCGCGCTCGGTGGTCGCCGCCCACAGCAGGCCGCCGAGCACCGCGAGACCAGCGCCCCCGCTCTGCCACGCCTGCGCCAACCGCTCGTCCCACCCACCGGTGGCCACACCGAGCCGCGCGGCGACGTCGCTGAGCACGTCCAGCGCGCTCGGGCTGTCCGGGTGGGCGGCGAACTGGCCGAGGATCCAGACCAGCGCCCAGGCCGACACCGCGAAGGCCAGCACCTGCTGCCCGCGCGGGCGGTCCAGCGCCACCCGGTACAGCCGCGCCAGCTCCTGTCGTCGCTCTCGCACGTCCACCCCTCTGGTCTGCGTCGACGCGCCCGATGATCGGTCAGCGGCGGCGGCCGGAGCCGGGATTGGTCGCATCAGGGGCGTGCCGCCCGCGTGATCAACTCCAGAACGTGGCCGGGCCGGACGCGCAGACCCCCGGGCGGGTGCAGGCGGGTGGGACCGGGCGCACCTCGGAGCCGTCGACCAGCCACTGTCCGCCACCGCTGGTCGACACCAGGAACCGCCCCAGCGGGTCCGCGGACAGCTCCACCGTGCTCGGGGTCAGCTCCGGGGCCGGGAACGGCACGCCGCCGCCGAGCTTGCGGCCGGTGTCCGCGGCGAAGGTGGCCACCCGCGCCTGCCCGGCAGCGCAGGCCGGCGGTTCCAGCACCGCGAGATCGGGCCCGTTCCAGGTGATCGCCACCGGTCCGCAGCCGTCGGAGACCGCTTCGACGCGCCCGTCCCACGAGGTCGCGTCGGGCGCGAGCACCAGCACCGACGCCTGGTGGCGGCCCGGCTCGGCAGCCAGCAGCGCCAGCCGGCCGTCGTCGGACAGCGCGAGGTCGTCCACCCGCGTCCCGGTGGGCAGCGCGATGTGCTGCGGCTGCCCGTCGCGCAGCACCACCACCGCACCGCCGTCCAGGTAGGCGATCCGCCCGCCACCGGCGGCCAGCAGCCGGGCGTCGCCGACCGGGACCGGCAGCACCCGCTGGGCGCCGTCGGCGGACACCTCGACCAGCCGCTTGCCCTCCGTGGTGGCGGCCACCACCAGCACCCGGCTGCGGTCGGTGGCCAGCGTCTCCGGGTCCGCGCCGGGGACGTCGGAGAGCACGCCGTTCTGCCGCCCGGACAGGACGTCGAAGGAGGCGATCACCCCGGGCTGCGGGGTGGCCAGGTAGCTGTTCGGCTGCGCACTGACCGGGGTGGGCTGCTGCTGGCCCGGGAGCACCACGAACGCCACGACGAGCGCCACCGCCGCCGCGGCCACCGCGCCCAGCGCCGCGAGCAGCGGGCGCTTCGGCGACCGGCGCCGCCGCGCGGCGGCGAGCAGCCGGGGCAGCGCGTCGGGGCTGGGCTCGACGTCGTCCACCGCGCGGTGCAGCAGCGCGCGCACCACCTCGACGTCCCGCGTGCTGTTGACGTCCTTCACACCCGTTCCCCCAGCAGCTCGGACAGCCGCGACACTCCCCGCGAGCAGTACGACTTCACCGCTCCCTGGCTGCATCCCATCACCTCGGCGGTGCGGGACTCACTGAGGTCGGCGTAGTAGCGCAGCACGACGGCCTCCCGCTGCCGGCGCGGCAGCTTGGCCAGCGCCGCGGCCAGCACGGCGCGGTCGACGCCGCGCCCGGTGTCGTCGGGCTGGCTGTCCTCGGTGGCCAGCTTCGGCTGGTACTTCTTGGCGACGAGCCGCCTCCGCAGCACCGACCGGGCCCGGTTGAGCACCGCCTGCCGCAGGAACGCCAGCGCCTTGCCCGGGTCGCGCAGCCGGGTGCGGGAGTCGAAGACCCGCACGTAGGCGTCCTGCACGATGTCCTCGGCGGCAGCCCGGTCGTCCACGAGCAGGACGGCGATGCGCAGCAGTTGCTTGTAGTGCTCCTGGTAGAGGTCGGTGAGCTTGCTCGTCAGTTCATCCATTGCCGCCAGCCCGTCGCCCGGCCGGGCGGCCACGGGCAGTGCGATCGACACCGTCACATCCCTGCACGACGCGCGAGACCCCCTCCGTGGTTGCGACCGGATTCCGCTCGTTGTCGATCGATGCCACCCAGCCGACGGGGGAGTCTACCGACGCCACCGCTGAAGATCATCTCGTTGCGCGGGCACGCCGGCAGCAGCACCCGGACAGATCATGCTGGTTGCGCCGCGCCGCACTACGGTCTACACCAGCTGGTCCAACGCTTCCGCCACCGTCCCGGGAGGGCCCGATGGAGTTCGGCGTCGCCACGTTCATCACCGACGAAGGGATCGGCCCGGCCGACCTCGGCCGCGCGCTGGAGGAGCGGGGCTTCGACGCGCTCTTCGTCGCCGAGCACACGCACATCCCGACCAGCCGGGAGACGCCCTACCCGGGCGGTGGCGACCTGCCGCGCGTCTACTACCGCACGCTGGACCCGTTCGTCGCGCTGACCGCCGCCGCGGCGGTCACCGAGCGCCTGCTGCTGGCCACTGGGATCTGCCTCGTGGTGGAGCGGGACCCGATCACCACCGCCAAGGAGGTGGCCACCCTGGACCTCGTCTCGGGCGGCCGGTTCCTGTTCGGGGTCGGCGCCGGGTGGAACCGCGAGGAGATGCGCAACCACGGCACCGACCCGCGCACGCGCGGCGCGCTGATGGACGAGCGCATCCGGGCGATGCGCGAGATCTGGACCGCGGAGGCCGCCGAGTTCCACGGCGACCACGTCGACTTCGACCCGATCTACTCCTGGCCCAAGCCGGTGCAGCGGCCCCATCCGCCGATCTACGTCGGCGGGGAGAGCGAGCGGGCGATGGCGCGGGTCGCCGAGTACGGGGGCGGCTGGCTGCCGCGCGGCGGCGAGGAAGGCCTCGCCGAGAAGGTGGCGCAGGTCCGCGACCGCGCCGGGTGGCGGGTGCCGGTGTCGGTGTACGCCGCCCCGAAGGACCCGGCGGTGGTCGAGTCCTACGCCGCGGCCGGGGTCGACCGCACCCTGTTCCTGCTGCCCACGCGTGGTCGTGACGAGACCCTGCGCACGCTCGACGAGCTCGCGGGGGTGGCCGCTCGACTCCGCTGAGTGCGCAGGTCACCAGGCGTGTCTTACATCCTGGTCACATCCGTGCCATGCCCTGGACATCTCGCCGTTGCGCACAGATCCTCGTGTCTGCTGCGCACCTGATGTCTCGCGCAGCGGCCGCAACCGCAGGAATGGAGTCCGAGGACGGTGGCAACCAACACGGCGCCGAGCGGTGGGACAGCTCGGAAACGCAAGATGACACCCAAGGAGATCGCCATCTGGGTGCTGGTGGCGGTCGTCGGCGCGGTCGCCTGGGGCGTCATCGCGCTGAGCCGGGGCGAGGAGATCTCCGCGGCCTGGCTGGTCTTCGCGGCCCTTGCCTCCTACGCGATCGGGTACCGCTTCTACGCGCGGTTCATCACCTACAAGGTGCTCAAGGCCGATGACACCCGCGCCACCCCGGCCGAGCGGCTGAACGACGGCACCGACTTCCAGCCCACCGACCGCCGGGTGCTGTTCGGGCACCACTTCGCGGCGATCGCCGGGGCGGGTCCGCTGGTCGGTCCGGTGCTGGCCGCGCAGATGGGCTACCTCCCGGGCACCATCTGGATCATCGTCGGCGTCATCTTCGCCGGTGCGGTGCAGGACATGGTGGTGCTGTTCTTCTCCACCCGCCGCAACGGCCGCAGCCTCGGGCAGATGGCCCGCGAGGAGATCGGACCGGTGGGCGGCATCGCGGCGCTCATCGCCGTGCTGGCCATCATGATCATCCTGCTGGCGGTGCTGGCGCTGGTCGTGGTCGGCGCGCTGAAGGGCTCGCCGTGGGGCACCTTCTCCATCGGCATGACCATCCCGATCGCCCTGTTCATGGGCTTCTACCTGCGCTACCTGCGTCCCGGCAAGATCGTCGAGACCTCGGTGATCGGCGTCGCGCTGCTGCTGCTGAGCATCGTCGCGGGCAGCTGGGTGGCCGACTCGTCGCTGGCCGGGTTCTTCACCCTCTCCGGCAACGAGCTGACCTTCGCGCTGGTCGTCTACGGCTTCATCGCCTCGGTGCTGCCGGTGTGGATGCTGCTGGCGCCGCGCGACTACCTGAGCACCTTCATGAAGGTCGGCGTCGTGGTGATGCTGGCGGTGTCGATCCTCATCGCGCTGCCGGCGATGCAGACCGAGGCGATCACCGAGTTCGCGCTCAACGGCCAGGGCCCGGTGTTCTCCGGGTCGCTGTTCCCGTTCGTGTTCATCACGATCGCCTGCGGGGCGCTCTCCGGCTTCCACGCGCTGGTGTCCTCGGGCACCACGCCGAAGATGCTGGAGAAGGAGTCGCAGGTCCGGGTCATCGGCTACGGCGGCATGCTCACCGAGTCGTTCGTGGCGATCATGGCGCTGGCCGCGGCGTGCATCATCGACCCCGGCCTGTACTTCGCGATGAACATGCCGGCGACCGCGCTGGGCGACACGCTGGAGTCGGCGTCGCAGGCGGTGGCCGGGCTGGGCTTCCAGATCACCCCCGACCAGCTGGCCGCGGCCGCCGCGGCGGTGGACGAGGAGACGCTGGTCGGCCGCAGCGGCGGCGCCCCCACCCTCGCGGTCGGGTTGTCCGACGTGTTTTCGCAGGTCATCGGCGGGGACGCGATGCGGGCGTTCTGGTACCACTTCGCGGTCATGTTCGAGGCGCTGTTCATCCTGACCACGGTGGACGCCGGTACCCGGGTCGGCCGGTTCATGCTGCAGGACACCGTGGGCAACGTCTGGAAGCGCTTCGGTGACGTCACCTGGAAGCCGGGCAACTGGATCGCCAGCGCGGTGATCGTCGGCGCGTGGGGCTACTTCCTGTGGGCCGGCGTCAACGACCCGCTGGGCGGCATCAACCAGCTGTTCCCGCTGTTCGGCATCGCCAACCAGCTGCTGGCGGCGGTGGCGCTGGCGGTGGCCACCACGCTGATCATCAAGTCCGGGCGGGCGAAGTACGCCTGGGTCACCCTGGTCCCGCTGGCCTGGGACGCGGCGGTGACGCTGACCGCGAGCTGGCAGAAGGTGTTCTCGGCGGACCCGCAGATCGGCTTCTTCGCGCAGCGCGCGGCCTACCAGGCGGCCCTGGACGCCGGGGAGACCAGCAAGGGCACCGCGCACACCGTGGAGGAGATGCAGAAGGTCGTGGTCAACTCCACCGTCGACGGCGTGCTGAGCGTGCTGTTCGCGGTGCTGATCGTGATCGTGCTCATCGACGCGGTCCGGGTGTGGGTCAAGGCGCTGCGCGCCACCGAGCCGCTGCCCACCACCGAGGCCCCGTACGTCGAGTCGCAGCTGTGGGCCCCGTCCGGGCTGATCATGACGGCCGAGGAGCGGCGCATCCACGAGGAGCGCCAGGAGCTCGAGACGGCGAAGGCCGGAGCGAGCACGTGACGACGGCGGTGCTGTCCAAGCTGCGCGAGTCGGTCCGCGCGGCCTGGCAGGTCGTGCGCGGGGTGGTCGGGGAGAACGCCTACGAGCGCTACCTGGAGCACCACCGCCGCCACCACCCCGGCGAGGAGCCGATGGGCGAGCGGGAGTTCTGGCGCCGGCACGTCGACCGCCAGGACGCCACCCCCGGCTCCCGCTGCTGCTGACCGAACCAGGAGGGCGTCTCCCGCCGAAGCCGGTGGGAGGCGCCCTCCGTTGCTACCGGAGGTCTTCGGTGGCCAGGCGCAGCGCGAAGCCGCCCCTCCGCCCGGCCGGCGCAGCGGGGAAAACCCGTTTCGTGCCGGTCGGTGCGGCGGGCAAGATCGGGGGCATGGAGTTCAGCGGGTTCGACGCGCGCGGGTACCGGACCGTCGACGTGCGCACCGGGTACGCGGAGTGGGTCGGCAAGTACGAGGACACCGTCGAGGACGTCATGGACCTCGCGCTGCTGGAGCGGCTGGTGGTGCCCGAGTGGACGTCCGTCGTGCGCGCCGCCGACCTCGGGTGCGGCACCGGGCGGACCGGGCAGTGGTTGCGCGACCAGGGCGTGCTCGCGATCGACGGGGTCGACGTGACCCCGGAGATGCTGGCGCGGGCCCGCGAGCGCGGGGTGCACGCCCGGCTCGTCGAGGGCGACGTCACCGCCACCGGGCTGGACGCCGAGGCCTACGACCTGGTGATCTCCTCGTTGGTCGACGAGCACCTCGCCGACCTCGGACCGTTCTACCGGGAGGCGTGGCGCATCGCCGCGCCGCAGGCGACGTTCGTGCTCGTCGCGTTCCACCCGCACTTCATCATGACCTCCGGCATGCCCACCCACTTCACCAACGACGCCGGGGAGTCCGTGGCGATCACCACGAACGTGCACCTGATCAGCGACCACGTCGCCGCCGCGCTGGCGGCCGGGTGGCGGCTGGCCGAGCTGCAGGAAGGGCTGATCGACGACGCCTGGCTCGCGGTGAAGCCGAAGTGGGCGCGGTACCGAGACCACCCGATCTCCGCCGCCTACGTCTGGCGCAAGGGCGCCTGACCGGGAATGCGGGCTCAGCCGGGCGTGTTGGCCGAGGCATGAGCGCTCCACTCGGCAGGATCGGCATCTGGCGCCTCGCTCCGCAGCTGGACGCGGAGTTCGCGGCGGAGGCCGAGCGGTTGGGCTACGGCACGATCTGGGTGGGCGGATCCCCGCCCGCGGACCCGGAGATCGTGGAACGACTGCTCGACGCCACTCGCGGGATCACCGTCGCGACGGGGATCGTGAACATCTGGAACTCCCCCGCCCAGGCCGTCGCCGAGTCGTTCCACCGCGTCGACGCCAAGCACCCGGGCCGCTTCGTGCTGGGCGTCGGCGCCGGTCACCGGGAGGCGAACACCGACTACCGCAAGCCCTACCAGGCGCTGGTGGACCACCTCGACGTGCTGGACGCCGCCGAGGTCCCGCAGTCGCAGCGGGTGCTCGCCGCCCTCGGCCCGAAGGTGCTGCGTCTCGCGCGCGACCGCGCGGCCGGCGCCCACCCGTACCTGACCACGCCGGACCACACCCGCGCGGCCCGGGAGGTCCTCGGCGACGCGCTGCTGGCACCGGAGCAGAAGGTCGTGGTGGACACCGATGTGGAGCGCGCCCGCGCGACCGGCCGCGCGATGGTCACCCGGTACCTGAACCTGGTCAACTACGTCCGCAACCTGCAGCGCCACGGCTTCTCGCCCGACGAGCTCACCCCGCCGGGCAGCGACCGCGTGGTCGACGCCCTGGCCCTGCACGGCACCGCGGAGCAGATCGCCGAGGGCGTCGACGCCCACCTCCGCGCGGACGCCGACCACGTGTCCGTCCAGGTCCTCGGCGACGACCCGCTCGCCGGCTACCGCGCCCTCGCCGAGGCGCTCGAGCTCCGCTGAGCGGCGCCTGCGCACGAGGGCGTGTCGCAGGGCCGACCGGAGCCAGGAGACCGCCACGGCGCCCGCCGACCGGACGCCCCGCCTCCGACCGGTGTGCCGCGCCCCGCCACGGGGGTGGATCCGGCAGGATGGATGCGTGGCTCGTCGCCGGAGTCACGCGTCAGCTGGGGGTCGGTGCGGTTGCCGCTGCTGTTCTTCGTCGTGGTCTTCGGGCTCAGCGTGCCGTTCTGGCTGCTCGGTGCGGTCACCGACGTCCCGTTGCCCGCGGGCCTGCCGATCAGCGCGCTGCAGGTCGTCGTCCCGCTCGTGGCGGCCGCGCTGCTGGTCCGGGCGACCGGCGGCAGCGTGGTCCGCTTCGTGCGCGGGACGTTCGACGCGGCGGAGGTCCGCCCGCTGTGGTACCTGCCCGCGCTGCTGCTGATGCCCGCGATCACGGTGGTGTCGCTCGGGTTGGCGGGACAGCCGCTCCCCCGGCCGTCGATCTCCTCGGTCGTGGTCTACGCAGCGCTCTACGTCGTCGCCGCCCACGCCGAGGAAACCGGCTGGACCGCCTACGCGACCGGCCCGCTCCAACGGCGGTGGGGCGCGTTGGGCGCGGGTGTGGTCATCGGCGTGGTGTGGGCGGCGTGGCACGTGGTGCCCTACTCCCAGCTCCACGGGCCGCTGTGGGTGCTCGGGCAGTGCGTGTTCACCGTCGCCGCGCGCGTCCTCATCGTCTGGCTGCACAACGGCAGCGGGCGCAGCACGTCGGTCGCCGTGCTGTTCCACGCGGCGATCAACGTCTGCTACTCGGTGTCGGCGGACGGCGGCGTGTACGACCCGGTCGTCGTCGGCGCGGTCACGCTCGGCGCAGCCGTCCTCGTCGTGGCGCTGTGGGAACCGACGACCTTCGCCGCACCCCGGGTCCGCCATCGGCGACCTCGGCCGCGTGGCTCCGGGTGGTCGCGAGCGAGGTCAACACCCCGACGCTGACCACGCGAGCGCCCGTGGGAACTGTCGCGGCACCGACGCAGTTCTCACCGTTTCGACCAGTGGGCGCATTCCGCTCCGTCACAATTCCGCACGGCGATGACGGAATGGGGCGGGCCTGCCGAAAAGTGCGGGAACGGTGTCGGACGACGAGACCGGGACTCCTCCACCGGCTGTTCCACCAGGAGTTCTGTGGGGCAGGTGGGACTTGAACCCACGACCTGACGGATTATGAGTCCGCTGCTCTGACCTGCTGAGCTACTGCCCCCGTGGCGTCGGCAACAGTGGCGATCGTAGCGAGGTGCCGGGGAGTTGCGGCCTTCGGGTGGACCCGCCGAGCGGCGTAGTGGCCGACTGGTCGGAGCGGTTGAACCGCTGCCCGCAGATCGTGCGCCGACCGGCCCAATCAACCGTTCTCGGGCACGAAAGAGGGCGGCGCACCGCGGTGCGCCGCCCGTCGGTCGCCTCCTTCAGCCGATGAAGCTGAAGACGTCGAACGCGCCGGTGATCTGGCCGATGATGACCATGGTCGCCATCAGCGCGGCGATGCCGGCCACCGTCAGCACCGACAGCATGACCAGGTAGACGAGAGCCTTGATCGGCTTCGGCAGCTTGGTCACAGCCGAGAAGTCGGGCAGCGAGAGGTGCGAGTTCTTGCCGATCCCTGGTGCGGACATCTGACTTCCCCCGTCCTGTAGTCAGTCCCTCGGGCGAACCACCACTGCTCAAGAGACGAAGCGCAACGAGTCCCCGTTGCGCGGAAACGCATCACGAGTTCGTTTCGGTCAGCGATCAGGCGGATCAACCAGCGTGGTCGGTGGCCAACCGGGCCACGCGGCCCGCACCCATCATCTGCGTCGGTGCCGTTGACCGCGAGCTGGGCAAGGACGTGATCGCGCACTGATCCGGGATCGTTATCCACCCCGATCCCGAGTCGCCCGGACAGGTGATGTGGAGCCACCCTCGACCTCGACCCCCGAGGGCTCCCGCCCGAGTGCCGCGATCACGAAAACCGCCGCAGCGCACCGCTTCTCGAACTCGCGCGCCGTTGGTCACCCTGATCGCGGTACCGAAGTACCCACCACCGATCTTAGCGAACGCCGGTGCGACGCGGAGCGCGGCACGTGTCGCCGTGATCACCTGCCGACGTCCGCACCGGAGGGTCCACTGTGCTCGGAGCTCGGCGACGCCGGCTCCGCCAGGTGGTCGCGCAGGGGCCGCCTGAGCCCCTTCGGCGGGTGCCGGTCCGGCCAGAGCGCTCCGTCGAACGCCGCCCCGTCCAGCAACACGCACGTGCTGCGGACCGCGCTGTCGATCGAGCGCCCTGCGCCGAGGCCGCCCGCGCGGCGCAGGGCCTCCACCGCCTGCCGGACCGGGTCGGCGAGCTCCTCGTGCCCGCGACGCAGCCCGGGGCGAGCCCGGCACTGGCCGTGCTGGGCGCCTGCTCCTCGCCGTGCGGCACCGGAGCCGCACCCGACGACCCGAGCGCACCTCCCGCTCGCCCGCGTTGCGAACGCTGCCGAGATCTTGTCAGGAGGGGGACCGCCGCTGACCTCCTGCTGTACGTTGGGGGTGATCTCGGGGCCTGCGCGGAGGAGGGGACGGCACCGTGACGGAATCGCCGCGACCGCTGGAACGGCTGGTCAACTCCGACGCCGGGAGCGACCACGTGCCCCTGGAGATCAACACCGACGAGGTCTCCATCGCCCGCATCTACGACTTCGCGCTCGGCGGCAAGGACAACTTCGCGGTGGACCGGGCCGCGGCCGAGGCGATGATGGCGGTGGTGCCGGAGACCATGCTGCTGGCCAAGGCGAACCGGCACTTCCTGCGGCAGGCCGTGCGCTACCTGGTGGGCGAAGCGGGCATCCGGCAGCTCCTCGACATCGGGTCCGGCCTGCCCACCGCCGGCAACGTGCACGAGATCGCGCAGGAGATCGCCCCCGAGACGCGCGTCGTCTACGTGGACAACGACCCGATCGTGCTCGCCCACGGCCGCGCCCTGCTGGCGACCAACGACCGGACCGCCTTCCTGCACGCCGACCTGCGCGACCCGGACGCGATCTTCTCGCACCCGGACACCGTGCGGCTGATCGACCAGTCGCAGCCCTTCGCCGTGCTGCTGGGCGGCGTCCTGATGCACCTGGAGGACGAGGAGGACCCCTGGGCCGTGGCGGCCGGCATCCGCGACCGGCTGCCCTCGGGCGGATACCTGCTGGTGTCCAACACCTGCGACGACGGTGAGCCGCGCGCCCAGGCCCTGAACCAGGTGTTCGCCGAGAAGGGCATGGGCAGCCGGTGCTTCCGCACCTGGGACGAGCAGGTCCGCTTCTTCGACGGCCTCGAGCTGGTCGAGCCCGGGCTGGTGCCGCACAACCAGTGGCGGGCGGGGCCGGACATGCCGGAGCCGGACAACCCGGTGCACTCCATGCACATCGGCGGCGTCGGCCGCAAGCCCTGAACCGTCGCCCAAGCGGGCGATCTTCGCGAAACCGGCCCTGCTGTGTGATCCGCGTGACACGATGTGCTCAGTCGATCACAACCGCACAGCACAGGAGTCGGATGGAGAGGAAGAGGAAGGTCGCGGCCGGGACGATCCTCGCTGCGGCAGCCGCGATCGTCGGGTTCCTGGCCGACGGACTGGACGTCCTGGACCGCTTCACCGGCGGCGCTGATCAGACGACCAGTCCCGCCGCACCGTCCCCCGAGCCCACGCCGTCCGAGGACCCCGCGCTGATCGCGCAGCCCTCGGCCTCCACCGCTCCTCCCGCGCGGCTCGAGTTCGGCGAACCGGAGCGAGTCCCGTGGAGCGTCAGCGACACGTCGTGCGGCCAGAGCCACGAGATCGACTGGGACGCCCCCGGCACCTCCCCCGCCGCGGACCCCGGCGAGACCGACTTCTCGTACGGCACGAGCGACTGCTCTCCCCCGTCGTTCCACGCGACGCACGGCGGCCTCGTCCCACCGGGGACCGCCCTGGACGCGCTGGCCTGCCGCAGCGCGGCGATGGCCGGGGCGCTGCCCATCTGGGTCGAGAACGGCGACGTCGAGGAGCTCGGCCTCGTCCCGGGAGCGGCGATCTGCATCGTGACCGACCGGGACCGCGTGGTGCGGGCGCAGATCGACGAGGTGATCGCGCTCGACACCATCGGCTCCCCGTCGTTCCGCGGCACGGCCACGGTCTGGGTCCCGAAGTGATGCTGCGACGTCGAGCGGCCGCAGCCTGCTTCCTCGTCGCCGCCGCAGTCGTCAGCGGGTGCTCCGGTCGCCCCGAGGACTCCACCCCGGTGCAGCTGCGCGCGCCGGCCGCCGCCTACCACCCGCCGGAGCTCGTGCCGTGGGGCGTCAACGCGATCAGCTGCGCAGCGCACGAGATCGACTGGGACAACACCGGCAGGCACCCGCGTACCGCGCCGGGCCTGCCGGACCTCGCCTACCACGGGAACCGCTGCGCGTCTGGCTGGTTCAGCAGCTCCGAGGGGAGCGCCGTGGCGATCGTGGAACCCGGCGCGTTCCTCACCCCGACCGAGTGCCACCACGCGGCGACGCACCCCGAGACACCGGGCGTGCTGCACGAGGAGGTCGGTGCGGACCTCGTCGAGGTCCTCAAGCCGGGCACCGCGCTGTGCGTCGTCACCGACCTGGGCCGGGTCGTCCGCGCCCGCGTCGACGACGTCGACCCGCCTGACCACGCGCCGACCTTCCGCGGCGAGGCCACCGTCTGGACGCCGAGACCCGTGGACTGACCCCCTTGGCAGGGTGAGCCGGACCACGTAGCCTCCTCTCACCCGAAAAACATGAAACTGGTTCGCGTTCATCGAGGGGGCCGGACATGCGTGTTGCCCGGAGGCAGGTGCTGGCGGCGGCGGCCGCGGCGCCGGTGGTCGCGTCGACGCTCGGCGGCACCAGCGCCGCGGCCGAGGCCCGGCACGCCGGGACGTTCCTGGTCGGTCGGGGGATCGCCGACGTCACCGGACCGGCCGCCGAGAACGGCATGATGGGCTACTCGATGCCCCAGCAGCAGACCGCGGGCATCCACCTGCGCACCCTCGCGCGCGCCTTCGTCGTGGCCGACGGCGAGAAGCGCGTCGTCTTCGTCACCGCCGAGCTGGGCGCGCTGTTCCAGTCGGTGCACCAGGGTGTGCTGCGCAAGCTCCGGGAGGTCTGCGGCGACCTCTACACCGAGCAGAACGTGCTGCTCAACGTCACGCACACGCACGCCGCGTGCGGCGGCGACTCGCACTACGCCGCCTACGACCTGTCGATCCTCGGGTTCCAGGAGCAGACCTACAACGCCGTCGTCGACGGCATCACCGAGGCGATCACGCGGGCGCACGACGACCTCGCACCCGGCACCGTGCGCCTGGGGCGGGCGGTGCTGACCGACGCCAGCGTCAACCGCTCGCGCAGCGCGTTCGACCGCAACCCGGAAGCCGACAAGGCGCACTTCCCGCTGGCCATCGACCCGGCGGTGACCGTGCTGCGCTTCGAGCGGGACGGCCGGGACATCGGCGCGATCACCTGGTTCGCCACCCACGGGACCTCGATGACCAACACGAACCGGCTGATCAGCTCGGACAACAAGGGCTACGCCGCGTTCGCCTGGGAGCAGCTCGACCCGGACTTCGTCGCCTGCTTCGCGCAGACCAACTCCGGCGACATGTCGCCGAACCTCGACCTCTCCCCCGGCTCGGGCCCCACCGACGACGAGTTCGAGAACACCCGGATCATCGGCGAGCGCCAGTTCCGCGCCGCCCAGCGCGCCTTCGACGCCGCCGACGAGCAGGTCACCGGCGCGGTGGACCACCGGATGTGCTACGTGGACATGTCGAAGGTCACTGTGGACGGACGCTTCACGCCGGACGGCCGGCAGCACACCACCTGCACCGCGGCGATCGGCGTGTCGATGCTGGCCGGCAGCCGCGAGGACGGCCCGGGCCTGCCGCTCCCGGAAGGCGTCCGCAACCCGTTCCTGGACTGGCTCGGCGGCGCGGACGCACCGGTCCCCGCCTGGCTGGCCGACGCGCAGGCGCCCAAGGTGGTGGCGGTGCCCTTCGGGGCGATGGAGCCGCACCCGTGGTGCCCGGAGGTGCTGCCGCTGCAGCTGGTCCGCATCGGCCAGCTGTACCTGGCGGCCGGGCCCGCCGAGTTCACCATCGTGGCCGGGCTGCGGATCCGCCGCGCGGTCGCCGAGGAGCTGGGCGTGCCGCTGGAGAACGTGCTGGTGCAGGGCTACGCCAACGCCTACAGCCAGTACGTGACCACGCCGGAGGAGTACGACGCCCAGCAGTACGAGGGCGCCTCGACGCTGTTCGGCCGGTACACGCTGCCCGCCTACCAGCAGGAGTTCACCCGGCTGGCCGCCGCGATGCGGTCCGGCCGCGAGGTGCCGCCCGGGCCGACCCCGCGCGACCTGCGCGGCGAGCTGGTCAACTTCCAGCCGGGCGTCGTCTTCGACGCCGCGCCGCCGGGGCGCGACTTCGGCGACGTGCTCACCGAACCGGCCCGTCGCTACCGCCGCGGGGAGCAGGCCGCGGCGGTGTTCGTGACCGGGCACCCGAAGAACGACCTGCGCCGCGGCGGCACCTTCGCCGAGGTGCAGCGCGAGGTGGACGGCCGGTGGCAGCGGGTGGCCGACGACCGGCACTGGTCGACGAAGTACCACTGGGCCCGCAGCGGCCTGGCGACCTCCACCGCCACCATCACCTGGGACATCCCGCCGAACGCCCCCGCGGGCCGCTACCGCATCGTCCACCACGGTGACTGGAAGGACGGCCGGACCGGTGAGGTCAGCGCCTTCACCGGCACCAGCCGCACCTTCGTGGTCACCTGAGGTCTAGAGCCAGTGGGTGCCGGTGCGCTCGATCCGCCGGTGGATCTCCGCGGGCCAGTCGACCTGGCCCACCGTCGCGTAGTCGACGTGCAGGACGTTCGTCACGTCCCGGTCCCCGGTGAGCAAGCCTCGCCGGCGGTCGGCCTCCAGGACCACGTCCATGCCGTCCGGACCGGCGAAGAAGGACACCTCGAGCTCCCGGATCCGCGGGTACCGCGGTGATCCGCTGAACTCGATCTCCTGGTGGAACCCCAGCTGCTGCCGGGTGCCGCGGAAGCGGCCGTACTCGACGTCGGCGTGGTGCAGCCGGAACCCGAGCTGCTCCACCGCGTTCAGCAGCACGTGCTGCGCGGGCAGCGCGCCGATCCCGATCGGGTCGGTGTCGGTCGCGTCGAACGCGCCCTTGATCTCCAGCTGGGTGCGCAGCGCGACGAGCATGCCCGGCAGCGGGCGGTCCTCGTAGTGCGTGATGGGCGTCTCCAGCGGCGCCTGGACCTGGAACGGCAGCTCGACGACCTGCCCGGGCTGCAGCACCACACCGCGCTGGACAGTCACCCGCCCGAAGGCGCTCATCGTCTCCCGCGTCCGCCTCCGGCGGTCGTGGTGGTGGCCCCGGTAGCCGTCGCCGTCCGGGCCGTGGCCGGGGATCTCGTGCTTGACCCGCGCGACGAACTCGACGAAGACGTCGTCCAGGGGCTGCTGCACCTCCCCGCCGCGCAACCGCACGGTCCCGTGCACGGTCCCGCCGGGCTGCACCCCGGGCGTGTGCAGCACGGTGTCCACCTCTGCGCCACCGGCACCGACGGCGGCCAGCAACTTCTTGAACATGCCGCCCAGTCTTCCGCCCCGGTCCGCTCGGTGCGGCCGCATCGGCGGAATCCGCCCGATACGTCGCGATCGGTGCCGGGCGGCGACGGTCGGCCCCGCTGAACCGGCCGGTGAGGATGCCCATCCCCTGCGGCTCTCGACCACCGCCTCCGGCGTGGTGCCCGCAGCGCGGGCCGGGACGTGTGCGAACCGTCCAGAGTGGAGCGCGGACCGGGCCGGGAGAGATCGCGCTGCCGCGGAACCCGTGCGGGGCCAGCTCGATCGCCATCGACCCGGTGAGGTTCGCCAGCGCCGCCTTGGCCGCGCTGTGGTGGCGATGGCCGGGTCCGCAGCCTTGGCGTCGGTGGAACGGATGTCCACGATCGCGCCGTCGCCGCGGGAGACCGGCGACGGGACCGCCGCCCGGGACGCGCGCACCGAGACTCGCGGGCTGTCACCTCGAGAGCGGGGCTGACGTGCGGGAGCCCCAGGCCGTGTGGCCTGGGGCTCCCGCTGTGTGCTCCTCCGACTGGACTCGAACCAGTAACCCTTCGGTTAACAGCCGAATGCTCTGCCAATTGAGCTACGGAGGAATGTTCTCTTGTGCCGTCAGCTCTCTCGCTGACGGCACCTACTCTAGCGCATCCCCCGGGGGGCTCTCACAGGGGGTCCCCCCTTGTGATCGACGGAGCGTCTCCGCTGTTCAGACGCGGTGTGCGACGACGAAGAGGCGACGGAACGGGAACCAGGTCACACCGTCGGGGCGCTGTGGGTAGGCCTCGGCGAGGCGGGGTGCCAGCTCGGCGCGGAACTCCGCCCACTCCGCGTCGTCCAGCGCCGCGCGCACCGGGCGCAGCGCGGTGCCCGTCACCCACTCCAGGACCGGGTCCGGACCGCGCAGGGCGTGGACGTAGGTGGTCTCCCAGGCGTCGACCGCGACACCGAGGTCGGCGAGGACGTCGGCGTAGCCGACCGGGTCGAGCACCGGGTCGGTGCGCAGGACGATCCCGTGGTCGCGCCAGCGCGGTTCGGCGAGCAGCCGCCGGACCGCCACGTGCGACGGCGAGTCGAAGTTGCCGGGGACCTGGAAGGCGAACCAGGCGCCCGCCGGCAGCTCGGGCAGCCAGCGCCGCAGCAGGTCCACGTGCTCGGGCACCCACTGCAGCACCGCGTTGCACAGCACCACGTCGGTGTCCGGCAACGGTGTCCAGTCGCGGACGTCCTCCACGCGCGCGGGAACCCCGCGGGCCCGCGCCGCCTCGACCATCTCCGGGGACGAGTCGGTCGCCTCGACCTCGGCCTCTGGCCAGCGGTCGGTGAGCAGCGACGTGAGGTTGCCCGCACCGCAGCCGAGGTCGACCACCCGCCGCGCGCGCTCGGCGCCGACCCGGGCCAGCAGGTCGTGCGCCGGGCGGTCCCGGTAGTCGCTGAAGGCCAGGTACGCCTGCGGGTCCCACATGCCACGCCTCCTCACAGTACGCTCGTACTGTATTTCGGGCGGCGGGAGAAGTCGAGCTCTCAGCGTTCCTTCGCCTGGCGCAGCTGCTCGACGACGGTCGCGGCGAACTCCGCGACCGCCTGCTCGTCGGCGCCCCGGTCCGGCCGCACCTGGAGCACGATCCCGTCCCGGCCGGGCACCTTGCGCTGCACGAACCACGCTCCCCCACCGGGCAGGTCGCGGTGGTGCCGGGAGCGGATCGACCCGTTCACGCGCTCGTGCACGACGTCGGGCAGGCGCCGCGGCTCGGTCAGCGGCAGCCGGCGGCCCGGTCGGTCGCGCAGCAGCACCGCGCCGCCCGCCTCCCCGGACTCCTCCGCCTCGACCACCACGAGCACGCCGTCCCGCCAGGTGACCTTGCTCAGCAGGTGCCAACCGACGCGGCGCCCCTCGGGCAGCCACAGGCCGAGGTGCGTGGCGACCAGCGGTCCCTCCGAGGACCGCGCCACCGCCAGGACGTTCTCCTCCGCGGCGAGCTCACCGGCGAAGTCGGCGGGCAGCTCGGCCGTCCCGCTCAACCGGGCCACCAACTGTCGCAGCCAGCCGATCACATCGACCCCATGAGCTGCTCGAGCAGGGCCTTGCGGTAGCCCTCCAGCGCGATCATGTCGCCGAACAGCGCGTTGTACTCCTCGGCGTCCTCCAGCGGCGACATCCGCTGCACCTTCGACTTGATGTCCGCGATCTGCCTGCTCACCAGGCGCTCCTGCAACCGGACCACCAGGCCGGAGATGTAGCGCGGGCCCTCCTCGGTCCGCGACTCCAGCTGCTCCACCGCCAGCTCGGTGAGCAGCCCCCGGGTGACCTGGTTCTCGCAGTGCTGCGACACCGCGTCCACCAGTGCCGCCCCGCTCAGGCCCGAGGCCGAACCGCCCGCGGCCAGCAGCGCGCGGTGCAGCTCGGCGTAGACGGGTTCGGTGAAGGCCTCCTCGGGCAGCGCGTCGTACATCGGCCCGGCCAGCGCGGGTTCCTGCAGCGCCGCCTTGAGCAGCTCGCGCTCCACCCACCGCGGGTCGTGCCGCGGCGGGCGCTTGGGCAGGTCGACGTCCATGCCGAGCGGCTGCTGGGCCGTGTTCCGCTGCGGACGGCGCTTGGTGCGCGTCGGGGCGCCCGAGCTCTGCCGCACCCGGCGCACGACCTGGTTCTCGTCGTTCCAGCCCGCCCACCAGGCGAGCTTGGCCGCGTAGCCGTCCCGGCTCGCCGGGTCCTTGATCTGCGCGACCAGCGGCACGGTCCGCTTCAGCGCCGCGACCCGGCCGTCCACCGAGTCCAGGTCGTACTCGGTCAGCAGGCTGCGGATGGCGAACTCGAACAGCGGCCGGCGCCGGGCCACCAGGTCCCGCACCGCCGCGTCACCCTTGGCCTGGCGCAGCTCGCACGGGTCCATGCCGTCCGGGGTGATCGCCACGTAGGTCTGCCCGGCGAACTGCTGCTCGCCCTCGAAGGCCTTCAGCGCGGCCTTCTTGCCCGCCTCGTCGCCGTCGAAGGTGAAGATGACCTCGCCGCGGAACGCGTCGTCGTCCATCATCAGCCGGCGCAGCACCGAGATGTGGTCGTCGCCGAACGCCGTGCCGCAGGAGGCCACCGCCGTCGGCACCCCGGCCAGGTGCATCGCCATCACGTCGGTGTAGCCCTCGACCACCACCGCCTGGCGGCGCTTGGCGATCTCCCGCTTGGCCAGGTCGATGCCGAACAGCACCTGCGCCTTGTTGAAGATCGGCGTGGCGGAGGTGTTGACGTACTTGGCCTGGATCGGGTCGTCGTCGAACAGCCGGCGCGCGCCGAAGCCGACCACGTCGCCGCCGAGGTCCTTCAGCGGCCACAGCAGGCGCCGGTGGAACCGGTCGATCGGGCCGCGGCGACCCTCCTTGGTCAGCCCGCACTTGACCAGCTCGTCGACCTCGAAGCCCTTGCTCAGCAGCAGCTTCGTCAGCTTGTCCCAGCCCGAGGGCGCGAAGCCGCAGCCGAAGCGCTGGGCCGCCGCCTCGTCGAAACCGCGCTCCGCCAGGTACTCGCGGGCCTTCAGCGCCTCCGGCGAGCGCAGCTGCTCGGCGTAGAACTCGGCGGCGATGCGGTGCGCCTCGACCATCCGCGCCCGCGTGCCGCGGTCGCGCTTGGGTCCCGGGGTGCCGCCCTCGTACTGCAGCTGGATGCCGACCCGGTCGGCCAGCCGCTCGACCGCCTCGACGAAGCCGAGGTGCTCGATCTTCATCAGGAAGGCGATGACGTCGCCGCCCTCACCGCAGCCGAAGCAGTGGAAGGTGCCGTGGCTGGGGCGCACGTTGAACGACGGCGTCTTCTCGTCGTGGAACGGGCACAGGCCCTTCTGCGCGCCGCCCCCGGCGCTGCGCAGTGCGACGTAATCGCCGACGACCTCGTCGATCCGGTTGCGCTCGCGCACCTCGGCGATGTCGCTCTCCCGGATCCTGCCTGCCACGTCGCCCAGTCTAGGGGCAACGTGATCGTCGCCGACCGGGTGGCTCGCGGGCCGGACCCGCCGCGCTCGATCTCGCCCGGACGGGGTGCCGCGTGCGGCAGAATCAGCGGCGTGACCGCCACCAGCGCCGCCCTCGCCGCCGAGTTCGACCAGCACCGCAGCCGACTGATCGGCCTCGGCTACCGGCTCACCGGCCGGATCGCGGACGCCGAGGACGCCGTCCAGGACGCCTGGCTGCGGCTGGCCTCCACCGACCGCGAAGACATCCGCGACCTCGGGGCGTGGCTGACCACCGTGGTCAGCCGGTTGTGCCTGGACCGGATGCGCTCGGCGGCGGTGCAGCGCGAGCAGTACGTCGGCCCGTGGCTGCCGGAACCGCTGGTGACCTCGCTCGACGACGACCCCGGCGACATCGTCGCCGACCAGGACGACCTGCGGATGGCCGCGCTGCGCGTGCTGCACGAGCTGCCGCCCGACCAGCGGCTGGCGTTCGTGCTGCACGACGGCTTCGGCGTGCCGTTCGCCGAGATCGCCGACGTGCTCGGGTGCAGCGTCGCCGCGGCCCGGCAGCACGCCTCGCGGGCGCGGCGCGCGATGGCCGAGGCCGACCCGCCGCCGCAGGTGCCGCTGCCCGAGCAGCAGCGGATCGTGGAGGAGTTCCTCGCCGCGGTGGCGTCGAAGGACGTCGACGCGGTCGCCCGCGCGCTGCACCCGACGGCCGCGGTGATCGCCGACAGCGGCGGCAAGGCGCGCACCGCCCGGCGTCCGGTCGTCGGGGTCGACAAGGTGGCCCGGCTCCTGGTCGGTCTCGTGCGGAAGTACGACGAGCTGCTGGGCGGCATCCGCCTGGTGCGGGTCAACGGCGACCTGGGCGTCCTGCTCCCCGGCTCGCCCGAACTCGCGCCGCGCGTGTTCACCCTGGCCGTCCGCGACGGCCGGCTGGCGACCGTCTTCGAGGTGGCCAACCCGGACAAGCTCACCCGCGTGCCCTGGTGAGCCCCGCGGGTCAGCTCGGGTCGGTGATCCGGGCGAGGAAGTAGAGGGCCCCGGTGGCCTGGTGGCGGACCAGGAAGAGGAACGGGCGGTCCACCTGGACGCGGATCGGGTCCGGTTCGCGGACGATCGCCGTCAACCGCATCATCGCCGCGGTCGCCGCCGCGCCCTCCAGCCCCTTCTCGTCCACCTCCAGCACCGACTGGTGCAGCACCGCGTCGACCCGCAGCGGGCGGTCGGTCAACGGCGAGAAGTCCGCGGCCGGGGTGAACAGCTCGCGCACCCCGAGCGCACCCAGCGGACTGGTCAGCTCGGCGTCGCCGGTGGCGGTGAACTTCGGCAGGAACAGCTCCACGCGCTGCTGCTCCACCGCGCCCAGCAGCCGACCCAGGCGGGCCGCGTCGAGGTCAGGTTCCGCCTGGTCCAGGCCGTGGTCGGGCAGCAGCACCACGGCGTCGACCCCGCCGGCGGCGGGCAGGGTGACCACGGTCCAGCCGTCCACCGCGGCGTGGCCGAGGCGGCGGGTGACGTGCATCGTCGGCACGTCGCGCGACCCGGCGGGGGTGTGGAAGGGGCGGGCGGTGGTGGCCTTCTGGTCGAACGCCTCGCGCCAGGAGACCTTCAGGTACAGGGCGTTGACCAGCGCGGCGACCGTGTCCTCGCGCACCGCACCGGCGGGCAGCAGTTCCGGGATGAGCTCCCGGGTGGTCTCCGCGACGTCGGAGTTGATCAGCTGCCGGGCCTTCTCCGGGTCGGTGCGGAACGGCGCGTTGCGCAGCTCGCTGCCCGGCCAGTCGCGCAGCGCGCGCAGGTAGGACTCCTCGACGTGCAGCTCCTCGTGCGCCCACAGCGTGTTGGCCACCGCCAGCACCGGCGGTTCGGCCGACCCGCTCGCGGACAGCTCGGCCGCGCCACCGAGCACGTCGAGCAGCGCGGACGGCTCGTCGCGCAGCGCCGCGACCAGCTCGTCGCGGGTCCGGCCGCCGGTGGCGGCGGCAGCCAGGCCGAGGGCGCTGGCCACCGAGTACGGCGACCAGCAGAACTGCTGGTCCGGCTGGGGGGCGAGCTGCCGGTGCAGGGACAGGCTGAAGTCGAGGTGTTCGCTCACGGCCGCTGGGCTCCGTTCCGCGTCGGCTGGCTCCGGGATGGTCCCGAGTCTGCCAGCCGACCGGCCCCGGTGGCCGCCTCCAGCACGCGGATGGCGGTATCCGCCACCCGCGCGCCGCACGGGTCACCGTCGAGGGCGACCCGTGCGGCTGGTCCGCGTTCCGGTGAACCGGGCCGGTCGGGGGACGACGGCCCGAGTCAGCGGATCGACTCCTCGATGTCGGACAGGCCCATCAGGCGCAGCTCCTGGGCGATGTAGCTGGCCGCGCGCTGCGCCGCGGGGTCCTGCCAGTTCAGGTCGTTGACCCAGTCGGCCAGGTCGTCGGTGTTGACGTAGGGCTCGCCGCTGACCACGAGCTTCTGGATGTAGTGCCGGTTGCGCATCGGGGTCTCTCCTCGCGACCCGGCGGGTTCCGGGGGGCCGGGTCACTGCCGTGTTTCGGGGGACGGGTGTGCCCGGCGGTCAGGCCCGCCGGGCAACACACTGCGTAAGCATCGCGGAGAATCCCAGATCAACTCGCCCCTTTCGGATGAACGTCACACGATTTCGGCCACGTTCCGTACATGCTTTCGGTGCCACCGCACCGCCTGCGCATCGGTCAGGGACGCCACCTGGTCCAGCACCACGCGCAACCGCGCGGCGTCGTCCTCGGCCCGCGACCACGCAGCCGCCATCGCCGGGTCCAGCGACTCCGGGGCGCGCGCGGCCAGCGCCTCCACCAGCTCCGCCAGCACCGCGCGCTGCCGCTCCTGCATCCGCAACCGCTGCGGATCGCTCATCACGTACCGGAGCGCGACCGCCTTGAGCACCGCGACCTCGGCCACCACGGGTTCGGGGACCACCAGGTCGGCGCGGTACCGGGTGAGCGGCCCCGGCCCGAAGCGCTCCACCGTGCCGGTCACCGCGGCGGCCACGAACCGCCCCACCAGCTCGCTGGTGAGCCGCTTGAGCGCCACCTGGGCGGTGTAGGTGCCGTCGTGGTCCAGCACCGCCGCCACCACCGGCCACCGCACCAGCTCCGTCGCGGCGTGCTCCAGCAGCCCCTGCACATCGCCCGTCCCGCCGTCGAGGAAGTGCTCGGCGGCCATCCGCACGATCTCCGCGCGCTCGTCGCCGCTGGTCAGCGAGCGCAGCGAGATCCGGCCGGACAGCACCCCGTCCTCGACGTCGTGCACCGAGTACGCCACGTCGTCGGCCCAGTCCATGACCTGGGCCTCCAGGCAGCGGTGCTGCGGCGGCGCGCCCTGCCGGAACCAGTCGAAGACCGCCCGGTCGTCCGGGTACACCCCGAACTTGTCCACGCCCGGCCGCTTCGGCCACGGGTACTTCGTCGCGGCGTCCAGGCACGCCCGGGTGAGGTTCAGCCCGCGGCCGACGTCACCGGGGTCGGCCAGCTTCGGTTCCAGCCGGGTGAGGATCCGGAGGGTCTGCGCGTTGCCCTCGAAGCCACCGCAGGCCCCGGCCAGGTCGTTGAGCGCGCGCTCGCCGTTGTGCCCGAAGGGCGGGTGGCCGATGTCGTGCGCGAGCCCCGCCGTGTCGACGAGGTCCGGGTCGGCGCCCAGCGCCGTCGCGATACCCCGCCCGATCTGCGCGACCTCCAGCGAGTGCGTCAACCGGGTGCGCGGGACGTCGCCCTCCTCCGGGCCGACCACCTGCGTCTTGCCCGCCAGGCGGCGCAGCGCCGCGGAGTGCAGCACGCGCGCGCGGTCGCGGGCGAACGGCGAGCGGTCGTCCGAGCGCGCACCCTCGGGCACGGCGAGCTTCGGCGGCTCGGGCAGCAGCCGCTCCACGTCGCGCTCGTCGTAGCCGGGTGTGGTGTCCATCGCGCTTCAGACTACGGCGGGGAGCCTGCGCGACGAGGGAGCCCGCGAGCGTTTCGCGGCGGTGCCCACCGGGCGGGGTCAGCCCAGGCCGGCGCCCCTGAGCTCGGCCGGGGCGTGCGTCAGCCGGTAGTACAGCAGCGCGCCGGTCTCCCGGACGATGTACCGGAACTGGACCTCGCGGGTCTGCACGATCGGCCCGGAGCGGGCGGGCGAGGCCCACGCCCGCAGCCCGAAGTCGTTGGCCATCGTCCGGGCCCGCAGCGAGTGCCACGGGTCGCTCACGATGAGCGCGCTGTCCCAGCCCCGCTGCGCGGCGAGCTGGGCCACCGCGCGCATGCTGCCCAGGGTGTCCTCGCCCTCGCTGACCTCGACGACCCGGTCGGCGGGCACGCCCTTCGCGCTCAGCCACTTCCCGCCCGCCTGGGCTTCGGTGTAGGCGTCGCCGGTCTGCCGCCCGCCGACGGTCACCACGTGGTCGGCCAGCCCGGCGCGGTACAGCTTCAGCGCCTGGTTGAGGCGCGCCTCCAGCACGTCGGAGGGCTTGCCGTGGTACTGCGCGGCGCCGAGCACCACGACGATGTCGACCGGTCGCCGGTCGTCGACGCGCGCCACCTGCCACACCCGGAAGGCGGTGCCGCCGATGACCAGCAGGACCAGCAGCAACGCGCCGACCACCACCCTGGTCAACGTCCGCCCAGGGCGGCGTCGGTGCGCGGCTCGGTGGTGACTCAAACTGGGTGAACCTCGCAGACCACGGGTCCGGGCCCGCCCCGAGGGCGAGCCCGGACTCCGCGCGTTCGTCGTCTCCCGTGCAGGGGGATCAGCAGCCGACCAGGCGGACCGCCAGGTACTCCTCCAGCTTGTCGATCGCGACCCGCTCCTGCGCCATGGTGTCGCGCTCGCGGACCGTGACCGCGTGGTCGGAGAGGGTGTCGAAGTCGACCGTCACGCAGAACGGCGTGCCGATCTCGTCCTGGCGGCGGTAGCGGCGGCCGATGGCACCGGCGTCGTCGAAGTCGACGTTCCAGTTGCGGCGCAGCTGGGCGGCGATGTCGCGGGCCTTCGGCGACAGCTCGGCGTTGCGGGACAGCGGCAGCACCGCGACCTTCACCGGCGCCAGCCGGCGGTCCAGCTTCAGCACCACGCGCTTGTCGACGCCGCCCTTGGCGTTGGGCGCCTCGTCCTCGTGGTAGGCGTCGATCAGGAACGCCATCATCGGACGGCCCACGCCGGCCGCCGGTTCGATCACGTACGGCCGGTAGCGGGAGTTGCTGGCCTGGTCGAAGTAGGACAGGTCCACCCCGGAGTGGTTGGAGTGGGTGGTCAGGTCGAAGTCGGTGCGGTTGGCGATGCCCTCGAGCTCACCCCACTCCTGACCGCCGAAGCGGAACCGGTACTCGATGTCGACCGTGCGCTTGGAGTAGTGCGACAGCTTCTCCTTCGGGTGCTCGTACTCCCGCAGGTTGTCGCGGTCGATGCCCAGGTCGGTGTACCAGGCCATGCGCTGGTCGACCCAGTACTGGTGCCACTGCTCGTCCTCGCCCGGCTCGACGAAGAACTCCATCTCCATCTGCTCGAACTCGCGGGTCCGGAAGATGAAGTTGCCGGGCGTGATCTCGTTGCGGAACGACTTGCCGATCTGGCCGATGCCGAACGGCGGCTTCTTGCGCGCCGTCGTCATCACGTTCGCGAAGTTGATGAAGATGCCCTGCGCGGTCTCGGGGCGCAGGTAGGTCATCCCCTCCTCGCTCTCGACCGGACCGAGGAAGGTCTTGAGCATCATGTTGAACTCGCGCGGCTCGGTGTACTGGCCACGCGTACCGCAGTTCGGGCACGGGACGTCGGACAGGTCGTCCTCCGCGACCTCCTTGCCGGTGCGCTCGGAGTGCTCCTCGGCGAGCTGGTCGGCGCGGAAGCGGTGGTGGCAGGAGGTGCACTCCACCAGCGGGTCGTGGAACGCGGTGACGTGCCCGGAGGCCTCCCAGACCTGGCGCGGCAGGATCACCGAGGAGTCCAGGCCCACGACGTCGTCGCGACCCTGCACCATCGACTTCCACCACTGGCGCTTGATGTTGTCCTTCAGCTCGACGCCGAGCGGACCGTAGTCCCAGGCCGACCGCGTACCGCCGTAGATCTCACCGGACGGGTAGACGAAACCACGGCGCTTGCAGAGATTGACGATCGTGTCGATCTGGTCGGCGGGCACGTTGACTCCGGAATTTCTCTTCGGTGGTGGAACCAGCTGGTCGGGCTGGAGTTTCCCAGCGTACCGACCCCGTCGCGGCAGGCGTGCGCCCGGGCCGCGGTGTCGATCCGGTCGTCCGTCCGGGCGCTACCCGTAGGATGGTGCGTGGAGCGTCACTGCGCGACGGCCCCGCAGTCAGACGGCCCCGCGCCCCGACGCGTCGGAGAGGAAGCGATGCCCACGATCAGTCCGGATGCCGAGCCGGCCCAGCCGACTGCGGGGCCCGGCCTGGGTCGTCCTGAGGACCACGAGCACTGCGCCGACCGGGCGGTGCGCCCAGTGCCGCTGCGGGACCAGCAGGTCCTGGTGGAGGCCGGTGAGCTGCTGCGCGCCCTCGCGGCGCCGGTGCGGATCGCGATCGTGTTGCAGCTGCGGGAGTCCGAGCGCTGCGTGCACGAGCTGGTCGACGCGCTCGGCGTCGCCCAGCCGCTGATCAGCCAGCACCTGCGGGTGCTGAAGTCGGCCGGGGTCGTGCACGGCGAGCGGCGCGGGCGGGAGGTCGTCTACCGGCTCGTCGACGAGCACCTGGCGCACATCGTGGTGGACGCCGCCGCGCACGCGGAGGAGTACTCCGGTGCCCGGCCGCGCGGCCTCGCGACGCGCTCCACCGAACCCGGAGTCGGACAGGAGACGGAGACAGCGTGACCACCGGCGAGGGCCCCTCGGTCGGGGTACCGGGACTGCGGGCCACCAGGCAGCGAGCAGCGGTGTCGAACCTGCTCGACCAGGTCGACGACTTCCGCTCGGCGCAGGAGCTGCACGAGGAGCTGCGGCGGCAGGGCGAGGGCATCGGCCTGACCACGGTCTACCGGACCCTGCAGACCCTGGCCGAGGCGGGCGAGGTCGACGTGCTGCGCAACCCGTCGGGCGAAGCGGTGTACCGGCGGTGCTCCAGCCACCACCACCATCACCTGGTGTGCCGCCACTGCGGCCGGACCGTGGAGGTGGCCGACCCGCCCGTGGAGAACTGGGCGGAGCGCATCGGCCAGGAGCACGGCTTCACCAACGTCAGCCACACCGTGGAGATCATCGGCACCTGCCCGAACTGCACGGACTGACCCGCCCGGTCAGTGCTCGTAGGTGTCCGGCGGGGGCGGGACGGTGCGCAGCGCGAGCACGTCCACGGTGGGCACGTGGTCGTTGGCCTCGGTCGCGGTGCCCGGGCGGAGCCGGGCCGCCACCTCGATCCAGGTGTCCGCCGGGAGGTCGGCCGCCTGCGGCGCACCGGCCAGGTCGATCTTCACCGGGGCGGCGTCGGCGGCGCAGCAGGTGATGCGCATGCGCGCGAGCTGCGTGGCCCCCGGCGCCGGGTGCACGACGAAGCCCTGGAGGCGGACCGTCCGGCCGCGGAGGGCGCCGCTGTCGTCCCAGACCGCGCGGGTGACGAGCTCCGAGGCGCTCAACAGCGGAGCCGGGCCCGGCGGCAGGTCCGGGAACAGCGGTTCCGCCGGCGCCTGCGGAGCGGCGGCGCGCTCCCGGGTCACCGAGTCCGAGCCCAGCGCGGGCGGGGCGACCAGGAAGATCGCGAAGACCGGCAGCAGCAACAGCCACGGGCTGCGCGAGGCGTGCTCGTGCTGCTCGGCGCCGTGCGCCCGGACGTCGCGGACGATGGCGACGGCGGCGAGCCCGACCACGACCAGCCCCGCCCCCACCAGCCAGGGGAACAGCGACGGCTTGACGTAGCGCAGGTAGCTGCCGCCCAGCGCGATCTTGAGCAGCGCGCCGCCGAGCAGCAGCAACAGCAGGTTCTGGGTCTCCCGGCGCATCACGCACCTCCCAGCAGCAGCGTGCCGACCACGACGGCGCAGGCGACGGCGACCGCGAACGTCGCCGGGGCGAACCGAGCCGCGAAGGCGCGCCCGAAGGCCCCGGACTGCAGCGCGACCAGCTTGAGGTCCACCACCGGCCCCACGACCAGGAACACCAGCTTGGGGACCAGCGGCAGCCCCGGCATCGAGGCCACCACGAACGCGTCGGCCTCGCTGCACAGCGCCAGCACCACCGCCAGCACGGCCATGACCAGCACCCCGAGCACGAGCTGACCGCCCAGCGACTCCAGCCACGCGGTGGGCACGAGGACGTTGAACACCGCGGACGTCAGGCCGCCCAGCACCAGGAAGCCGCCGGCCTCCACCAGGTCGTGCCGCGCGGACTCGGCGAAGACCACCCACCGGCTCCCGTCGTGCCGCGCCCCGCCCCGGCGCAGCGCGCGCTCGGCCAGCCACTCGGCCCTGCCCCACCGAGCCCACAGCCAGCCCATCGCGCAGGCGGTCAGCAGGGAGCCGAGGAACCGGGCCAGCACCATCCCGGGCTCCCCGGGGAACGCGACCGCGGTGGAGACCAGGACGATCGGGTTGATCGCCGGTGCGGCCAGCAGGAACGCCAGCGCTGCGGCGGGGGCGACGCCCTGCTGCACCAACCGGCGGGCCACCGGCACCGACGCGCACTCGCACCCCGGCAGCGCCACCCCCGCGACACCGGCGACCGGCACCGCGGCACCGGCCCGGGCCGGCAGCACCCGGCGCAGCGCGTCCGGCGGGACGAACGCCGCGACCGCCCCGCTGACCAGCACGCCGAGCACCAGGAACGGCATGGCCTGCACGCAGACCGCCACGAAGACGGTGGAGCCGGTGCGCAGCGCGGGGACGTCCAGCAGGGCGGTCAGCTGCGACTGGAACACCGCGGCGAGCACCAGCAGGACGCAGAGCACCTCCAGCGAGGTGATCACGGGACGCCGCGTGCGCGGCGGGTCGGCGGTCTCGGTCACCGGGACATCGTGCCAGGGCGAACTGACAACCATTCCCAGGAGCGCCCCCACACCCCGTCACCCACACCGGTCACACCCGTGTTCCGCCCTGGTCAACCGGCATCCCACTCACGCCCGACCCCGGGACCGACACACCGCCACACCACCCACCCGAGTGACGACGGCGCGACGTCACCGGGAGTCGGCACCGGGCTCGCCCGCAGGTGCGGATGCCGGTCCCGGGGTTCGGGTGGGCACTGAGGTCGGAGGACCTCCGCGGGATCGCCGCACCGCGGTCCAGGCCTGGTCAGGACGTGGAGCCCTCGGGTTCGGCGAGGAGTTCGGTGCGGAGCTGGGACGCCGTGGCCACGACGAGCATCATCAGCGTGCCCAGCGGCGCCGGGTCCATGCCCTCCGCCGGGAAGGCGTACCGCAGCGTCACGTCCATGCCCCGCTCGGTGCGGACCACGCCCAGCGTGCCGAACAGCCCCTGGCCCGCCCGTTCCGCGACCGACTGGGCCAGCTCGTCGGACGTCGCCAGGTCCCACGCCACCACGCAGGTCAGGCTCAGCACCGTCAGCCCCTCAGCGAGCTGCATGGCCTGCACCGCGCAAGGCACGTCGGAGTGCCGGAAGGTCAGCGCGCCGTCATCGTCGACGTGCACGTCGTGGTAGGTCTCCAGCGCTTCCTTCGCCGCGGTCATCAACCGCGCCGTGGTCGCGGCCTCCTGCGTCATCGATCGCCCTCCTCGGCTCCCGCAGTCGCCGCAGCCCGGTCCACGGCCCCGCCGAACCGCCGGTCACGGCGCGCGAACTCCTCGCACGCACGCCACAGGTGCCGTCGGTCGACGTCGGGGAACAGGGTGTCCTGGAAGACGAACTCGGCGTAGGCGGACTGCCAGAGCATGAAGTTCGACGTCCGACGCTCCCCGGAAGGCCGGATGAACAGGTCCACGTCCGGCATCTCTGGCTGGTACAGGTACTTCGCGATGGTGCGCTCGTCGACCCGGTCCGGGTTGATCTTGCCGGCTGCCGCCAGCCGGGCGATCTCCCGCGCCGCGTCGCCGATCTCGGCACGACCACCGTAGTTCACGCACATGGTCAAGTTCAGGACCCCGTTGTCCTTGGTGCGCACCTCGGCGGACTGCAGCTCGTTGACCACGCTCCGCCAGAGCTTCGGCTTGCGCCCCGCCCAACGCACCCGCACGCCCATCTCGTCGAGCTCGTCGACCCGGCGCCGGATCACGTCGCGGTTGAAGCCCATCAGGAACCGCACCTCTTCGGGGCTGCGCTTCCAGTTCTCGGTGGAGAAGGCGTACAGCGACAGCCACTTCACCCCGATCTCGATCGCGCCGCGGGCCAGTTCCAGCACGACGGCTTCGCCGCGCTTGTGCCCCTCGATGCGGGGCAGGCCGCGCTCGTTGGCCCACCGGCCGTTGCCGTCCATCACGACCGCGACGTGGTGGGGCACGAACTCGGGCGGTAGCGCCGGCGGCTTCTCCCCCGAGGCGTGCGGCTCGGGCGCCCGAACGGTCGGGTCGTCCTTGTCCCGCCCACGGCGTCGCAACATGCGGTTTCTCCCCTTCGAACTGCTGGGCATGAGGTCATCATTGTCCCCACCCGGGTCGGTGGGCGGTTCAGCGCCCGTCCTCGGCCGTGCCGACCAGCGCCGCGTCCGCCGCACGCTCCTTGATCAGCTCCGGCACGGTCCGCTCGACGAGCGGCAACGACCGCAACTGCCGCTCCATGTGCCACTGCAGGTGCGCGGCGATCAGCCCGCTGGCCTCCCGGCGGACCGGGGGCTCCGCCCGCTCCGCGCTGGTCCAGTCGCCGTGCAGCAGCGCCTCCATCAGCGGCAGCGTGTGCGCGGACGGCCGCACCGACCCCGCCGGGCGGCACCGCGCGCACACCGAGCCCCCGGCCTGCACGTGGAACGCCGCGTGCGGGCCGGCGGCACCGCACCGGGCGCACTCGGACAGCGCCGGGGCCCAGCCCGCGAACGACATCGCGCGCAGCAGGAACGCGTCGAGCACCTGCGAGGAGTCGCGCTCCCGACCGGCCAGCGCCCGCAGCGCCCCGACGGCCAGCAGGTACAGCCGCAGCACCGGCTCGCCCTCCTCGGCGGCCAACCGGTCCACGGTCTCCAGCACCGCGCAGGCCGCGGTGTAGCGCTGGTAGTCGTCGACGATGTGCAGGCCGAAGGCGTCCACGGTCTGCACCTGGGTGATCACGTCGAGCGTGCGGCCGGTGTAGAGCTGCACGTCGACGTGGCAGAACGGCTCGACGCGGGCGCCGAACCGCGATGTGGTCCGCCGCACCCCCTTGGCGACCGCGCGGACTTTGCCGTAGCGGCGGGTCAGCAGGGTTATGATCCGATCCGCCTCACCCAGCTTCTGCACCCGCAGCACGACAGCGGTGTCCCGGTAGAGGCTCACCCCCACATCGTCGCACCTCGCGCGTGGCGCCTCGCGGGTGCGGCGCAGATCCGGTCCCCCGGGACGTCCCGGCGCGGACCGGTTCGGCTGAGAGGAACCGATGACCTACCCCTACGACCCGAACCACCCTCCGGTCCTCGGCTACCCGCCGCGGAACAACGGCCTGGCGATCGCGTCCCTGTGCGTCTCGCTGGCGGCCATCATGACCTGCTACGGCGCGCTGCTCGTCGGCCCGGTCGGCGCCGTCCTCGGGCACGTGTCGCTGCGCGAGATCAAGCGCGCCCCGCACCTCTACCACAACCGCAGCATGGCGTTGGCCGGCATCATCATCGGCTGGTCGGTGTTCGCGCTGTGGGCCCTGCTCATCACGTTCGTGATCATGGCCGCCACCGGCGTGCTGGGGCCCGACCTCGAGTCGGCGTTCAACGACTAGACGTAGAGCGCGGAGAAGGGCGGGAAGGGCAGGTTCCTGATCACCGACCACACGGCGATCAGGGCCAGCCCCACGTGCGGCGCCCAGCGCCACTGCTCCCAGGTGCGCACCGGCTGCCCGCGCCAGCGGCCCAGCACCCAGGCTCCCCAGGTCCACAGGAAGAACGGCAGGAACAGCAGCGCCGCCGCGTTGTAGTGCAGCGCCGCCGGCACGTCGCCGTGCAGCAGGCTGTACACCATGCGGGTCGTCCCGCACCCGGGGCAGTCCAGCCCGGTCAGGAGCTTGACCGGGCACGGCGGCAGCGGGAACCCGGCGTCGGAGGTCGGGTCCGCGGCCAGCACGACCGCCGCCCCGGCGCAGGCGAGGAGGACCGTGGCGGCCGGCCACACCAGGGCGCGCAGCCGGCCCGCGGTCGAGGCACCGCTCGTCATCGGATCGTCGAGATGCTCGCGCCGATGAGCACGAACACGAGGACGAAGTAGAGGAGCAGGAACAGGACCAACGCCCCGTAGCAGCAGGCCCCGACGATGACGCCGATCTTGCCCCACTTCTTGGCCTCGTCGGCCGCGACCTGCGCCTGGGTGTGCTGGCCCTGGTACCACAGCGAGCTGACCTGCAGCGCCTTGATCAGCGACGGGATCCCGAACGGCCAGCAGATCAGCAGCGACGCGATGGCCCAGCCGAGGTTGTTGTTCAGCGGCATGGGCGCGACCCCGAACTGCGCCGCGTAGCCCGGCACCGGCACCGGCGGGGGCGCTTGCTGCGGTGGCTGGTCCTGCTGCGGCTGCTGGTCCTGCTCGGGCTGCTCGCTCATCACATCCCCCACGTTCCGGGCCGTTGCGGGCGCGAGGTCCGCGCCCGCAACGGCGTGCCGGGATCAGTAGCTGCTGTAGCTGGTCGCCGCGATGCCTGCGATGACGAAGAGCGCGATGTAGAGCAGGATCAGCAGACCCCAGCCGCACGCCCCGACGATGATCCCGATCTTGCCCCACTTCTTGGCCTCAGCAGCTGCCTCCTGCGCCTGCTGGTACTGCCCCTGCAGCCACAGGTTCTGCACCGAGGTGGCCTTGATCAGCGAGGGGATCGCGAACGGCCAGCACAGGAAGATCGAGCCGATGCCCCACCCGATGTTGTTGTTCGGCGGTGCGGCACCGTAGCCAGGTTGCCCGTAGGGAGCGGGCTGGCCGTACGGCTGCTGGGGCATCGGCCCCGAAGACGGCCCGTACCCACCTGGCTGCTGGCCGTACGGCTGCTGCGGATTGGGCCCTGAAGGCGGCCCGCCATAGGGATTCGTCACGGTGATTCCTCTGCACGATCATCGAAGGACCGAGGTGCTCTGATCACTGAGAGCACGTGTCGGCGGCAACGTACCTGAGACGCGGGCGCCACACGCCGCGTTCCCGCAAAACCGAAGCGCAGATGTGATCAGAAGCCCAGTTTGCGCAACTGCCGCGGGTCGCGCTGCCAGTCCTTGGCCACCTTGACGTGCAGGTCGAGGTAGATCTTGCTGCCGAGCAGCGCCTGGATGTGCTTGCGGGCCTGGGTGCCGACCGCGCGCAACCGCTCCCCGCCCTTGCCGATGACGATCGACTTCTGGCTGGGGCGCTCGACGTAGACCACCGCGTGCACGTCGACCAGGTCGTCGCGGCCCTCGCGCGGGACCATCTCCTCGATGGTCACCGCCAGCGAGTGCGGCAGCTCGTCGCGCACGCCCTCCAGCGCGGCCTCGCGGATCAGCTCGGCGATGAGGGTGGTCTCCGGCTCGTCGGTCAGCTCGCCGTCCGGGTACAGCTGCGGCCCCTCCGGGAGCTGCTGCACGAGCAGGTCGGAGAGCACGTCGACCTGGAAGGACTCCACGGCGGACACCGGCACCAGCTCGGCGAAGTCCATGACCTCCTGCAGGGCGAGCAGCTGCTGGGCCACCCGTTCCCTGGGCACCAGGTCGGTCTTGGTGACGATGCCCAGCACCGGGGTGCGGCGGGCCACCTTCTTGAGCTGCTCGGCGATGAACCGGTCCCCCGGGCCGATCTTCTGGTCGGCCGGCACGCAGAACCCGACCACGTCCACTTCGGACCAGGTCTCGTAGACCAGGTCGTTGAGCCGTCGGCCGAGGAGGGTGCGCGGCCGGTGCAGGCCGGGGGTGTCCACGATGATCAGCTGCGCGTCCGGCCGGTGCACGATGCCGCGGATGGCGTGCCTGGTGGTCTGCGGTTTGCTGGAGGTGATCGCCACCTTGGAGCCGACCAGGCTGTTCGTCAGCGTCGACTTCCCGGCGTTGGGGCGGCCGACGAAGCAGGCGAATCCGGAGCGGTGCACATCAGAGCTGGTCACCGGCCCATTGTGACGGTCCCGCCCGTGCATCCGCGCACGGGGTGCACGGGCGCGGAGCCCCCGGCCGGTCCGGCCGGGGGCTCCGCGTGGTCGGGTCAGGAGTTGAGCACTCCGGCGACCTCGCCGCGGGCGTCGGCGCGCAGGATCGGCGCCGAGCCCGTCAGGTCGCGGACCGCGGCCGCGGACGCGGCGTCGATGGAGCGGGCGTCGGTGACCACCGCCGCGGCCTCCAGCCCCTCCGCGCCGCTGGCCACCGCGGCGGCCACCGCGGCCTGCAGCGCGGTGAGGCGCAGCGACGGCAGGGAGACGGTGCAGGCCGCGTAGGTGCGCCCGTCGGTGTCGCGGACCGCCGCGCCCTCGGCGGCGCCGGTGCGGGCGCGCGCCGACCTCGCCAGCGTGACGATCTTGGCGTCCTCCGGTTCGAGCTGCTCCGGCGCCGCCGCTTCCACGTGCTCAGCCACGGGTGTTGCTTCCTTCCTGGTCAGCACCGCGCAGCGGTGCGTGGTCTGCGTTCACCGGCCGGACCAGCAGCGCGTTGATGCGGATCCGGCCGCGGTGGTCCTTGCCGCCCTCGGCGCGCAGCTTCAGCCCGGCGATCTCGGCCTCCGCGCCCGGCAGCGGGACCCGGCCGAGGCGCTGCGCGAGCAGGCCGCCGACGGTCTCCACGTCGGAGTCGTCGAGGTCGACGTCGAACAGCTCGCCGAGGTCCTCCACCGGCAGCCGGGAGCTGACCCGGACGGTGCCGTCGTCGAGCTTCTCGATCGGCCGGTGCTCTTCGAGGTCCGACTCGTCGGTGATCTCGCCGACGATCTCCTCGATGATGTCCTCGATGGTCAGCAGCCCGGCGGTGCCACCGTACTCGTCGACGGCGATGGCCAGGTGGCTGCGGGACAGCTGCATCTCGCGGAGCAGCTCGTCGACCCGCTTGGTGTCGGGCACGAAGCTGGCCGGGCGCATCAGCTCGGACACCGGCGGGCCGTCCTCATCGCGCGCGGTGAGCACCGCGCGGGTGAGGTCCTTGACCGTCACCACCCCGACGACGTCGTCGACGCTCTCCCCGATCACCGGGATCCGGGAGAAGCCCGAGCGCAGGCACAGCGCCAGCGCCTGCCGGGCGGTCTTGGTCTGCTCGATCCAGATGATCTCGGTGCGCGGCACCATGACCTCGCGGGCCAGCGTGTCGCCGAGCTCGAAGACCGAGTGGATCATCTCCCGCTCCCCGGCGGCCACCACGCCGCGCTCGCCGGCCAGGTCCACCAGCTCGCGCAGCTCCACCTCGGTGGAGAACGGGCCCTCGCGGAACCCCTTGCCGGGAGTGAGCATGTTGCCGATGAGGATCAGCAGCCGGGTCAGCGGGTTGAGCAGCCGGGCCAGCACCCGCACCGGCGCGGCCACCTTCAGCCCGATGCCGTAGGGGTGCTGCCGACCGACCGTGCGCGGTCCGACGCCGACCAGCACGTACGAGGCCACCAGCATGATCAGCCCGGCGATGACCACGGCCCAGGCCTCGGAGTCGGCCAGCCGCAGCGCGACCACCGTGACCAGCACCGTGGCGCCCAGCTCGCAGGCCAGCCGCAGCAGCAGGAGCAGGTTGACGTGCCGGGGCCGGTCGGCGAGCAGCAGCGCGAACTGCTTGGCCCCGCTCCGGCCCTCGCGCACCAGTTCGTCCACGCGGGCGCGGGAGGCCACCGTGACCGCGGATTCCGAGGCGGCGAACACCCCGGCAGCGAGCACCAGCAGCACCGCCGTGACGAGGAACGCGGTGGAATCGCTCGGTTCCAACGCGGCCCCCTCAGTTGGCGGGCGCCGGCCCGCCCCGCGGCGGCTCCGGCTCGTCCAACCCGACCGCGCCGAGGACCTTGTCGTCCGCGCTGCGCTGCGCCTCCGCGCGCTCAGCCGCAGCGCGGGCCTCGCGGAACTCCGCGAGGATGCGGTTCTGCAGCCCGAACATCTCCCGCTCCTCCTCCGGCTCGGCGTGGTCGTAGCCGAGGAGGTGCAGCACGCCGTGCACGGTGAGCAGGTGCAGCTCGTCGAGCAGGCTGTGCCCGGCCTTGCGGGCCTGGTCGCGGGCGAAGGCGGGGCAGAGCACGATGTCGCCCAGCAGCGCCGGGCCGGCCCCCGCCGAGTCCGGGCGGCGGGCCGAGTCGTACTCGTCCATCGGGAAGGACATCACGTCGGTGGGGCCCGGCAGGTCCATCCACCGCTCGTGCAGGTCGGCCATCACGTCGAGCTCGACGAGCACGATGGACAGCTCGGCGAGCTGGTTGACGCTCATCTTGTCGAGGGCGAACCGGGCGACCGAGACGATGCTCGCCTCGGGCACGGCGACGCCGGATTCGTTGGCGATCTCGATGCTCATGCTCGTCCTCGTCGGTGCCCGTTGCCTCGCCGCTCGTGCTGCTCGGCCTCTTCCCGCGCGTGCCAGCGGTCGTAGGCGTTCACGATGTCGGTGACCAGGCGGTGCCGCACCACGTCGTGGCTGTCCAGCTGCGCGAAGTGCACGTCGTCCACCTCGCCCAGGATCTGCTGCACCACCTTCAGCCCGCTGCGCTGGCCACCGGGCAGGTCGATCTGGGTGACGTCCCCGGTGACCACGATCTTGGAGCCGAAGCCCAGCCGGGTCAGGAACATCTTCATCTGCTCCGGCGTGGTGTTCTGCGCCTCGTCCAGGATGATGAACGCGTCGTTGAGGGTCCGGCCGCGCATGTAGGCCAGCGGGGCGATCTCGATGGTGCCCGCCTGCGTCAGCCGCGGCACCGACTCCGGGTCGACCATGTCGTGCAGCGCGTCGTACAGCGGCCGCAGGTAGGGGTCGATCTTCTCGTAGAGCGTGCCCGGCAGGAAGCCGAGCCGCTCCCCGGCCTCGACCGCGGGCCGGGTCAGGATGATCCGGTTGACCTGCTTCGCCTGCAGCGCCTGCACGGCCTTGGCCATCGCCAGGTAGGTCTTGCCCGTCCCGGCCGGGCCGATGCCGAACACCACGGTGTGGTTGTCGATGGCGTCGACGTAGCGCTTCTGGTTCAGCGTCTTGGGGCGGATGGTGCGGCCGCGCCGGGACACGATGTCCAGGCTCAGGACGTCGGCCGGCGACTCGTCGTGGTCCGCGGAGAGCATGCCGACGCTGCGGCGGACGATGTCCGGGGTCAGCGGGCTGCCCTTGCCGATCAGGGCGATGAGCTCGGCGAACACCCGTTCGCCGAAGGCCACCTCAGCGGGGTCGCCGGACAGCGTCACCTCGTTGCCCCGGACGTGGACGTCGGCGGTGAGCAGGTCTTCCACGACCCGCAGGTTCTCGTCACGGGACCCGACCAGGGTCAGCACGACGTCGTCGGGAACGGTCACCTTGGACTGCGCCCGTTCGGCCTGCGCTGCCGCTGTCTGGGAAGGTTCTCCGGAGTGGGCGGCAGCGCCGCCCGCTGCAATACCGGCCACGTGTGTTCGGGCCTGCTTTCTGCGCGTTCCGCGCCGGTCGTTCGGTCAGTTCTTCCTGGCACCGATGGTAGTCCACACGGCAATCCGATCGCCGCCGTCACCGCTCGCGCGCGACGTGGACCACGGCGCTCGCGGTGGCGGCGCGGCCGGCCGGTCGCACCGCCACCGGGCCCGCCCGGTCAGCCCTTGAGCGGACCACCGGTCAGGCCGCCGAGCGGCTCGCCGCCCAGCAGGTGCAGGTGCACGTGGAAGATCGTCTGCCCGGCGTCGGCACCGGTGTTGAACAGCAGCCGGTAGCCGGACTCCTCGATGCCCTCCTGCGCGGCGATCTCGCGGGCCACGGTGAACAGCTCGGCGAGCAGCTCCGGGTCGGCCGCGGCGAGCTCGGCGGCGTTGCGGTAGCGCTTCTTCGGCACCACCAGCACGTGCGTGGGCGCCTGCGGGTTGATGTCGCGGATGGCGATGACCCGGTCGTTCTCCCGCACGATGTCGGCGGGCACCTCGCGCGCGATGATGCGCAGGAACAGGGAATCCATGTCGCTCATGCCAGCAGGCTAAGGGGTGCGGGCCCCGTGGCGAGGGGCACCTCGGCGGAGCACCCGGCACGCTGCGCCGCAACCGGGTCTGGGGGTAGGTCCCGCTTGCGGCGCAGCTCTCGCCGGACCGAGGGGGGAGGCGTCCGGCGAGTGCTGGGGTCCGATGCCCCGTGCGGCACCGGTCGCGGACGAACCGCGATCATCCAGATCTCGCGGCAGAGCGTAGCGCTGTGTCGATCGATCGCGCTACGACAACGGCGCAAGTTTGTGATCTTCTTCGCGGACCGTGACCGTCATCAGCTCCAGCGGTCGGTGCGGACGCCGAGCGCGCCGAGGGCGACCGCGGCGGCGGTGGAGGCGCGCAGCACCGTCGGGCCCAGGCGCACCACCTGCGCGCCCGCCTCGGTCAGCGCCGCGAGCTCCTCGCGAGTGATGCCGCCCTCCGGGCCGACCACCAGCAGCAGCTCGCCCGACTCCGGCAGCTCCACGGACGCCATCGGCTCGGTCGCCGACTCGTGCAGCACGAGGGTCGCGTCCGCCTGGCCGACCAGCGCGGCGAGCTGCTTGGTGCTCACCGGCTCGGCCACCTCCGGCGTCCACGCCCGGCGCGCCTGCTTCGCCGCCTGCTGCGCGGTGCTGCGCCACCGCGCCAGCGCCTTGGCGCCGCGCGGGCCGTCGTCCCACTTCGCCACGCAGCGGGACGCCCGCCACGGCACGACCGCGTCGACCCCGGCCTCGGTGGCCAGCTCCACCGCGAGCTCGCCGCGGTCGCCCTTCACCAGGGCCTGCGCGAGCCGCACCCGCAGCGCCGGCTGCGGTTCCCGCCAGGTCTCGAGCACGGCCAGCTGCAGCTCGTCCTTGGCCGCCGCCGTCACCTCGCAGCGGGCCAGACCGCCGCGGCGGTCGGAGAGCAGCAGGTGCTCGCCCGGCCGGAGCCGGCGCACGGTCGCCGCGTGCTTGCCCTCCGGCCCGTCCAACGTGGTCGCCCCGGCAGCGGGCAGCTGGTCGACGGTGAACACCGGCAACGACGATTCCGACACGTTCCTGCCTCAGTCCTCACAGCGGCGAGGCGCCCCCGCCCCGCCCACGGGTGGCCGTCCCGCCCGTGAGCGGGCGGCCACGGGCGCACGGGTCCTCAGCGGTGCCCGAAGGAGCGGAACCGGGAGAACAGCCCCTGCTTGCTGCCGTTGCCGTTCGCCGTCACGGTCGGCTCCGGCTGGTCCTCGCCGCGCAGCGCGGCCAGCTGCCGCAGCAGCTCCGCCTGGGCCTCGTCGAGCTTGGTCGGCACCACGACGTCCAGGTGCACGTGCAGGTCGCCGTGCCCGCTGACCTTGCCGTTGGAGCGCAGCTTCGGCAGGCCGCGCCCGCTGAGCACGTGCTCGGTGCCGGGCTGGGTGCCGGGTTCGACGGTGATCTCCTCGTACCCGCCGTCGAGGGTCTGCAGCGTCAGCACCGTGCCGAGCGCGGCCGCGGTCATCGGCACCTCGACGGTGCAGTGCAGGTCCGCGCCGTCCCGGGTGAACCGTTCGTGCGGCAGCTCCTCGACCTCGACGAACAGGTCGCCCGCGGGCCCGCCGCCGGGCCCGACCTCGCCCTCACCGGCCAGCCGGACGCGCATGCCGTCGCCGACGCCGGCCGGGATCTTGACCGTGATGGTGCGCCGCGCGCGGACCCGGCCGTCGCCGCCGCACTGCTGGCACGGGTCGGTGATGACCTCGCCGAAGCCGCGGCACACCGGGCACGGGCGGGAGGTCATGACCTGACCCAGGAACGAGCGCTGCACCGACTGCACCTCGCCGCGCCCACCGCAGGTGTCGCAGGTCGAGGGCGCGCTGCCGGCCTTCGAGCCGCCGCCGTCGCAGGCGTCGCAGAGCACCGCCGTGTCCACGGCGATGTCCCGGTTGACGCCGCTGGCGCACTCCTCGAGCGTGAGCTCCAGGCGCAGCAGGGCGTCCGAGCCCGGCTGGACCCGGCTGCGCGGGCCGCGCCCGCCGCCACCGGCCCCGCCGCCGAAGAAGGCGTCCATGATGTCGCCGAGGCCGCCGAAACCGGCGAACGGGTCGCCCATCCCGCCGGCGCCGCCGCCGCTGCTGCTCAGCGGGTCACCGCCGAGGTCGACGACCTGACGCTTCTTCGGGTCCGACAGCACCTCGTAGGCGGTGGTCACCTCGCGGAACCGCTCCTGCGCGGCCTCGTCCGGGTTGACGTCCGGGTGCAATTCCCTCGCGAGCTTGCGGTAAGCCCGCTTGATCTGCTCGGGCGTCGCGTCCCTGGACACGCCGAGGATCGCGTAGTAGTCCCTGGCCACCTTCTCCGTACTTCCCTCTGCTCGATCAACGAGTACAAGCCTGTCCTGCTGGTGACGACATCACCGACCGGCCAGGATCTCACCCACGTACCGGGCCACCGCCCGCACCGCCGCCATGGTGCCCGGGTAGTCCATCCGGGTGGGCCCGACGACGCCGAGCCCTCCCAGCACCATGCCATCTGAACCGTAACCGGTCGAAATCACCGAGGTGGTCTGCATCTCCTTGGCCTCGTTCTCCGACCCGATGCTGACCCGCACGGTGTTGGAGTCGCGCGAGGCGGCGAGCAGCTTGAGCACCACCACCTGCTCCTCCAGCGCCTCCAGCACCTGGCGCAACGAGTTGGGGAAGTCGGCCACGTTGGCGGTCAGGTTCGGTGTGCCGCCGAGCACCATCCGCTCCTCCGGGTGCTCCACCAGCGTGTCGATGAGCACGCTGCACACCCGGACCAGCACGTCGCGCAGTTCCGAGGGGGCCTGGTCCGGCAGCTCGGCGACCGCGGCGGAGGCGTCGGCCAGCCGCTTCTCCGCCATCGCGGAGTTCAGCACGGTGCGCAGCCGGGCCACGTCGTCGTCGGTGATGACGTCGCCCAGGTCGACCATCCGCTGGTCGACCCGCCCGGTGTTGGTGATCACGACGAGCATCAACCGGGCCGGCGTGATGGTGACGACCTCGACGTGCCGGACCGTGGACCGGGTCAGCGTCGGGTACTGCACCACGGCGACGTGGTGGGTGAGCTGCGCCAGCAGCCGCACGCTGCGCCGCATGACGTCGTCGAGGTCCAGCGCGCCCTCCAGGAAGGTGTGGATCGCGCGCCGCTCCGCGCTGGTCAGCGGCTTGATCTCGTGCAGCCGGTCGACGAACAAGCGGTAGCCCTTGTCGGTGGGCACCCGCCCGGCGCTGGTGTGTGGTTGGACGATGAACCCCTCCTCCTCCAGCGCCGCCATGTCGTTGCGGACGGTGGCGCTGGACACGCCCAGGTTGTGGCGATCGACGAGAGCTTTCGACCCCACCGGCTCCTTCGTCGCGACGTAGTCCGCGACGATCGCCCGCAGGACCTCGAACCGGCGTTCATCCGCGTTCACCCGCGCCACCTCCCATTCTCACCCAGCGGCACCTGCCCAGCATCGTGCGCCCAGGCGGAGCCCGGGTACCACCACCGAGTTTACGGTGTGCTCCGCCCGGGACCGAGCTTCGCAGGTCGGCACCGGCACCTCCCGATGGCCGGTCGGCCCCGGTCGGCGCTCCGCGCGGCGGACGGTCGCGGACGGGCCCGCGGTGAGAGGTACCACAGGGGCGGACGGCCACCACCCGCCAGCCGCCGGCGCCCCCGCGCTCAGGCGATGAGGCGCTGGACCACCCCGTCGGCCAGCAGGCGGCCCCGGTCGGTCAGCACGCAGCGACCGGCCGCGAGCGCGGCCCGGTCGAGCAGGCCGTCGGCCACCGCCTCCTCCGCCGCGAGCGCACCGGAGTCGTCGAGCGCGTCCACCGGCAGCCCCTCCGCCAGGCGCAGCTCGAGCATGACCCGCTCGATGCGCTGGTCCTCGCTGCTCAGCCGCTCGCGCCCGGCCGCGGGGGAGGTCCCCGACGCGAGCAGGGCCGCGTAGCGGGCCGGGTGCTTGACGTTCCACCAGCGGACCCCGCCGACGTGGCTGTGCGCGCCCGGTCCGGCGCCCCACCAGTCACCGCCCCGCCAGTAGCCGAGGTTGTGCCGGCAGGCTGCCGCGTCGTCGCGGGCCCAGTTGGACACCTCGTACCAGCCGAGCCCGGCGTCGGCGAGCGTGCGGTCGACGATCTCGTAGCGGTCGGCGAGCACGTCGTCGTCGGGCATCGGCAGCTCGCCGCGGCGGACCTTGCGGGCCATCGCGGTGCCGTCCTCCACGATCAGCGCGTACGCCGAGACGTGGTCCACCCCGGCGCCGAGCACCGCGTCCAGCGAGCGGCGCAGGTCGTCGTCGGTCTCCCCCGGGGTGCCGTAGATGAGGTCCAGGTTGACGTGCTCGAAGCCGGCCGCGCGCGCCTCGCGGGCCGCCGCCACCGCGCGGCCCGGGGTGTGCCGCCGCTCCAGCACCCGCAGCACGTGCTCGGCCGCCGACTGCATGCCGAGCGACACCCGGGTGTAGCCCGCGTCACGGATCGCGGCGAAGAACTCCGGGGAGGTCGACTCCGGGTTGGACTCGGTGGTGACTTCCGCCGCGTCCGCCAGCCCGAAGGTGCCGCGGACCACCGCCAGGACCTCGCCCAGGCGGTCCGCGCCGAGCAGCGACGGCGTGCCGCCGCCGACGAACACCGTCTCCGCCGCGGGCACCGGCGCACCGCCCGCCGACAGCACCCGCGCACCCAGCTCCAGCTCGGCCCGCAGACCGTCCAGCCAGCTGTCGAAGGACGCCGAAGGTCCCAGCTCGTCGGCGGTGTAGGTGTTGAAGTCGCAGTACCCGCAGCGGGTGGCGCAGAAGGGCACGTGGACGTACACGCCGAAGGGCCGCGAACCGAGCCCGGTCAGGGCCTCGGGAGGCAGCGTCCCGTCGGCCGGAGCGGGTTCACCGGTGGGCAGCTGAGCAGGCACACCACCACTGTCTCACCATGCGGATCGGCCTGGACCGAGTGGTGGGCGCGTGGCACGCTCCTTCACATGCGCGCAACATCCTCGACGTTGCTGCTGGTCGCTCGCCGCTACGTGGACCTGCGGCGAGTCTCCAGCGCGCTCTGCCGCGCCACCGTGTGATCCCGCGCTGCTGCACCAGTCCAGTCGGCGCCGGGGCGCCGGGCAGTGCACCGTCCACGACGGGGAGGCCGCGGCGCCGCCGCGCCCGAATCCCGGAGGTCGGACATGGTACCCCCGACGGAAACCGCCACCCGTCCCGCGCGCAAGCGCAAGACCCGCGGTGAGGGTCAGTGGGCGCTCGGCTACCGCGAACCGCTGAACGCCAACGAGCGCTCCAAGAAGGACGACAACCCGCTCAACGTCCGGCAGCGCATCGAGACGATCTACGCCCACCGCGGGTTCGACTCCATCGACCCGGCGGACCTGCGCGGCCGCTTCCGGTGGTGGGGCCTGTACACCCAGCGCGCGCCGGGGATCCCGGGCGCCCGCACCGGCACGATCGAGCCCGAGGAGCTCGACGACCGCTACTTCATGATGCGGGTGCGCATCGACGGCGGCGCGCTGACCACCGAGCAGCTGCGCACGATCGGTGAGGTCTCGCAGACCTACGCGCGCGACACCGCCGACATCACCGACCGGCAGAACGTCCAGCTGCACTGGGTGCGCGTCGAGGACGTGCCGACGATCTGGCAGAAGCTGGAGGGCGTCGGACTGTCCACCACGGAGGCCTGCGGCGACTGCCCGCGCGTGGTGCTGGGTTCGCCGGTGGCGGGCATCGCCGCCGACGAGATCATCGACGCCACCCCGGCGATCGAGCAGATCCGCGAGAAGTTCATCGGGGACCGCTCGCTGTCGAACCTGCCGCGGAAGTTCAAGTCCGCGATCAGCGGTTCGCCGCGCTGGGACACCGTCCCGGAGATCAACGACATCGCGCTGGTCGGCGTGGTGCACCCCGAGCACGGCCCCGGTTTCGACCTGTGGGTCGGCGGTGGCCTGTCCACCAACCCGAAGCTGGCCGTGCGGCTGGGCGCCTGGGTGCCGCTGGACGAGGTCGCCGAGGTGTGGCACGCGGTGGTGCAGATCTTCCGCGACTACGGCTACCGGCGGCTGCGGCACCGGGCCCGGTTGAAGTTCCTGGTCAACGACTGGGGTCCGGAGAAGTTCCGGCAGGTGCTGGAGGACGAGTACCTGGGCCGCGAGCTCGTCGACGGCCCCGCGCCGGAGACGCCGACCGAGGCGCGCGACCACATCGGCGTGCACCCGCAGAAGGACGGCAACTTCTACGTGGGCGTGAAGTCCCCGGCCGGGCGCGTCAGCGGTTCGACGCTGGTGGAGGTGGCCAAGGCCGCCGAGCGCGCCGGGTCGCGGCGGGTGCGCACCACCGTGGAGCAGAACCTGCTCGTCCTGGACGTGCCGGAGTCCGAAGTGGACACCCTGGTCGCCGACCTGGCGGGGCTGGGCCTGCAGGCCGACCCGTCGCCGTGGCGGCGCAGCGTGATGGCCTGCACCGGCATCGAGTTCTGCAAGCTGGCCATCGTGGAGACCAAGGAGCGGGCGATCGCCCTGGTCCACGACCTGGAGGAGCGGCTGGCCGACATCCAGGGCGACATCGACAACCCGGTGACCATCAACCTCAACGGGTGCCCGAACGCCTGCGCCCGCACCCAGGTCGCCGACATCGGCCTGAAGGGCCAGATGGTGCCGGACGGCAACGGCAACCAGGTCGAGGGCTTCCAGGTGCACCTGGGCGGCGGGCTCGGCCTGGACGCCGGGTTCGGCCGGAAGATCCGCGGCCACAAGGTCACCTCCGCCGAGCTCGGCGACTACGTGGAGCGCCTGGTCCGGCGCTACCTGGAGCAGCGCACCGAGGGCGAGCGCTTCGCGCAGTGGGTCGCCCGCGCCGACGAGGACGACCTCAAGTGAGCCAGGCAGGTGGGCGGGCGGCGCCGTTCTACTGCCCGTACTGCGGTGACGAGGACCTGACGCCCGAGGCCGAACCGGCCGGGGCGTGGAAGTGCGAGTCGTGCCTGCGGGTCTTCGCCGTTCGGCTCGTCGGGCTGGCCTTGGGAGGGGATTGACGGAGATGACTGCCGACACCACCACGCAGATCGGCACCCGCCGCAGCGACGAGGAGCTGCGCGCCCTCGTCGAGGAGGCCGCGCCGCGCCTGGCCGAGGCCACCGCGGAGGAAGCGCTGCGCTGGGCCGTGGACACCTTCGGCGACGGGCTGATCGTCGCCTCGAACATGCAGGACGCCGTGCTGGTCGACCTGGCCGCCAAGGCCAAGCCGGGCGTGGACGTGCTGTTCCTGGAGACCGGCTACCACTTCGCCGAGACCCTCGGCACCCGCGACGCGGTGGCGCAGGTCTACGACGTCACCATCGTCAACGCGCGGGCGGAGCAGAGCGTCGCCGAGCAGGACGCCGCCGAGGGGCCGCGGTTGTACGAGCGGGACCCGAACCGGTGCTGCTTCCTGCGCAAGGTGGTGCCGCTGCGCCGCACCCTGGCCCGCTACGAGGCGTGGGTGACGGGCGTGCGCCGGGTGGAGGCGCCGACCCGCGCGAACACCCCGATCGCCACCTGGGACGAGCGCAACGGGCTGGTCAAGGTCAACCCGCTGGCGGCCTGGTCGGACGACGACGTGCAGCGCTACGTCGTGGAGCACGGCGTGCTGGTCAACCCGCTGGTGCCTGCCGGTTACCCGTCGATCGGGTGCCAGCCCTGCACCAGCAAGCCGGCCCCGGGCGCCGACCCGCGCAGCGGCCGCTGGGCGGGCACCAGCAAGACCGAGTGCGGACTGCACGGCTGACATCCTTGGGAGGGGACATGACCGCTATCGATGCCGAGGTCGAGCTGCCGGGCGATCCGCAGACCGACGCGCCGCCGCAGGTGGACAACCTGGACGCGCTGGAGTCCGAGGCGATCCACGTCTTCCGGGAGGTCGCCGGGGAGTTCGACCGCCCGGTGATCCTGTTCTCCGGCGGCAAGGACTCCACGGTGCTGGTGCACCTGGCGCTCAAGGCGTTCCGGCCGGCGCCCGTGCCGTTCCCGCTGCTGCACGTCGACACCGGGCACAACTTCCCGGAGGTGCTGGCGTTCCGCGACGAGCTCGCCTCCCGGCACGGGCTGCGGCTGGTGGTGGCGTCGGTGCAGGAGTACATCGACGACGGGCGGCTGCAGGAGCGCCCGGACGGCACCCGCAACCCGCTGCAGACCACGCCGCTGCTGGACGCGATCTCGGAGAACAGGTTCGACGCGGTCTTCGGCGGTGGCCGCCGCGACGAGGAGCGGGCCCGCGCCAAGGAGCGGATCTTCAGCCTGCGCAACGCGTTCGGCCAGTGGGACCCGCGGCGCCAGCGGCCCGAGCTGTGGAACCTGTACAACGGCCGGCACCGTCCGGGCGAGCACGTGCGGGTGTTCCCGCTGTCCAACTGGACCGAGCTGGACATCTGGCGCTACATCCAGCGGGAGAAGATCGAGCTGCCGGAGATCTACTACGCGCACCGCCGGGAGGTGTTCCAGCGGGACGGCATGTGGCTGACCTCCGGACCGTGGGGCGGCCCGCGTGACGGCGAGGTGCCGGTGGTCAAGACGGTCCGCTACCGCACGGTCGGCGACGGGTCGTGCACCGGCGCGGTGGAGTCCGAGGCCTACACGGTGGACGACGTGATCGCCGAGGTCGCCGCCAGCCGGTTGACCGAGCGCGGCGCCACCCGCGCCGACGACCGCCTCTCCGAAGCCGCGATGGAAGACCGCAAGCGCGAGGGCTACTTCTGACCCCACCGGCCGGGGGTGCCAGGTCCGGTGACCGGCACTCCGTCCGATGTGGACGGCCAGGTCCCGACAGGACCGCCGCCCGAGCACTCTCCGACGTCCGCTCCTCAGCCAGGATTGGGTTCCCCGCATGACCGAGACCACCACCCGCACCGCTCCCGACAGCGGCACCGAGGTGACCTTGCCGGTGCAGACCGACCAGCTGCGGTTGGCCACCGCGGGGTCCGTCGACGACGGCAAGAGCACCCTGGTCGGGCGGTTGCTGCACGACACCAAGTCGGTCCTGGCCGACCAGCTGGACGCCGTGCACCGCGCCAGCGCTGACCGCGGCCTGGCCACCCCGGACCTGTCGCTGCTGGTCGACGGGCTCCGCGCGGAGCGCGAGCAGGGCATCACCATCGACGTGGCCTACCGCTACTTCGCCACGCCGAAGCGCTCGTTCGTGCTGGCCGACACCCCGGGGCACGTGCAGTACACCCGCAACACGGTCACCGGTGCCTCGACGGCGCAGCTGGCGGTGCTGCTGGTCGACGCCCGCAACGGCGTCGTCGAGCAGACCCGGCGGCACGCCGCGGTGCTGGCGCTGCTGGGTGTGCCGCAGCTGGTGCTGGCGGTCAACAAGATCGACATGGTGGACTTCGACGAGGCGGTGTTCACCCGCATCGCCACCGAGTTCACCGAGCACGCCCGCGCGCTGGGCTACCGGTACGGCACCGTGGTGACCATCCCGGTCTCCGCGCTGCACGGCGACAACGTGGTGGAGCGCTCGGCGAACACCCCGTGGTACGAGGGCCCGTCGCTGCTGGAGCACCTGGAGCAGGTCCCGGTGGCGCCGGACCCGCACGACGCGCCGTTCCGGCTGCCGGTGCAGTACGTGATCCGCCCGCGCACCGCGGAGCACCCGGACTACCGGGGCTACGCGGGCCAGGTCGCGGCCGGGGTCGTCGCCGAGGGCGACGAGGTCGTGGTGCTCCCCGCCGGGGTGCGCACCCGCGTGTCCAAGGTGGACACCCCGAACGGCCCGCAGCCGAAGGCCGCCGCCGGGCACTCGATCACGCTGCTGCTCGAGGACGACGTGGACGTCTCGCGCGGTGACCTCATCGCCGCCGCGGACTCCGCCCCGGAGCTGACCGACGAGCTCGACGCCACGGTGTGCTGGCTGGCTGAGAAGCCGCTCAAGCCGGGCGCCAAGGTGCTGGTGAAGCACGGCACGCGCACCGTGCAGGCCCTCGTCACCGAGCTGTCGGCCCGCTTCGACGAGCAGGAGCTGTCCAGTGTGGACAGCCCGGACGCGTTGCAGCTCAACGAGATCGGCCGGGTGCAGGTGCGCACCGCGGAGCCGCTGCCGGTGGACGCCTACGCGGACAGCCGCCGCACCGGTTCGTTCCTGGTGATCGACCCCGCCGACGGGACCACGCTGGCCGCGGGCCTGATCGGGGTCCCGCTGGCGCCGTTCGCAGCGGGATGACCATGACACCTCCCCTGGTGGCCGTCGCCCACGGCAGCCGCGACCCGCGCTCGGCCGCGACCGTCCACGCCCTGCTGGACGTGGTGCGCGCCAAGCGGCCGGACCTCGACGTGCGCGCGGCCTTCCTGGACCTGTCGGCACCGCGCGTGGGCGACGTGCTCAGCGCGGTGCACGGCGACGGCCACGACACGGCGGTGGTCGTCCCGCTGCTGCTGGGCCGCGCGTTCCACGCCCGCGTGGACGTCCCGGCGGCGGTGGCCGAGGCGCACCGCCGCTCCCCGCGCTTCCAGGTGCACGTCTCCGACGTCCTGGGCCCGGACCCGCGCCTGGACGCCGCGGCCTGGCGGCGCTTGCTCGACGCCGGGGCCGATCCCCGCGACCCGGAGCTCGGCGTCCTGGTGGCCGCGGCGGGTTCCTCGCACGCCCCGGCGAACCAGCTGGTCGCCGACGTCGCGGAGCGCTGGCGGGCGGCGACGGCCTGGTCCGGCGCGGTGGCGACCTTCGCGGCGGCGGCCGAGCCCACCGTGCCGGCGGCGATCGAGGAGCTGCGCGCCCGGGGCGCCCGCCGCATCGCCGTCGCCTCCTGGTTCCTGGCGCCCGGCCTGCTGCCGGACCGGATCACCGCCCAGGCCCGCGACCACGCCGAGGACCCGCTCATCGCGGAGCCGATGGCCGACGACGACAACCTCGCGGACCTGGTCCTGGCCCGCCACGCGGAAGCCCTCGCCGACGCCCAGGCGCACCTGCCGGCCGCCCTGTGACCGGTTCGCCACGACCGATCACCCGGTCGCGGGAGCGCGCTGGTCTGAAGGGGTGGGTTGCTGAGCAAATCTCGTCAATCCGCGCCGCCCGCACAACGCGCGCGGCATCATGACGCACGTGTCCACCAGCTGGGTGCACGATGACCGGCAGCGACCCGGAACACCCCGACATCCCAGGTCGCTGCCGGACCCGCACTCCCCGCGTCCGCGGGACGCGGCATGATCTCGCAGCCCCACTTCATCGCGCGGGTGCGCGTCGAGCACGCCCGCGGCGAGCGCGACCGGTCGTGCCACTTCTTCCCACTGCCGACCGGAGGCACCACGCCGCCCGTGCTGCGGGCCTACTGCGGGTTCACCATCCAGCCCGGTCAGGCCGAGTCCCTCGACGCGCCCACCGGCATGCCCTGCCTCGGCTGCCTGATGGCCGCCGCCCTGTCCTCCTGACCCCGCCGTGGGCCGGGTGGCCTGCTGATCCCCGACAACAGTGAGTTGTTCTTGCGAAGACTAAACTTCACCCCATGTGGCCATGAGAGAGTGTGCAGTCAGCGTCTAGGCGGGGAACCGGCCGCTCTTCGTGTTCGTCGGACTCGCCAGACCCGCGCTATCGAGTGACCGCCGGGGTGTGGGGGCGTTCAATGCAAGGCTGGAAGAGGAGTCGGGGACAACAGCGCGAGATGAACACGACGCAGCAGCCGAATCGACCGGTCATCACGCCGGCGATGCGGGAACAGGCCCTCAAGCAGCCCAACACCTGGCTGTACGTGGTCGACCCGATCTTCACCGACCCGAACGCCGAAGTGCCGCCGTGGGGGTTCATCGGCGGCTACCGCGTCGACGAGAACGGCGAGATCACCGACGACTTCTCCCCCAACCCGAACTACCGGCCGTCCCCGGTCGCGCTGCGGCTGCCCGCGCCGACCAACGACGTCGAGCGCGCCCTCCAGCTGACCACCACCGGCTACGCGCAGGGCCACACGCTGCTGACGGCCATGCTGGACGCCGAGCTGATCCTGTTCGCGCAGCCGCAGGGCAGCGGCCTGTTCACGATGGAGCACGAGTCGGGGCGCAGACAGCTCCAGGTCTTCACCTCCGAGAGCTTCCTCCCGCCGAACTGGACGACCTGGCAGCGGATGACCGGTCGCCAGCTGGCCGCGCTCAACCCGACGGGCATCGACATCCAGGTCAACCCGACCAGCCCGGTCAAGGCGCGAGTGCCCGCCGAGGACCTGGTCAAGGCCGCCGCCGCGGTACCGCCGAAGGCCCCCGGCACGCCGCTGCAGTCCCCGCCCACCGGCACCCCGACGCCCGCACCGACCTCTCCGCCCAACGGCACCCCGGCAGCCGCCGCGCCCCAGACCACGCCCGCCGTCACGCCGGCGCCCGCTCCCCCGTCCCCGCCGAACGGCACCCCGGTGCCGAGCGGGGGCGCGCCGGTCGAGCAGCCCGCGCCCGCGCAGGCCGATCCGACCGAGACCGAGTTCGGCCGCCGCTTCCTGGGCTCGGTGCTGGCCGGCGCCATCGGGGACGCGCTGGGCGCGCCGGTGGAGTTCTACCCGGTGGACCAGATCCGCAGCCGCTTCGGCGCGATGGGGGTCACCGAGTACGACCGCACCGGTGACCAGCCGGGCGAGTTCACCGACGACACCCAGATGACGCTGTTCACCCTGGAAGGCCTGATCCGCGGGCACATCGCGGTCCGGGCCGGGGCGAACAGCCCGCTGCCCGCTGTCCAGCTGGCCTACCAGCGCTGGCTGCACACCCAGGGCTACGCGTGGATGCGGGCGGCCGGTCCGTTCGCCATCAGCCACCCCAAGCCGAACGGCTGGCTGGTCGAGCAGCGGGACCTGTTCGCGGTGCGCTCGCCGAACAGCAGCTGCATCACCGCGCTGCGCGAGTTCGCCTCGGTCGGCGCGCCCGGCACCTTCGACCGGCCGATCAACGACTCGCCCGACTGCGGCGGCGTGGTGCGCGCGGCCCCGGTGGCGCTGTGGTCCGAGGACCCCGAGGAGGTCTTCGAGCTCGCCGCCGCCACCGCGGCGCTGACCTACTCGCAGCCCAACGGCTACCTGCCCGCCGGGGTGCTGGCGGTGATCGTGCACCGGTTGCTGCGCGAGGCGACCATCGAGGACGCCGTGCGGCAGGCCCGCGAACTGCTGGTGCGGTACGCCGACCACGAGGACACCGACCGCGCGCTGCAGGCCGCCGTGGACCTCGCCCAGCGGGGCAAACCGACGCCCGAGCAGCTCAAGGACACCCTCGGCGGCGGCTGGGCCGGGCACGAGGCGCTGGCGATCGCGGTGTGCGCGGCGCTGAGCACCGACAGCGTCGCCGCCGCCCTCATGGTCGCGGTCAACCACTCCGGCGACAGCGACTCGACCGCGTCGATCTGCGGCAACATCGTCGGTGCCCGCTACGGCGCCCCGGCGCTGCCCGGCGTCTGGCTGCGCGACCTCAAGCAGCGGGAGGTCGTCGAGGCCCTCGTCAAGGACGCGTTGCTGGAGTTCGGCCCCACCCCGCCGAGCGGGGAGGCCTGGGCCGCGCGGTACCCGGCCGCCAAGGACGTCTCCGACCTCGACTTCACCTCCACCCTCCCGCTCGCCGGGGAGGAGCCCGCCAGGCCGGCGGAACCGGCCGCCGAGGAGCCGGGAGGAGCCGCGGACGACAGCGGAGAAGGGGCTCCGGAGTCCAGCGAGAGCACGGACCCCACCGAGGAACCGGCCACCGACGACGCCGCGGAGGAACCGGCGGACGAGGAACCCGCTGCGGCGACCACGGACCCCGAGCCCACCGCCGAGGTCCCGGCCCCGCAACCCGCCGCCGCGGCGGACGACCCGCGCGCGCAGCGGATCCTGGGCTTCCTGCTCGGCGGGGCGGCCGGGGACGCCCTCGGCTACCCGATCGAGGACGACTCGCTGCAGGAGATCCGCCGCAAGTACGGCCCGGCCGGGCTGACCGACTACGTCGACGCGCACCGCCCCGGCGGTTCGGTCAGCGACGAGACCCAGATGACGCTGTTCACCCTGGAAGGGCTCATCCGGGCGAGCATCCGGCGTCGGCTGTTCGGCGAGAACGAACCGGCCACCCAGGTGCAGCACGCCTACCAGCGGTGGCTGCACACCCAGGGCTTCGACTGGCGGGACGCCGGCGGCCCGCTGGCCGCCACCCCGCCGGACGGCTGGCTGATCCAGCAGAAGGGCCTGTTCGTCCGCCGCGCCCCGGGCACCACCTGCATCCAGGCGCTGCACGGCTACGCCCACGGCGCACCGCAGGGCTCGTTCAGCAACCGGCTCAACGACGCCAAGGGCTGCGGCGGCGTGATGCGCGCGGCCCCGGCCGGGCTGTGGTCGTCCGACCCCGCCGAGGTGTTCCGGGTCGGCGCGATGACCGCGGTGCTCACGCACGGCGACCCGACCGGCTACCTGCCGGCCGGTGCGCTGGCGGTGGTCGTCCAGCAGCTGCTGGAGGGCCGTTCGCTGCCGGAGTCGGTGGACCGCGCGCTCACCGAACTGTCCACGTGGGACGGGCACGAGGAGACCTCCGCTGCGCTGCGGGCGGCCATCGAGCTCGCCGCCGCGGGTGCCCCGACCCCGGAGCAGATCGAGGAGGCCATCGGCGAAGGCACCTCGGGCGGGCAGGCGCTGGCGATCGCGGTGTGCGCGGCGCTGGTCCACCCGCAGTCGTTCGCCGACGCGGTGGTGCTGGCCGCCAACCACTCCGGCGACAGCGACTCCACCGCGGCGATCTGCGGCAACGTCATGGGCGCCGCGCTGACCGCGGAGGCGGTCCCGCAGACCTGGCGCGACAAGCTGGAGCTGCGGGAGGTCATCGAGCAGATCGCCGCCGACGCGATCCGCGAGTTCGGCCCGAACCCGCCGAGCGGGGACGAGTGGCTGGAGCGCTACCCGATCGGCGAGGCCGAGCAGGGCGCCGCCGAGCCGGGGGCCGAGGACGCTGCCGAGGAGGAGGCCGAGCCCCAGGAGGAGGACGTCGAGCACGCCGCGCCCGAGGCCGCCCCCGAGCAGGCGGCGGAACCGGAGCCGGCGACCGACCCCGAGCCCGCCAGGGGACCGGAGGCGGTCGCCGAGCCGGAGGCCCCGGTCGCCGAGCAGCCGTCCGAGCCGGCCGCTGCCACCGAGCAGCCGCCCGCCCCCGCCGAACCGGCGGCCGCTGCCGAGGAGCCCGAGGACGCCGACGACGACGGGCTGTCCGAGGAAGAGCTGCGACTGCTCGCCGCCTGGCGCAAGTTCCGCGACAACGAGGACGGCAACTCCGCGGACCTCACCCAGGACCTGCACAAGCTGCTCGTCGAGGCCTTCGGTCCGGAGCGCGCGGCGCAGCTCATCGGCGAGGCCACCGAGGAGGAGGCGGCGGAGGGCGAACTGGTCACCGAGGACCAGGTGATGATCAGCCGCGAGCAGCGGGTCGCCGGGTGCGTGCTGGGCACCGCGGTCGGCGACGCGCTCGGCGCGCCCTGGATGTTCGCCGACCTGAGCACGATCCTGCGCGAGAACCCGGAAGGCGTCCGCACCATGGCCGAAGCGTTCGGCAAGCGGGCGGCCGCCACCGCGCACGGGCAGCAGACCGCGTTCGTCCTCGACGGGCTCATCCGCTCCCGGATCCGCTCGGTGCTGCGCGGGGTCAGCGCGCACCGGCCGTCGATGGTGCGCGGTTCGCTGCTGCACTGGATGCACACCCAGGGCGTGAAGCTGCGCAGCGGTGTCTTCCAGCTCGGGGTGCTCGCCGAGACCGAGGTCCTGCACGCGCAGCGGTTCCCGGACGAGGCGACGCTGACCGCGCTGGCCCGCTTCTCCGACCGCCGCGAGGTCCCGACCCCGAGCAACCCGCCGAACTCCGCGCGCACCACCGCGGCCGTCGTGCGCGGCGCCGCGGTCGGCTTCGAGTTCACCTCCCCGCAGGACGCGATCATCCAGGGCGCGGAGATCGCCGCGGTGACCCACGGCCACCCCGACGGCTACCTGTCCGCCGGGGCGCTGGCCGGGCTGGTGTGCTCGCTGCACAACGGGCAGACGCTCATCGACGCCGTGCACGCGGTGCTCGCCGAGCTGGACCAGATGGAGGTCGCCGAGGGCATCACGCAGGGCCTGCGCTCGGCGGTCGAGATCGTCGGCAGCGGCCGGGTCTCCCCCACCCGCTTCGAGGAGCTGGGCCTGGGCTGGAACGCGCCGGAAGCGCTGGCGATCGGTGTCGCGGCCGCCCTGGCGCACCCGAACTCCTTCGCCGACGCGGTCTCGCTGGCGGCCACCCACTCCGGCAACACCGCGGCCACCGCGGCGATCTGCGGCAGTCTGCTCGGCGCGGCCCGCGGCACCGAGCAGATCCCCGCCGAGTGGCTCGAGGAGCTGGAGCTGCGGGAGGTCCTCACCCAGCTGGTCACCGACCACCACCGGGCGCACACCGAGATCGCCACCGACCAGGCGGTGCCCGACTGGGCACAGCGCTACCTCGGATAGCCGCGTGGGCGGATCCCGGTTGGACGACTCGGAGCGGGCGCTGCTGGCCGCGTGGCGCGCGGCCCGCACGGCGGACCGCCGCGACCCGGTGGAGCAGCGGCTGCTGGAGACCTGGCGGCGGTGGCGGGAACGCCCCGCCACCCAGCCGCTGTGGGCCACCGCGCTGCGGCACCGGCTCAGCGGTGGATCACCGCCGGTGCCCGCCACGGGGTTGGCCGACCGCAGCGGTCCGATCCCGGACGCGCCCGGACGGGTGCTGGGCATGCTGCTGGGCGGCGCGGTGGGCGAGTTCGTCGCCCTCGGCGAGGTCGGGCAGCGCACCAGCGCCCTGCTCTTCGCGCTGGAGGGCCTGATCCGCGCGCACACCCGGGCGCGCGCGTCGGGCGACGGCGACCCGGTCGCCTTCGCGCTCGGCGGCCTGCGGCGCTGGATGCACACCCGGGGCGTCCCGTGGGCGGACTGCGGCACCGAGATCGCCCACCCGAACGGCTGGCTGGTCCGGGAACGGGCGCTGCACTCCTCGCGCGTCGACGAGCCGACGATGCTCTCCGCGCTGTCCCGCGTCGCCGCCGGGCAGCCGGCCGGGACGCGGAAGCACCCGATCACCAGCTCCGACTCCGCCACCGCCGTGCCGCTGGGCGCGCTCGCGGCCCTGTGGTCGGGCGACCCGGGCACGGTGTTCGCGCTGGGCGGTGACTTCGCCGCCCTCACCCACGGGCACGTCCACGGCCACACCCCGGCCAGCGTGCTCGGCACCTCGGTGCTGTGGCTGCTGCGCGGGCACCCGCTGGAGGCGTCGCTGCGCCAGGGGATCGCCAGTTGGCAGTCGGCCCGCGCCACCCTCGGGCACGCGCTGCGGCTCGGCCGCATCAGCCCCGCCGGTGCCCACCCCGGTCCGGATCACCTCGACGCGATGCAACCCGGCCGCAGCGGGCTGGCCGCGCTGGCGGTCGCGGTGCGGGTGGCCGTGGCGTGCGAGGACGACTTCGGCACGGCCGTGCGCGCGGCGAGCGACCACAGCGGGGACACCGCGAGCGCCGCGGTGCTGTGCGGGCAGCTGCTCGGCGCGCGGCACGGCCCGACCGCCATCCCGGCCGAGCTGCGCGACGCGCTGCCGATCACGCCGCTGGTGGAGCGGATCGCCACCGACGCGGCGACCGAGTTCGGGCCCTACCCGGACGAGTCCGACGACTGGGAGCGCCGCTACCCGACCACCGAGGCCACCGGGACGACACCGTCCACTGCGGACTACCGGACCGGGCTGACCGCGGTCCCCCGGCTGGCGGCCTCGCGCGACCGGTTCCTGGGCGCGGTGCTGGGCTGCGCGATCGGCGAGGCCCTCGGCATCCCGGTGGCCGGCGACAGCTGGGAGGAGATCCGCGCCCGGCACGGGGCCGACGGCCTGACCGACTACGTCCCCGCCGGCCACCCCTCCGGGCGCCTCGGCAGCGACACCCAGCTGCTGCTGTTCACGCTCGAGGGCACGATCCGCGCCAGCGTCAGCCGCCGCACCGCAGGCACCACCGACCCGACGCGGCACGTCCAGCACGCCTACCAGCGCTGGCTGCACACCCAGCACCTGAGCTGGCCGCGCGCGGCGGGCGAGTTCCTGGGCACCGCCCCGGAACCGGACGGGTGGCTGGTCCAGCAGCGGGCGCTGTTCCAGACCCGCAACCCGGGCCGGACGATGATGCGCACGCTGATCGCCTTCGCCAAGGGCCAGCAGCCGATGGGCACCCCGGAGCGACCGGCCAGCGACTCGGCGGGCAGCAGCGCGCTCGTCCGGGCGGTGCCGGTGGCCCTGTGGAGCAGCGACCCGGCCGAGGTGTTCGACATCGGGATGCGCACCGCAGTGCTCACCCACGGCCACCCGACGGCCCGGCTGAGCACGGGGGCGCTGGCGTTCCTGGTGTCGCGGCTGCTCGCCGGGGAAGCCCTGGCCGGCGCCGTGGAGGAGGTGCTGGACCAGCTCTCCGGGCGCTCCGGGCACGAGGAGGTCACCCGGCGGATCGGTGCGGCGGTGCGGCTGGCCCGCGCCGGCCGGGTGGCACCGACGGACCTCGAACGCGCCCTCGGCACCGGGGCGACCGCGGCGGAGTCGCTGGCCATCGGACTGCACGCGGCGCTGGTCGGCGACGGCGACCTCGACACCGCGCTGCCGGTGGCGGTGAACCACTCCGGCGGCAGCGCGACGACCGGCGCGGTCTGCGGCAGCCTCGTCGGCGCGGTCGCCGGGGCGCGGCGCATCCCGGAGCGCTGGACGGACGACCTGGAGCTGCACGACGTGATCGAACGCCTCGCGCACGACGCGGTCCTGGAGTTCGGTCCCCGCCCACCGGCCTGGGGCGACCGCTACCCGCCCACCTGACGGCCGGCCGCGCGAGACCTGGATCACTGGCCCGGCCGTGGCCGGCGCGGTTAACGTGCCTGCCATGGAAGAACTCGTGCACCTCGGCGTGGCCGACGGCGTCGCCACGCTCACCCTGGACTCACCGCACAACCGCAACGCGCTCTCCGCCCAGCTGCGCGAGGAGCTGCGCGAGCACCTGGCGACCGCGGTCGCCGACGACGCGGTGCGCGTGGTCGTCCTGGACCACACCGGGCCGGTGTTCTGCGCCGGGATGGACCTCAAGGAGTCGCGCTCGGCTGACGCCGAGAGCCAGGGCGTGCAGGAGTTCCCGGCGATCCTGGAGCAGATCTGGACCAGCCCGAAGCCGGTCGTGGCCAAGCTGGCCGGCCCGGCCCGCGCCGGCGGGGTGGGCATCGTCGCGGCCTGCGACATCGCCGTCGCGGTGGACACCGCCACGTTCGCCTTCTCCGAGGTCCGCATCGGCGTGGTGCCCGCGGTGATCTCGGTGACCGTGCTGCCCCGGCTGGCCGCCCGCCAGGCGCACGAGCTGTTCCTCACCGGCGAGACCTTCGACGCCCGGCGCGCCGCCGAGATCGGCCTGGTCAACTCGGCGGTGCCCGCCGAGCAGCTGGACGCGGAGGTCAAGCGCTACACCGACATGCTCGCCCTGGGCGGCCCGAAGGCCCTGGCGGCGACCAAGGAGATGCTCACCGCCCGACGCCCGGCGGCGATGGACGAGGCGTTCGGGCAGATGCTCGAGCTGTCCGCCGAGCACTTCGCGGGCGAGGAGGGCCAGGAGGGCATGCGGGCCTTCGCCGAGAAGCGCAAGCCGTCCTGGGTCCCGGACGCCCTGAAGTGACTCAGGGGCCCGCCCGCCGTGGCAGCTGGCAGCGGCGGGCGCGGCCCGGTCAGTCCTTGGTCAGGACCGAGGTGAAGGTGCGCCCGCAGACCGGGCGCTCCGCCGCGTCGCGCAGCACGGCGTTGATCTTGTTGAAGGCCTTGGGGTCGTGCTCGGCCAGGGCCTGCGACCCGGACCAGACCAGCACGTGCTCGCCCTCGTCGAGCCAGGACAGGTCGGTCAGGCAGTCGTAGAGGGCGTCGAGGTTGCGCCCGGCCCACTCCGGGAAGTTCAGCACGGCCGCGATGCCGTCCAGCGTCGTGCGCTTGTTGACCAGCTCATGACCGTCGAGGACGTGCACGGTCGCACCGCGCTGCTCAGCTTCCCGGACGGCCTCGCGAGCCGTGATGTCGGCGGAGTGGCGTTCCACCTCGCTCACCGGCTGCTCCTTCCGCACCCTGCTGGCCCATCTCGTAGCAAACATGGCACTCAACCCGTGGTGTCGACAACCACGAACGTCTCGTAGTGATCGCTGGTGTAGTAAAGCTCAGACCGGTCGCCGGTGACCAGCCGTCGGGCCCCGCGATCGCGGGAACCCGGGGTCGGAACGGTGTACTCGTGGTAGTAGCCCGGGTCCGCCTCGGGCAGGACGCCCTCGCGGTTGCCGAAGACCGAGCCGTCCTTGTCCGGGTACGGGAACGGACCACCGCGCTGGATCAGCTCCCACGTCCGGCCGACCTCCGGCGGGAGCGTGGAGAGCCGCTCGATCGGCAGACCGGACTCGGCGCCGGGCACCGCAGCGGCCGGCCGGCTGCCGGTCGGCAGGGTGTCGGGGGTGGCGTAGTCGCGGACGAACCAGCCGATGACGACGAGAGCGATGAGCCCGACCAGCGCCGTCGAGATGCGCTTGCGCGAGCTCACGCCGTCTCCTTCCGGCGCCGGGCGGGTCCGCCGTCGCGGCGGCCGACCGGGGGCTCGGCGTCACGCACCCGGGTCAGCTTCGCTCCGAGACCGTCGATCCCCCGGTCGATCACGCGGGCCAGGCCCCAGCACAGCGGCAGCAACACGGCGAACACGAGCGTCACCTGCAGTGGGTAGGGCAACTGCACGAGCCACAGCTCGACGCCGTCGTACCACTCGACAAGCCACTCCAACACAAGGCGCCAGGGTACGCCCGGTCCGGTGGCGCGTTGCGCCGCCCCGCCCCTGCCGAGCGGCGCTGCGCGCCCGCTCGGGGCCCCGGCACGCACCACCCCGCGCCGCGCGCCAGCCCACCCGACCGGGGGACGGCGTCGACGGGGGTCAGTACGCGGCAGACCCCCGGTGGCGCCAGGCCACCGGGGGTCGTCGTGCGCGGCCGTGCGCTCAGGCGCCGGAGTGCTCGCGGATGGACTTGATGATCGCGCCGAAGTCGAGGTCGCCGCCGCCCTCCTCGGTGAACCGGCGGTAGAGCTCGGTGGCCAGCCGGCCGATCTGGATGTCGGTGCCGCTCTGCTCGGCCGCCGAGCTGGCCAGCCGCAGGTCCTTGAGCATGAGCGAGGCGGCGAACCCGGGCTCGTAGTCGTGGTTGGCGCGGCTGGTCTCCACCAGGTCCGGCACCGGGCAGTTCGTGGTCAGCGCCCAGCACTGGCCGGTGGAGATCGACGCGACGTCGTACAGCGCCTGGTGCGACAGGCCGAGCCGCTCGCCGAGCACGAAGGCCTCGCTCACCGCCACCATGGAGGCCCCCAGGATGAGGTTGTTGCACATCTTGGTGACCTGCCCGTTGCCGGGCCCGCCGCAGTGGACCACCTTGCGCGCCATCGGTTCCAGCAGCGGTTCGGCGCGGCGGAAGTCCTCCTCCGAGCCGCCCACCATGAACGTCAGCGTGCCCGCCTCGGCGCCGGCCGTGCCGCCGGACACCGGAGCGTCGATGGACCCGAAGCCGGCCTTCTCCGCCCGCTCGTGCGCCTCCCGCGCGTCCGCCACGTCCACAGTGGACGAATCGATCAGCAGGGCGCCGGGTTCGGCCGCGGCCAGCACCTCGTCGTAGCACTCCAGCACGTGCTTGCCGCTGGGCAGCATGGTGATCACCGCCTCGGCGCCGGTGACCGCCTCGGCCACCGACCCCACGGTGGTCACGCCACGCCGGGCGGCGGCCTCCAGCGCAGCCGGGATCAGGTCGTAGCCCTGCACGGTGTGCCCGGCCCCGACGAGGTTCGCCGACATCGGACCGCCCATGTGGCCCAGCCCGATGAAACCGATGACAGCCATTGTCACAACCTTTCTGCGCTGGATGATCCCGTCCGCGGCCGACTCGGGGTCAGCCGAAGAGCTCCGGCTCGTCCGCGGTCGGCGCGAAGAACTCCGCCACCCGCGCGTCGTCCACCTCGGACAGCGTCGCGGGCGACCACCGCGGGTTGCGGTCCTTGTCGACGAGGGTCGCCCGCACCCCCTCGACGAAGTCCCCGATCCGCACGCACGCCATGGCCAGCCGGTACTCCTGCGCCAGCGCCTCCTCCAGGGAGGAGTAGCCGCTGCGCAGCGCCTTGAGCGTGACCTTCAGCGAGGTCGGCGACTTCTGCTCGATCGTCTCGGCGGCCTGGCGGGCCGCGTCCTCCGGCCGCTCGCGCAGGCGCCGCAGGACCTCCTCGACGGTGTCCGCCGAGTAGGCCGCGTCGATCCACTCCCGCTCCGCGGCCAGCGGCGCCTCCGGGGCGGGCTCGGCGTACTTGCGCAGCACCTCGTCGACCGCTCCGCTGGAGAGCGCGTCGACCAGCTCGGGCAGGTTCGCGCTCGGCACGTAGTGGTCCGCCATGCCGCAGAGCACCGCGTCGGCCCCGCCGACCGGGGCGCCGGTCAGCGCCAGGTGCGTGCCGAGCTCGCCGGGCGCGCGGGAGAGCAGGTAGGTGCCGCCGACGTCCGGGATGAACCCGATGCCGACCTCCGGCATGCCGACCTTGGAGCGCTCGGTGACCACCCGGTGCGACCCGTGCGCGGTGATGCCGACGCCGCCGCCCATGCAGATGCCGTCCATGACCCCCACCACCGGCTTCGGGTAGCGGGAGAGCGCGGAGTTGAGCCGGTACTCCTCGGTCCAGAAGGCGGCGGGCAGCGACTCGTCACCGGCCTTGGCCGCGTCGTGCAGCGCGCGGACGTCACCGCCCGCGCACAGCCCGCGCTCCCCCGCCCCGTCGATCAGGACCGCGGTGATGTGCTCCGCGGTGCGCCACTGCTCGATGGCCTCGGACATCGCCCGCACCATCCCCAGCGTCAGCGAGTTGAGCGCCTTGGGGCGGTTGAGCGTGATCCGTCCGAGCGAGCCCTGTTCGCGGACCAGGACCTCGGGTTCCGTCATGAAGCAACTCCAGGTGTCTCGTGCGCGCGGCCCTCCGCGCCCCCACCGGGGCCTCGCGGACCACCGGACCGCGCCGGTGCACCGGACCGTGTCCCGGGCCTCGCGGCTCAGCCGTCCAGCAGGCTCCGGGAGACGATCAGGCGCATGATCTCGTTGGTGCCTTCCAGGATCTGATGCACCCGCAGGTCGCGGACGATCTTCTCCAAGCCGTACTCGGCAAGGTAGCCGTAACCACCGTGGATCTGAAGTGCCTCGTTGGCCACCGCGAACCCGGTGTCGGTGGCCAGCCGCTTGGCCATCGCGCAGAACCGGGTGGCCATCGGGTCGCCGGCGTCCAGCGCGCAGGCCGCCCGCCACAGCAGCAGCCGGGCGGCCTCCAGCTCGGTGGCCATGTCGGCGAGCTTGAACCGCAGCGCCTGGAAGTCGCTGATCTTGGCGCCGAACTGGGTGCGTTCCCGCACGTAGCCGAGGCTCTTGTCGAGCGCGGTCTGCGCCCCGCCCAACGAGCACGCGCCGATGCTGAGCCGTCCCCCGTCCAGACCGGTCATCGCGATGCGGAAGCCGATGCCCTCCTCGCCGAGCCGCTGGTCGGCGGGCACCCGGACGCCGTCGAAGACCACCTGCCGGGTGGGCTGGGCGTTCCAGCCCATCTTCTTCTCGTTCGCCCCGAACGACAGCCCCGGCGAATCGCGCTCGACCACGAACGTGGAGACGCCCTTCGGCCCCTCCTCGCCGGTGCGGGCCATCACCACGTAGACGTCCGAGGAGCCCCCGCCGGAGATGAACTGCTTGACGCCGGTGAGCACGTAGTCGTCACCGTCGCGGACCGCGCGGGTCTGCAACCCGGCCGCGTCCGAACCGGCACCCGGCTCGGTGAGGCAGTAGCTGGCCAGGTGCTCCATCGAGCACAGCCGCGGCAGCCAGCGGGCGCGCTGCTCGTCGGTGCCGAAGCGGTCGATCATGCCCGCGCACATGTTGTGGATGGAGATGTAGGCGGCGATCGACGGGTCGCCGCTGGCCAGCGCCTCGAAGATGAGCACCGAGTCGAAGCGGCTGAGACCGCTGCCGCCGACGGACTCGTCGACGTAGACCCCGCCCATGCCGAGCTCCCCGGCCAGCCGCAACGTCTCCACCGGGAAGTGCTTGGCCTGGTCCCACTCGACGGCGTGCGGGGCGAGCTGCTCGGCGGCGAACTCCCGCGCGGTGTCCCGGATCGCGCGCTGGTCGTCGGTGAGCTCGAACGGCGACACCGGGCCGGCTACCGCTGCAACGGACACGTCCTCTCCTTCGCGTTCGGCGGTCTCCCCCGAGACCGCCACCTGCGGCGCTGGCGGCGCCCCGCACGGGGCGCCGCCGACCGCCCGGTGTCAGTGCATGGTCGGGATGGTGAAGCTGGCGCCCTCCTTCAGCCCGGAGGGCCAGCGCGAGGTGACCGTCTTGGTCTTGGTGTAGAAGCGGATCGAGTCCGGGCCGTGCTGGTTGAGGTCGCCGAAGCCGGAGCGCTTCCAGCCACCGAAGGTGTGGTAGGCGATGGGCACCGGGATCGGCACGTTCACGCCGACCATGCCGGTGTTGACGCGGGAGACGAACTCACGGGCCGCGTCGCCGTCCCGGGTGAAGATCGCCACGCCGTTGCCGTACTCGTGCTCGCTGGGCAGCCGCACCGCCTCGTCGTAGTCGGCGGCGCGCACCACCGACAGCACCGGCCCGAAGATCTCCTCGCGGTAGATCCGCATCTCCGGGGTGACGTGGTCGAACAGCGAGGCACCGAGGAAGAAGCCGTCCTCGTGCCCGGCGAGCGTGAAGTCGCGCCCGTCGACCAGCAGCTGCGCGCCCTCCTCGACACCCGTGCCGATGAGGTCCAGGACCCGCTGCCGGGCCTGCGCGGTGACCAGCGGGCCGAAGTCGGCGTCCTCGTCGAAGCTGGTGCCGATCTTGAGCCGGTTCACCCGCTCGACCAGCTTCTCGACCAGCGCGTTCGCGGTGGCCTCACCGACCGGCACGGCCACCGAGATGGCCATGCACCGCTCCCCCGCCGAGCCGTAGCCGGCGCCGACGAGCGCGTCGGCGGCCTGGTCGAGGTCCGCGTCGGGCATCACGATCAGGTGGTTCTTGGCGCCGCCGAAGCACTGCGCGCGCTTCCCGTGGGCGGCCGCGGTCGCGTAGATGTACTCCGCGATCGCCGAGGAGCCGACGAACCCGACCGCCTGGATGCGCGGCTCGGTGAGGATGGCGTCCACCGCGGTCTTGTCGCCGTTGACCACGTTGAAGATCCCCGGCGGCAGCCCCGCCTCGATGAACAGCTCGGCCAGCCGCAGCGGCACGGAGGGGTCCCGCTCGGAGGGCTTGAGCACGAAGGCGTTGCCGCAGGCGATGGCCGGTGCGGCCTTCCACAGCGGGATCATCGCCGGGAAGTTGAACGGCGTGATGCCGGCGACCACGCCCAGCGGCTGGCGCAGCGAGTACACGTCGATGCCGGTGCCGACGCTCTCGCTGTACTCGCCCTTGAGCAGGTGCGGGATGCCGACGGCGAACTCGACGACCTCGAGGCCGCGCTGGATGTCGCCCTTGGCGTCGGCGACGGTCTTGCCGTGCTCGGAGGCCAGCAGCCGGGCGAGCGAGTCCATCTCGTCGTTGACCAGCTGCAGGAACCGCATGAGCACCCGCGCCCGCTTCTGCGGGTTCTGCGCGGCCCAGGCCGGTTGCTCCTCGGCGGCGTTGTCGACCGCCGCCGCGACCTCCTCCGCCGAGGCCAGCGGGACCCGGGCCTGCACCTGCCCGGTGTTGGGGTCGAACACGTCACCGAAGGAGCCTGACGTCCCCGCGACGCGCTTGCCGCCGATGAAGTGCTCCAGCTCGTTGGTCATCTCGCTCCGCACCTTCCGCCGAACCGGCCGGTCATTACTCGGAAGTCAAACCTTTGGTACACCAATCTTTCCTGGAAGTCGACCGCGCGCAACAGGGTGGCGAGCATCACACTTTGGCCCGAAGGTGGTAGGACGCCGCCACCTGCAGCCGGCGGACCAGGCAGGATCGGTCCAGTGGGGCTGGAGAACGGAGGGCACACCGTGCCGGAAGACGCCGCGCCGCTCGCAGCCTTCGGGTACGAGCTCGGGGTGCTCAAGCGCATCCGCCGCGCCGGCTGGTGGCACGCGGGCGTGCGCGACCCCGAGTCGGTGGCCGAGCACAGCACGCGGGTCGCGCAGCTGGCCGCGGTCCTCGCCGCCGAGGAGGGCGCGGACCCGGCCCGGGCTGCGCTGCTCGGGCTGTGGCACGACAGCCAGGAGACCCGCACCGGGGACCTCCCGCACACCACCAACGGCTACCTGACCAAGCCCGATCCGCGGCAGATCACCGCGGACCAGACCGCGGAGCTGCCGGAGCGGTCGCGGGAGATGATCCGTGGCGCGGTCGACGAGTACGAGACGCGGGAGACCACCGAGGCGCTGTGCGCCAAGGACGCCGACCGGCTGGAGATGCTGCTGCAGGCGGTGGAGTACCGCGACATCGGCGTCCAGCGGGTCGACGCCTGGATCGACTCCGCCCGCGCCGAGCTCAAGACCGCGACCGCGCAGCGCATCGCCGAGGCGGCCATCAACGCGTCCCCGCTGACCTGGCGCGGGGCCTGAAGCCGGGCCTCAGCGGGCGGTGAGGTAGGTGTCGAGGATCGGCGCGAGCTCGGGGCCGAGCCGGACCTCGTCGGCGGTCGTGACCCAGGCGTGCGCGTCGTGCTCGGTCAGGTGCACCTCACCGGCCGGCTCGACGACCACCGTGAAGGTGTGCTGGCGGTGGTAGCGGCCGCTCCGGGTGGTGTAGTCGAAGGAGCCCAGGTACCGGCCGACCCGGGTGACGCGCAGGCCGGTCTCCTCCCGCACCTCCCGGGTGAGCGCGGTGCGCAGGTCCTCACCGGGGTCGACCTTGCCGCCGGGGAACTCCCACTCGCCGCCGCGGGAGTCACCCGCGCACCGGCGCACCAGCAGGACCCGCCCGCCGACGTCGATGAGCGCTGCGACGATCTGCTGTTCCACGCCGTCGGCGGTGTCCTGGCGGGCCAGGGCGGCCATGTCGGCCACGTGCATGCGGAGTCCTCCCGAGCTTTCGCCCACGGTACCGCAGCGGACTGAACCGTTCCGCCGCAGCGCGACCCGCCCCACCGCAGCGCGGCGAACCCCGTCGCCACGAGAGCAGGCACGACCAGCCCCGCCACAGCGCACCAAACCTCGCCGCCACCAGAGCAGGCACGACCAGCTCTTCCTGGAGGACGCCTCGACGCGACATCGGCACCGCAGCACAGGCCCCGCCACGGCCCCCACCCGATCTCCCACAGCAGCCGTAGGCAGGCCGATCGGCGAACCGGGTTCGCGGCGTCGCGATTCCGCGAGCCGCGGTCGAGCCCTGCCACCCCCGCCGGGGTCGTGAGTGCGTGAACCGCCTCCAACCGGCTCACGCACTCACGACCCCTCGCCACGACGCAACCCGACCGCGATAGCCCCGCCGACGCGCACCGAGTGGCCAACCCCCGCATCCGAGGAGGCCACCACGAGACGGCGGGCGAAGCCCGGGCGAGCGTCCGAGTCCCCCAGTGCCTTGATCAGCAGCTCCCACTCGGGGCACGGGGGTCGTGAGTGCTCAAGCCGCCTCCAACCGGCTTGCGCACTCACGACCCCTCGCCACGGCGCACCGCGACCGCGGTGGGCCTAGCCTGGCCCGGCCCGCCGCCCGGCCGAGGCCGTGCCTCTCGCCGTGTCGCCCGTCGTGGTCAGTCACCGGATGCGAGACCGTCGCCGAGCCGGGGCAAGCCACGACCCGGGCCAGCGCTCGAGCACATCCGGTGCCGTGATCAGCGACTCCTGACTGGGGCACGGGGGTCGTGAGTGCTCAAGCCGCCTGCAACCGGCTTGCGCACTCACGACCCCTCGCGCGCCTCGGTCGCCGACACCGTCGAGAGCGTGGCGCCGCTGGGGCGTGGGCAGGTCAGCCGTCGCACACGGGGGTCGTCGGGACCGCCTTCGCGATCAGCCAGGACGACCTTCCGGGATCAGCCAGGACGACTCGGTGCCCTGATCAGCGGGAGCTCCCGTTCCGGGCCGGGTCGTGAGTGCCTAGGCCGCCTGCAGCCGGTCTGTGCACTCACGACCTCGTGTCGCGGCGCGGTTCGGCCGGGTCGAGGTGGTGGTGCGCGGTGGGTGCGGGGCGCGGGGCCGGCCTCGGTGACCGGATCGGACCGGGGTGGGGGCTCGGAGCCCACGAGCGGGGTGGAGGCTCGGAGTCCACAAAGCACAGCTGTTGTGGCGCGCTGATTGGGCGTGGCGGGCTTACCCTGCAACGCATGGCCTCCGAGTCACCGGACATCTGGGCGATGGCCGACCTGGCCACCCCGTTCGCGGTTCGGACCGCGGCCACCTTGCGAGTGCCCGACGTGGTGAAGGACGGCCCCGTCCCGCTCGCCGAGATCGCGCACCGCTGCCGGGCCGTGCCCGATCCGCTGGGGCGGGTGCTGCGGTTCCTGGTGCACCACGGCATGTTCACCGAACCGGAACCCGACGTCTTCGGCCCCAACGAGGCCTCCAACGCCCTGCGCAGCGACGTGCTCGACGGGCCGCGCCCCTGGCTGGACCTCGACGGCGCGATCGGCCGCGCCGACCTCGCGTTCGTCGAGCTCATCGAGCAGGTGCGCGGGCACCATCCCGCCTACCCGGCCGCGTTCGGCCGGTCCTTCTGGGAGGACCTGGCGCACAACCCGCAGCTGTCGGACTCCTACGAGACCGTGATGGAGACCAAGACGCACGGCATCGCCCCGCTGGTCGCGACCGCGCACGACTGGACCGGCTACCGCCGGATCGCCGACGTCGAAGGCGGCAAGGGCGTGCTGCTCGCGACCATCCTCCGCCAGCAGCCGGGGCTGCGCGGCGTCCTGGTCGACCTGGTCGGTCCGGCCCGCAACGCCACCGCGTACCTGCAGGAGCAGGGGGTGCTGGACCGCGCCGGGGTGGTGACGGCGAGCCTGTTCGAACCACTGCCCGTCACGGCCGACGCGATCATCCTCTGCGACGTGCTCGGCGACTGGGACGACGAGGACGCCGCCCGGATCCTGCGGCACTGCGGCCGGGCGCTGGAACCCGGTGGGCGGGTGCTGATCGTCGAACTGCTGCCCGACGTCGACCAGATGGCCACGTTCACCGAGATGGACCTGCGGATGATGGTCTACGTCGGCGGCCGGATGCGCGACCTCGACCGGACCCAGCAGGTCGCGGCCACCGCCGGGCTGTCCGTCGAGGACTTCACCCCCCTGGACAACGGCTACGCCATCATCGAGTGCCGCTCCGCGCACTAGCCAGCTTGGCGGCCAGCGACGCGCGCCACTCCTCCGGCAGGTCGGCCAGCCCGCGCTCGACGTGCTCGAGCAGTCCGTCACCCCGGTTCATCGACACCGCGAACACCTCAGCCACCTGCACCCCGTGCTCGGGCCGGGACAGCACCTCGACGGTGTCCCCCGCCGCGATCTCGCCCGGCTCCTCCACCGCGAGGTAGGCGCCGGTGCGGCCGTGCGCGCTGAACTGCTTCACCAAGGAGGGAACGTCCCAGAACCCGGCGAAGACCCGGCACGGCGTGCGCGGTCCGGTCACCCGGAGCACCGCCCCGCCGATCCGCCAGCGCTCACCGATGACCGCCGAGCTGCTGTCGACGCCGACCAGCGTGAGGTTCTCCCCCGCGTTGCCCGGCACCAGCTCCCGCCCCAGCACCTGCGACCAGTGCTCGAGCTCTTCCCGGTCGAAGGCGTACGCCGCCTGGTACCACGCGCCGTGGTGCTCGCGGTCGCACACCGTGTCCCCGCGCACCCCGGACCGCTCGAACAGCACCGGGTGCTGCACCGGCCGCTTGTCGATCCCGCTGCGGCCGACCCGCCCGGTCCACTCCTCGGTGCGCACGACCGCAACGTTCACCGACTGGACGATCCCCATGGTCGGAGAACCTACGTGGCGCCGTGCGCGCCACACCAACCCGTTTTCCGCGCACTCCGTCCGCGCGAGCGGCCGACCTGCGACGACGCAGCGACCTGTGCCCGAGACCACCTCCACGCGCCGAGGACCGGACGCTCCTCCCGACAGCGTGACCGGCCGGGTCGAGCTCCGGCGGCGGCGCAGGCCCCGGTCACCCGTCGCACGCGGTCGACCACGCTCGGAGGCGAACTCGCCTCGCGCTCAACGACTTCCGCTCCTCCGCGGCGCGCGGCGGCCGCGGTCCAGCCCGGCGGCAGCGAGCGGGGCGCCGAGGAGCCCCGTCCGCGCCGGGGACCGGACGCACGAGACGCCGCGCCCACGGCCCACTGTCTCCGCGACGGTCCCGAGACGCGTCCGGCGTCCGCCCGACGAGCCGACTCCCCCCGCCTCCACCCACACCGTCCACTGTGGAGCTCTGTGTCGACGAGCGCGTCGTCCCGGGGCGCCAACGGCGGGTGACCCGGCACGCTTTGCATTCCTCCTCTCCCTCCGGCATAACGGAATCGAGGTGCTGATCAGGGGGAGGACAACAATGCAGACCACCACGCACGACGACCTCGTGCTCCACCCCGCTGGTGACGGGGACTTCTCGACGCTCGCCGGCCTGCTCGGGACCGCCTACCACGACGAGCCCCGCATGGCCGCGCTGCTGCCCGACCGGACGCGCCGGGAACCCCGGCTGCGCAAGCTGTTCTCCCTCCTGCTGACCCGGGACCAGACCGCCGACATCGCGGTTCTGGGCGAGCAGCCGCGTGCTGCCGCGGTGTGGGACCGGCCCGGTGCGCAGGAACCCCCGCTCGGTCGCCGCATCGCGCACCTGCCCGCGCTGCTCTCCCTGTTCCGGTGGCGGATCCCCGACACGGCGCGGGCGATCGAGGCGTTCACCGCCAGCGAGAACCACCGCCCGGACGAACCGCACTGGCACCTGTTCGCCCTCGGCACCGATCCCCGGGCGCGCGGGCGCGGACTCGCCCGCGCGCTGCTGACGAACGGGCTCGCCCGCGCCGACGCCCACGACACACCCGTGTACCTGGAGACCGCCACGCACGCCGGGGTCGCGCACTTCGAGCGGTTCGGCTTCCGCGTGATCCACGAGTTCCCGGTCTCCGGCGGGCTGACCGTCTACGGCATGTGGCGTCCCGCCCGCCCCTGAGGCGGGCGCGTCAGGGGCGCAGCCCGGCCACCAGGTCCGCCGGGGCGAAGCGGACCGGGAATGGTCGCTGCGGCTCGAACAGCTCGTCACCGACCACCCGCGCCACCCGCTGGTAGTCGCTGCCCCCGACCAGTTCCCACGCCGTCACCGACGGGACCTCCAGGTCCGGGTCCACCAGCCAGAAGTGCCGGCTGCCCAACCTGGCGTGGGCGGCCTTGCGCAGGCTGGTGTCGTTCAACCGGCTGCTCGGCGAGGCCACCTCGACCGCGAGCACCGGTGCCGCCGGCAGGTCCTTCAGCGTCAGGTCGGTGTAGCGGGCGACCACGAGGTCCGGCCGCAACTCGGTGTAGAGGTCCTGGCGCACCGCGAACGGTGCGGTGAGCACCCGGTACTCGGGCGGGCTCGCCCGGTGCAGGCGCACGAACAGCGCCCCGAGCGCTTCCTGGTGCGGCCACCCCACCGCCGGGCTCACCAGCAGTTCGCCGTCGACGAGCTCGTAGCGGCGTCCGTCCTCCGGGAACGCCTCCAGGTCCTGGACCGTGAACCGACGGCTGCCCAGGTCGATCGACATCGCGTGCTCCCTCCACTCGTGCACCGCCCCGGTCTTCCGGGGCCCGCTCATGAAGAGGAGCGAGGCCGCCGCACAGATGCAGCCGACGTCGATGATCACTCGAACGGGACGTGAAGAGCCCCCGAACGCGAGAAGTGGGCGGGACCCGACGCCAGGGTTCCCGCCCACTCGCACCATCGCGATCTTTCCGACACCCCGCCACAGGGCCGCTGGTGCGTCTCGGGTGGCCGGCCCCGGAGGGCCGGCCACGGTCTCACACTGTCAGTGGAACTGCGCGGTCTCGGTCGAGCCGGCCAGCGCCGTGGTCGACGAGTCCGGGTTCACCGCGGTGCTGATGAGGTCGAAGTACCCGGTGCCCGCCTCGCGCTGGTGGCGGGTCGCGGTGTAGCCGTCGGCCTCGGCGGCGAACTCGCGCTCCTGCAGGTCCACGTAGGAGGTCATGCCGTCCGCCGCGTAGCCCTTGGCCAGGTCGAACATGCTGTAGTTCAGCGCGTGGAAGCCGGCCAGCGTGATGAACTGGAACTTGTAGCCCATGTGGCCCAGCTCGCGCTGGAACTTGGCGATGGTCGCGTCGTCCAGGTTCTTCTTCCAGTTGAACGACGGCGAGCAGTTGTAGGCCAGCATCTGGTCCGGGTACTTGGCCTTGACCGCCTCGGCGAACTTGCGGGCCACCTCCAGGTCCGGCGTGGAGGTCTCCATCCAGATCAGGTCCGCGTGCGGCGCGTAGGCCAGCGCACGGGTGATGCACGGCTCGATGCCGTTGCGGACCTTGTAGAAGCCCTCCGGCGTGCGCTCACCGGTGGTGTACTGCTGGTCGCGCTCGTCGACGTCGCTGGTCAGCAGGGTCGCGGCCTGCGCGTCGGTGCGGGCGATGACCAGGGACGGCACGCCGGCGACGTCCGCGGCCAGGCGCGCGGCGTTGAGCGTCTTGACGTGCTGGCTGGTCGGGATGAGAACCTTGCCGCCCAGGTGGCCGCACTTCTTCTCGGAGGCCAGCTGGTCCTCCCAGTGCACGCCCGCCGCACCGGCGGCGATCATGGCCTTCATCAGCTCGTAGGCGTTGAGGACACCACCGAAGCCGGCCTCGGCGTCAGCGACGATCGGCGCCATCCAGTGGATGTCCTGGCTCTCGCCCTCCGGCGCCTCCGGGTCCAGGGCCTCGGACCAGTTGATCTGGTCGGCGCGCTTGAGGGCGTTGTTGATGCGGCGCACGACCGCGGGAACCGAGTTGGCCGGGTAGAGGCTCTGGTCCGGGTAGGTCTCGCCCGCCAGGTTGGCGTCGGCGGCGACCTGCCAGCCGGACAGGTAGATGGCCTGCAGGCCGGCGCGGACCTGCTGGACGGCCTGGTTGCCGGTCAGCGCGCCCAGGGCGTTGATGTAGTCGGTCTCGTGCAGCAGCTTCCAGAGCCGCTCGGCGCCCTGCCGGGCGAGGGTGTGCTCCTCACGAACCGAGCCGCGGAGGCGGATCACGGTCTCGGCGGAGTGGGTGCGCTCGATGCCCTTCCACCGCGGGTTGGTGTCCCAGTCGCGCTGCAGTTCCTCAGCGGCCTGCTTCGCCTGCTCGCGGATGCTCATCTTGTTCCCCTTCCGGGCTCTCCTGCGGCCTGTTGGTTCCAAGCTTCACCCGACGTCCAGCGAAACACGACCGGATTTCCCAGTTAATTTTCGCGATTTTTCTGCTAAGCTCAACGGCATGACGGAGTTCGCCTCGGAAGAAGACCGCAACTTTTCGACGGAACACGACCTCCTGGTGTTCGGTCAGCGGCTGCGCCACTTGCGTCGCGCCGCCGGGCTCACCCTCGTCGAGCTGGGCGAACGTGTCGGTCGCGCCCCCTCGCAGCTGTCGCTGCTGGAGAACGGCCACCGCGAGCCGAAGCTGTCCCTGCTGCGCGCCCTGGCCGAGGCGCTGGGCACCTCCGTCGACGAGCTGCTGTCCAAGAAGCCGCCGAACCGGCGCGCCGAGCTGGAGATCGCGGTGGAGCGGGCGCAGCTCGACCCGATCTACCAGCGGCTGGGCCTGCCACCGCTCAAGGTCGGCAAGCGGGTCCCCACCGAGGCGCTGGAGCACGTGCTCGGGCTCTACGAGGAGCTCAAGCGCCGGGAGACCAAGCAGGTCGCCACGCCCGAGGAGGCACGCAAGGCCAACGCCGAGCTGCGCCGGATGATGCGCGAGCACGGCAACTACTTCCCCGAGATCGAGAAGGCGGCCGCGGGCATCCTCAACGACATCGGCTACCACGGCGGGCCGCTGTCGGAGGGGCAGATCCAGGCGATCGCCACCCACCTCGGCTACGCGCTGCGGTTCGTCAACGACCTCCCCCGCTCGGTCCGCTCCGTCACCGACCTGAAGAACCGCCGCATCTTCCTGCGCCGCGAGTCACTGGGCATGCACAGCCCGCGCACCATCCTGCTGCAGACCCTCGGCCACCTCACCCTCGGCCACAGCCAGCCCCGCGACTTCGCGGACTTCCTGCGGCAGCGCGTCGAGGCGAACTACTTCGCCGCGGCCGTCCTGGTGCCCGAGCAGGCGGCGGTGCCGTTCCTGCAGGAGGCCAAGGCCGAGCGCGACATCGCGGTGGAGGACCTGCGGGACGTCTTCTCGGTGTCCTACGAGATGGCCGCGCACCGCTTCACCAACCTGGCCACCCAGTACCTGGACCTGGTCTGCCACTTCGTGCGCAACGACGAGACCGGGATCATCTACAAGGCCTACGAGAACGACGGCCTGGTGTTCCCCAGCGACCCGACCGGCGCGATCGAGGGGCAGCGGATGTGCCGGTACTGGGCGGGGCGCCAGGTCTTCGCCTCCCCGGACCGCTACTCGACCTACTACCAGTACACCGACAAGCCCGGGGCGACCCACTGGTGCGTCGCGCACGTCGACCCCAGCCGCGGGCGCGACTTCGCGATCACCCTCGGCGTCCCCTACGCCGAGTCGCGCTGGTTCCGCGGGCGCGACACCAACAACCACTCGAAGTCCCGGTGCCCCAACGGCGAGTGCTGCCAGCGCCCGCCGGCGGACCTGGCCAGCCGGTGGGAGGGCATGGTGTGGCCGTCGGCGCGGGCGCACTCGCACGTGCTCGCCGCGCTGCCCGCGGACACCTTCCCCGGTGTCGACGAGGCCGACGTGTACGCGTTCGTGGAGGCGCACCAGGACTGACCCCGACCGCGGCACGCCCCCACGACCGGTGGGGGCGTGCGCGGGGCGCGGTGGCGCTACTTCTTGCCCTTGGCCTTGTCGTCCTTGGACTCGTCGGTGGACAGCGCCGCGACGAAGGCCTCCTGCGGGACCTCGACCCGGCCGATGGTCTTCATCCGCTTCTTGCCTTCCTTCTGCTTCTCCAGCAGCTTGCGCTTCCGGCTGATGTCACCGCCGTAGCACTTGGCGAGCACGTCCTTGCGGATCGCGCGGATGGTCTCGCGGGCGATGACCCGCGAACCGATCGCCGCCTGGATCGGCACCTCGAACTGCTGGCGCGGGATGAGCTCGCGCAGCTTCGAGGCCATCTTCGTGCCGTAGGCGTAGGCGGCGTCGCGGTGCACGATCGCGCTGAAGGCGTCCACCGGCTCACCCTGCAACAGGATGTCGACCTTGACCAGGTTCGACGACTGCAGGCCCGACTCCTCGTAGTCCATCGAGGCGTAGCCGCGGGTGCGCGACTTGAGCTGGTCGAAGAAGTCGAACACGATCTCCGCCAGCGGCAGGGTGTAGCGCAGCTCGACGCGGGTCTCCGACAGGTAGTCCATCCCGGACAGCTGCCCGCGGCGGCTCTGGCACAGCTCCATGATCGCGCCGACGAACTCCGACGGCGCGATGACGGTGCACTTCGCGACCGGCTCGCGGACGTCCTTGATCTTGCCCTCCGGCCAGTCCGAGGGGTTGGTGACGGTCAGCTCGCTGCCGTCCTCCATCTCCACCTGGTAGACGACGTTCGGCGCGGTGGAGATCAGGTTCAGGCCGAACTCGCGCTCCAGCCGGTCGCGGGTGATCTCCAGGTGCAGCAGGCCGAGGAACCCGCAGCGGAACCCGAAGCCCAGCGCCCCGGAGGTCTCCGGTTCGTAGGTCAGCGCGGCGTCGTTGAGCTGCAGCTTGTCCAGCGCCTCGCGCAGCAGCGGGTAGTCGGAGCCGTCCACCGGGTACAGCCCGGAGTACACCATCGGCTTGGGCTCGCGGTAGCCGCTCAGCGGCTCCTCCGCGCCCTTGCGCTCGGCGGTGATGGTGTCACCGACCTTGGACTGGCGGACGTCCTTCACCCCGGTGATCAGGTAGCCGACCTCGCCGACCCCGAGGCCCTCCGAGGGCTTCGGCTCCGGCGAGATGATGCCCACCTCGAGCAGCTCGTGGGTGGCGCCGGTGGACATCATCCGGATCCGCTGCCGCGGGGTGATCTTGCCGTCCACCACCCGGATGTAGGTGACCACGCCGCGGTAGGTGTCGTAGACCGAGTCGAAGATCATGGCGCGCGGCGGGGCGTCGGCGTCGCCCTCCGGTGCCGGGACCTGCTGCACGACCGCGTCGAGCACCGCGTCGACGCCCTCACCGGTCTTGGCCGACACGCGCAGCACGTCCTCCGGCTCGCAGCCGATGATGTGCGCCAGCTCCGCGGCGTACCTCTCCGGCTCCGCCGCGGGCAGGTCGATCTTGTTGAGCACGGGGATGATCTGCAGGTCGTGCTCCATCGCCAGGTACAGGTTGGCGAGCGTCTGCGCCTCGATCCCCTGCGCGGCGTCGACCAGCAGGATCGCGCCCTCGCACGCGGCCAGCGACCGGCTCACCTCGTAGGTGAAGTCGACGTGGCCCGGGGTGTCGATCATGTGGAGCACGTGCTCGACACCGTCGACGGTCCACGGCAGGCGCACGTTCTGCGCCTTGATCGTGATGCCGCGCTCCCGCTCGATGTCCATCCGGTCGAGGTACTGGGCCCGGTAGGCGCGTTCCTCCAGCACACCGGTGAGCTGCAGCATCCGGTCGGCCAGCGTCGACTTGCCGTGGTCGATGTGCGCGATGATGCAGAAGTTCCGGATCCGCTCCGGGGGCGTGAACGTGGTGTCGGCGAAACTGCTCACTCAGTGTTCCTCGCGGATGTCGGCTGGTGCGGGGTTCACCCCATGGTCCCATGACACGCCGAGTGCCCGATGCCCAACTCCGGGTCAACGCTCCCGACCGGTCGCACCGGGCGCCTGCGCGGGCGAGGAACCGGTGGTTACGGTTGACGCCTGATCACCAGCACCACCCGGGAGGACGTCGCGATGTCGTCGGGCCTGACGCTGCCCAAGGCCGAGCTGCACCTGCACATCGAAGGCACCCTGGAGCCGGAGCTGGTGTTCGACCTCGCCCGCCGCAACGGCGTGGCACTGCCCTTCGAGACCGTCGAGGACCTGCGCCGCCGGTACGTCTTCGACGACCTGCAGTCCTTCCTCGACCTCTACTACCTGGCGATGGCCGTGCTGCGCACCGCCCAGGACTTCACCGACCTCACCGACGCCTACCTGGCCAAGGCCCGCGAGCAGGGCGTGCGGCACGCGGAGATCTTCTTCGACCCGCAGGCCCACACCTCCCGCGGCGTCGCGCTGTCGGAGGTGGTGGCCGGACTCACCGCCGCGCTGCGGACCAGCCGGGAGCGCTTCGGCATCTCCACCCGGCTCATCGCGTGCTTCCTGCGCGACCGCGGACCGGAGGAGGCGCTGGCGACCTGGGAGGCCCTGCAGCCGCACCTGGAGCAGATCGACGGCGTCGGCCTGGACTCCGCCGAGGTGGGGCACCCGCCGCAGCTGTTCGAGCCGGTGTTCGCCCGGGCCCGCGACGCGGGGCTGCACGTGGTCGCGCACGCCGGCGAGGAAGGGCCGCCGGAGTACGTCTGGCAGGCCATCGACGTGCTCGGCGTGGAGCGCGTGGACCACGGGATCCGGTCGGTGGAGGACCGCGCGCTGCTCCACCGCCTGGCCACCGACCGCACCCCGCTGACCGTGTGCCCGCTGTCCAACGTCCGGCTGCGCTGCGTGCCGGAGCTGTCCCGGCACCCGCTGCCGAAGCTGCTCGACGCCGGGCTGCTGGTGACGGTCAACTCCGACGACCCGTCCTACTTCGGCGGCTACGTCGGGGACAACTTCGTGGCGCTGCGGGACGCGCTGGGGCTCGACGACGCGACGCTGCGGCAGCTCGCCGCCGACTCGTTCCGGGCGTCCTTCCTGCCCGAGGGGGACCGCGACGCCCTGATCGCCGAGGTCCGGTAGCGCCTCACGTCCGCTCGCCCAGCCTCCTCGCAGGCGCGCAGGGCGGCGACGCGCTCGGCGGGGGACAGCCCGAGCACCACGGTCCGCCACGCCCGAGGCGCTCCCAGCGAGCCACGCCCGGAACGGTCCGGCGTGCGCTCGAGCGCCCCGGCCGCTGCCGGCTCGCTGACCGCGGTGGGTGCGATCTCCAGCCGCACGGCCAGCTCGTTGGTCATCCTCGGCCCGTTCTCGAACACGAAGGACGTCACCATGCCCCGCCTGACCGGGACTCACGGCTGTCCGGCCACGAGCGGGAACTCGTCGCCGCCCTGACCGGTGCGGTCGTCTGCGGGGACTGGGCGCGGGACCTGGTGCACGTCCGGCGGGAAGGCCTACCGAGCGGGCACTGGGGAGTGGGCGGGACCACCGACTCCGCGGTCGGGGTGCGCGAGGGCGTCTTCGACCGGCCCGACGCGCAGCAGACCACCGCCCGGCCCGGCGAGGGGATCACCAACGCCGGCTCGCGACGGTCGAGCCGACCGCCTCACCCGCGGAACGCACCTTCACCGGGGGCCAGCGCGCGCGGTGACCTCAGCGGTGGCGGACGTCGACGCGCAGCGGGTGGTCCTCCGGGATCTGCACCAGCACGATCCGCATGCCGTCCGGGTCGGCGATCCAGGCCTCGTCCAGGCCCCACGGCTTGCGCTCGGGCTCGGCCAGCACCGTGACGCCCCGCTCGCGCAGCTGGTCGAACTCGGCGCGGACGTCGCGCACCTGCACCCAGAGCACCTGGTCGGGGCTCGGCCCCGGGCCACCGGTGCCGGAGACCTCCAGCAGCCCCTGCCCCAGGAAGAACACCGTGCCACCGGGGAACTCCCGGGCGATCGCCAACCCGAGCACGTCCCGGTAGAACCGCACCGACCGGTCCCGGTCCCGCGGCCGGAGGATCAAGCGGCTGGCCAAGACATCCATGCCCCATTCCTACCCGGCCGCACCCCGGACCGCCGGGGCGGCTCGGCCCGCGGGGCTCAGGCGAGGCCCAGCAGCACCACGCCGGTGAGCACGACGACCGCCCCGGTCATCCGGCGGCCGGGCTGGGACTCACCCAGGAAGCGCCAGGCCAGCAGGCCCGCGATGACGATGCTCAGCTCCCGCGCCGGGGCCACCAGGCTCACCGGGGCGAGCTGCATCGCGCACAGGACGAGGACGTAGGCCAGCGGCGACAGCAGTGCCACCGCCAGCACGGCCGCACGGTGCCGGGACCAGACCGCGGCGAGGTGCGCGCGGCGGCGGGCCGCGTACGGGGCGAGCAGTCCCGAGCGCGTGAGGTTGTTCGCCCAGTCGTACAGCAGCGGCGACAGCGCCAGGCCGGTCACCGCGTAGGCGTCCCACACCGTGTAGACCGCGATGAGCGCACCGGTCAGCACGCCGAAGCCGATCCCGGCCAGGCCCGCGCCGGAGCGCGGCACGCCGTCGGACAGCCCGATCACGAGCACGCCCGCGATCACCAGCAGCCCGCCGGCCACGCCGAGCCACCCGGGCCGCTCGCCGAGCACCAGCACCGCGATGACCATCGCCAGCATCGGCCCGGTGCCGCGGGCCAGCGGGTACACCACCGACATGTCGCCGACCGCGTAGCCGCGCTGCAGCAGCAGGAAGTAGCCGAGGTGCACGAGCGCGCTGACCAGCACCCCGAGCGCCCAGTCGCCCAGCGGCGGGACGCCCTGCCAGAGCAGCACCCCGGCGGCCACCGGCAGGTACAGGGCCGCGGAGCAGGTCGCGGTCAGCCAGACGAACCCGGCGCCCGCCGACCCGGCGCGCTTGGCGAAGAAGTTCCAGCCCGCGTGGGCGAACGCGGCGGCGACGACGAGGAGCACGGCGACCAGACCCATCGGAACCCTCTCCGTGCCGCGCGGGCGCGCGACATCGGGGTTCCTCCAGGTTTTTGCGCGGTCGCTCCCGTTCCGCGACCGCCGGTGCCGCTCGGACCAGTCCCCCCGCGCTCCTGGTCGTGGTGGTCCGCGGCGGAGCGGGGGCGGAACCCCAGTCACAACCGGTGGTGATGCTACGCCCCGGCCGCAACCTTCCAGCCGAGGCTCAGGACGAGGCCGACGACCACGGTCAGGAAGACGCGGCGGACGAAACCGGAGCCGCGCCGAGCGGCCAGCGCCGCGCCGAGCACGCTGCCCGCGACGTTGCCGGCCGCCATCACCAGCCCCAGTCCCCACAGGACCTTGCCCGCGGGCACGAAGAAGACCAGCGCGCCGATGTTGGTCGCGACGTTGACCACCTTCGCCGTGGCCGACGCCGTCACGAACGCGAACCCGACCAGGCCGACCAGCAGGAACACCAGGAACGACCCGGTGCCGGGCCCGGCGATGCCGTCCCAGAACCCGATCAGCGCGCCGCCGGCGAGCATCACGAGCAGCTGGACGCGGCGCTGGAAGCGCGGCGCGTCCACCGACCCGAGGTCGGGCTTGCGCCAGGTGTGGACGCCCACGGCCACCAGGGCGGCGAGCACGACGACGTTGAGCACGGCGGACGGCAGCGCGTTGGCGAGCGCCGCGCCGCCCAGCGAGCCCAGCAGCGCCACCAGCGCCATCGGCAGGGCCGCGCGCCAGTCGATCGGGGTGCGCTTGGCGTAGGTCCGGGCGGCCGCGGCGGTCCCGGCGATCGCGGCGACCTTGTTGGTGGCCAGCGAGTGGATCACTTCACCGCCGGGCATGAGCAGCAGCATCGCGGGCAGCTGGATCAGCCCGCCACCGCCCACGATCGCGTCGACCGCCCCGGCGAGGAACGCCGCCGCGCACAGCAGGAGCACTCCGGCGAGCGAGAGGTCGGCGAAACCGGGCCAGTCCAGGGCGTCGAGCACGACGACCGACCCTATGGTCTGCCGCGGCCGGATCCGAGCCGATGTGATCGCTCTCGCGCAGTCGGCCCGGCCGACGTCTGTCCAGGTCGTCGCTGTAGCATGGTCGACCGTGCCGTGCGGCGTTCCGCCAGGGAGGAAACCTGCCTGCGGGCAGGGCCGTTGAAGCGCGGCACGACCGTTCGGAAGAGACTGAGAGAAGGCGGTACCAGTGGCCAACATCAAGTCCCAGATCAAGCGGATCCGGACCAACGAGAAGAACCGGCAGCGCAACAAGGCCGTGAAGTCCTCGCTGAAGACCGCGATCCGCAAGTTCCGCGAGGCCGCTGCCGCCGGCGACAAGGAGAAGGCGATCGAGCTGCAGCGGGCCGCGAGCCGCGCGCTGGACAAGGCCGCCAGCAAGGGTGTCATCCACCGCAACCAGGCCGCCAACAAGAAGTCCGCTCTCGCGCGCCGCGTCAACCAGCTCTGACGTCAGCTGGACCCACGGCCCCTTCCCGCGCTGCGGGGAGGGGCCGTTCGCGTGTCACGGGCGCTGGCCGCGCAGCTCGACCAGGCGCAGGACGGTGCGCTCCAGGGCGTAGGTGGCGTCCGCGGCCATGCCCTTGACGTCGGCGTTGACCTCGGCGACGGCCTGCAGCGCGGCCGCGAGGCTGGTGGGGCTCCAGCCCCGGGACTGGGCCAGCGCCTTCTTCACCTTCCACGCGGGCATGCCGAGCTCGCCGGCGAGGCGGAACGGGTCGTTGCGGCCGCCGGCCGCCGCGACCCGGCCGATGGTGCGCACCGAGTCCGCCAGCGCGTCGGCGATCAGCACGTGCGGCACGCCGAGCTGCACCGCCCAGCGCAGCGCCTCCAGCGCGGCCGCGCGGTCGCCGGTCACCGCCTTCTCGGCGACCGCGAAGCCGGTGACCTCCGCCCGGCCCCGGTGGTAGCGGCGCACCGCGGTCTCGTCGACCTTCCCGCCGGTGTCGGCGACCAGCTGCGTCGCGGCCGCGGAGAGCTCGCGGAGGTCCGAGCCGACCGTCTCGATGAGCGCCGACACGGCGGCCGCGTTCGCCTTGCCGCCGGCCCTGCGGATCTCGTCCTTGACGAAGGCCTCCCGCTCGGCGGGCTTGGTGACCTTGGCGCACTCGGTGACGCGCGCACCCAGCTTGCGCAGTTCCTTGGGCAGCTCCTTGGCGTGCTTCGAGCGCCCGCCACCGGAGTGCACGACGACGAGCGTCACACCGTCGACCGGGTCCTTGGCGTGGGAGAGCAGCGCTTCGGCGATCTCCTTGCCCGCGTCCTGCGCGGCCTCCAGCACCAGCACCCGGGCCTCCGCGAACAGCGACGGACTGAGCATCTCGGCCAGCTCGGGAGGGGTGAGTTCACTCACCTTGACCCGGCGCAGCTCGGCCTCCGGGTCCGCCGCGCGGGCCGCGCCGACCGCAGCCCACATCGCGCGTTCCACCAGCAGTTCCTCGTCTCCGAGGACCAGGTGCAGCGGTTCGGTGACCACGGACGGTGAGCTCATGCAGGCATCGTCGCACGCGCCCGCGACGATCCCGCCATCTGGATCGGCCTGGCCAGGACCTGGCGCGATCCACTAGCGTTGCGAGCACAACCGAAGAGCTCATCCAGAGGGGCAGAGGGAACGGCCCGATGAAGCCCCGGCAACCGTTCGTCCGGCGAATCGTGGTTCTCAGCGCGAGGTCACCGGCGAAAGCGGTGCCAATTCCGACCCGTCCGCGGGACAGATGAGGAGAGGACCTCGCGATGACCGTTGCTGCCCAGCGCACGACCAAGACCATCGACCTCGGCAACGCTGTCGAACTGGTGTCCAAGGAAGAGGGGCACCGCCAGCCGCTGGCTCCCGAGTTCGTCTCGCTGGAAGACTTCTCGCCGCTGGAAGTCGCCTACGACTTCCCGAAGCTGCGCCGCGAGGACATCGAGGCCGGTCCCCGGTCGATCTGGCGCTACAAGCAGCTGCTCCCGGTGCCCTCCAACGTGGAGGAGCACCCGAACACCGACCCCGGCTGTACCCGCTTGATCCGGGCCGACAACCTCGCCAAGGCACTGGGCGTGAAGCGGATCTGGGTCAAGGACGACACCGGTAACCCGACGCACTCGTTCAAGGACCGCGTGGTCGCCGTCGCGCTGGCCGCCGCGCGCGAGTTCGGGTTCAAGGTGCTCGCGTGCCCGTCGACGGGCAACCTCGCCAACGCGGTGGCCGCGGCCGCCGCCCGCGCCGGCTGGGACTCGGTGGTGCTGGTGCCGAAGTCCCTCGAGCGCGCCAAGATCTTGATGAGCGCCGTCTACGACGGCTCGCTGCTCGCCGTCGACGGCAACTACGACGACGTCAACCGCCTGGCCACCGAGCTGGCCGGGGAGCACGAGGACTGGGCGTTCGTCAACGTCAACGTCCGTCCCTACTACTCGGAGGGCTCCAAGACCCTCGCCTTCGAGGTCGCCGAGCAGCTCGGCTGGCGCATCCCCGAGCAGATCGTGGTGCCGATCGCCTCCGGCTCCCAGCTGACCAAGGTCTACAAGGGCTTCAACGAGCTCGGTGAGACCGGCCTGGTGGAGCCGAGCCCGGTGCGGATCTTCGGTGCGCAGGCCACCGGCTGCTCCCCGGTGTCGACCGCGTTCAAGAACGGCCACGACGTGGTGCAGCCGGTCCGGCCGGACACCATCGCGCGCTCGCTGGCGATCGGGGCGCCCGCCGACGGGCCGTACGTGCTGGACATCGTGCGCAAGACCAACGGCGCCATCGAGGACGTCACCGACGACGAGGTCCGCGAGGGCATCAAGCTGCTGGCCAAGACCGAGGGCATCTTCGCCGAGACCGCCGGTGGGGTCACCGTGGCCACCGCGAAGAAGCTCATCGAGGCAGGCAAGATCGACCCGGACGCCGAGACCGTCCTGCTCATCACCGGTGACGGGCTGAAGACGCTGGACGCCGTCCAGGACCAGATCGGCCCGAAGGCCACCGTGGCCCCGACGACCGAGGCGGTCAACGCGGCCCTCGGCCTGTGACCCACGACCTGGACTGCGGACGCGGCGCCATCGCACAGCGGTGGCGCCGCGTCCTTCGTGGACTGCCTCCGTCTGCTCGGTGGGGAATTCGCGCGCGGTGAGCGCGGTTCCGGGCGTAGCCTGTGCTGACCCTGCCCGACGGGACCGGTGGGTCGCGCGCGACCACGGTGCCCCGGTCGGCGTGGAACGCCCGAGGAGAGCTCATGACGCCCACCGCCGTGGTCGAGCAGTGCACCGTCGCCGACGAGGCCAGCGGCCCGTACGCGATCACCGCCGGACCGGACGGCGCGCTCTGGTTCACCCTGGTCCGCGGCAGCGGCATCGGCCGTCTGGTGCCCGGCTCCGAGCCCACCCGCTTCCCGCTCGGCCCGGACCGCGGGCCGACGATCATCGTCCCCGGTCCGGACGGTGCCCTGTGGTTCACCGAGTACCAGGCCCACCGGATCGGCCGGATCACCACCGACGGCGCGGTCGACGAGCACCCACTGCCCACTTCGGACTCGGGGCCGTACGGCATCGCCGCCGGACCGGACGGCGCGCTGTGGTTCACCGAGACCGCCGCCGACCGGATCGGCCGCATCACCCCGGACGGGCAGGTGCGCGAGTTCACCCTCCCGATCACCGGCGGCTTCCCGTCCGCGATCACCGCGGGCGCCGACGGCGGGATGTGGTTCACCCTCAACCAGGCCAGCGCCATCGGCCGGATCGGCGCCGAGGGCGAGGTCACCGTGCACCCGCTGCCCACGGACGCGGCCGGGCCGGTCGGGATCACGGCCGGGCCGGACGGCGCGCTCTGGTTCGTCGAGATCGCCGCGGGCCAGGTCGGGAGTATCACCCCGGACGGCGCGATCGACGAGTTCCCGCTGCCCGACCGCACTGCCCGGCCGCACGCCATCACCTCCGGCGCTGACGGCAGGCTGTGGTTCACCGAGTGGGCCGGCAACCGGATCGGCTCGATCACCACCGAGGGCGTCGTCGAGACGCACGACCTGCCCACTCCCGGGTCCGAACCGCACGGCATCACGCTCGGGCCCGACGGTGCGCTGTGGGCGGCGCTGGAGTTCGGTGCGCTCGCTCGGATCACCTCCTCGTCCTCGGTCGACGCCCACCGCTGATCCTCCGGCGGGCGTTCACCGGTCCACCGCGCGCAGCGGGTCGCCCCGTGACACGTGCCGGGGGCCGTGCGGTCCCGGCAGGATCGCGATGTCGCCTTCGTGGTCGGTGCGCAGCACCGCCGTGCCCGCGCGGGCGAGCGTGTCCACCACGAACGGGCTGGGGTGGCCGTAGCTGTTGCCGTCACCGACGCTGATCACCGCCGTCCTCGGTCGCACCGCGCTGAGGAACCTCGGCGTGGTGTACCGGGACCCGTGGTGCGGCACCTTGAGCACGTCCGCCCGCAGGTCCACCCCGGACGAGAGCAGGCGCCCCTGGGCCGGGAGCTCGACGTCCCCGGTGAGCAGCAACCGCCCCGCCGGTGTGGTGGCCAGCAGCACGATCGAGGCGTCGTTGGCGTCCTCGGCCGTCTGCGTCCGCGCGAGCGCCGGGTCCGGCGCCAGCACGTCGAGCACCAGGCCCGGCCAGCTCGCCCGCTGCCCGGACTGCATCGGCACGACCGGCACCCGGTGCGCACGGGCGTTCCGCACCACCTCCCGCATCGCCCACGCCGGTTCCCGCAGCGGCCCGACCGCCACCGCGCCGACCGCGAACTCGCCCAGCAGACCGGCGAGCCCGCCGATGTGGTCGGCGTGCAGGTGCGTCAGCACCGCCAGCGGCACCCGGCGCACCCCGAGCCGCTGCAGGCAGGCCGTGGCCCGCTCCACGTCCGGACCGGTGTCGACCACCACCGCCTCCTCCGGCCGCCCGGTGGCGAGCACGAGCCCGTCGCCCTGCCCGACGTCGCAGGCCACCATGCTCCAGCCCGGGACCGGCCACCCCGAGACCGCGTTGCGCACCGGCACCAGGACGAGCACCACGAGCAGCAGCGCCACCGACACCAGGACGCGGATCCGCTTGCCGCGCAACGCGATCAGCACCACGAGCAGCAGTCCCGCCAGCAGCAGCCCACCGGCCGTGCCGGGCAGCCAGTCGACGGCCCCACCGGGCACGGCGGCTGCGCGGTCGGCGACCAGCACCAGCCACTCCAGCTCCGGCGCGGCGAGCCAGGTGAACGTGCCCGCCAGCCACGCGGACAGCGGGGCGACCACCGTGGCCAGCACCCCGAACACGGTCGCCGGGGCGACGACCGGCCCGGCGAGCAGGTTCGCCGGGACCGCGACGAGGCTGACCGTCCCGGACAGCGCGGCGACCAGCGGAGCCGTGACGACGTGCGCCGCCAGCGGCACCGCGACGGCCTCGGCCGCACCGATCGGGACACCGCGGTCCCGCAGCCCCGCCGCCCACGCCGGGGCGAGCAGGACCAACCCGGCCGTCGCCGCGACGGACAGGGCGAACCCCGGTGAGGTCGCCAGCTCCGGCAACAGCAGGAGCAGGCCGATCACGCTCGCGGACAGCACCGGCAGCGCCGACCGGCGTCTGCCCAGGGCCAGCGCCAGCAGGGAGATCGCCCCCATCGCGGCCGCGCGCAGCACGCTCGGTTCCGGGCCCGCCAGGACGACGAACCCGACGAGCGCCGCGCCCGCGCCCAGCACCGACAGCACCGGCCCCGCGCCGACCAGGTGCAGCAGCAGGAGCACGGCACCGCACACGATCGCCAGGTTGGCGCCCGAGACGGCCATGAGGTGGGTGAGACCCGCGGCGTCGAAGTCCTGCGCCACCTCGGGCGGCAGCCCACTGGTGTCGCCGATGACCAGCCCCGGGAGCAGCCCGGCCGCAGCGGGGCCCAGCTCGGCGGCCGCCGTGCTGCGCAGCCCCTCACGCAGGTCCGCCGCCGCACGTTGCCACCCCGGTGCCGGCGCCACCTCGGCGGGTGCGTCGAAGACCTGCACCGCGGCGATCGTGAGCTCACCCGGTCTCGGTGGCGCGGCCTTGCCGTGGACGGTCACCCGCTGCCCGGCGATGAGCTCCCGCCACTGCGCGGTCGGCACCAGCAGCACCACCGGCCCCCCGGCCCGCACGTGCCGGCCCCGGACCTCGGCCGTCTCCAGCTCGGCCCGGACCAGTGCGCGGTCCTGCGCCCGCCGCGCCCCGAAGGACGGGCCGTGGAGCGGGACCGGTGCGCTGGTCAGGGTCACCCGCGCCGTCAGCCGCTCGCCGTGGTGGGCGGCCTGGCGCACCGGGTGGTGCTCGGCGCGGTGCGCCCGGACGGCCATGCCGGCCGCGGTCACCCCGGCCAGCAGCAGGACGACCAGAGCTCCCCTCGCCCACGCCCGGTGCCGCGCCGCCGGGACCACCAGCGGGACCACCAGCAGCGCGAGCGCCGCCAGCGCCGCCGCGGCGGTCCAGCCCACCAGCAGGCCGACCAGCGTCACCGCCCACACCGCGGCCGCGGCCGGTGCCAGGCGCAGGTCGAGCCCGGGGCTCACACCCGCACCAGGTCCCGCAGCCGGGCGAAGCGCGAGCTGCCGATGCCCTCGATCTCCCGCAGCTGCTCCACCGAGTCGAACCGGCCGTGCTCGGTCCGCCACTGCACGATGCGCTTGGCGGTGACCTCGCCGATACCTGGCAGTTCATCGAGCTGCTCCTCCGTGGCGGTGTTCAGGTCGACCTTCCCGTCACCGCTCTGTCCCGCCTGGGCTTGCGGCGGCACGGGCACGGCGACGTAGAGCTGCTCACCGTCGGACAGGCGGCGAGCGAGGTTGAGCCCGGTCAGGTCGGTGTCCGGCAGCGCTCCACCGGCGGCTTCGACCGCGTCGGCGACGCGGCTGCCGGGCTCGACCGTGACCAGCCCCGGGCGCGCGACCCGGCCGACGACGCTGACCACCAGGTCCGGTTCGGACGCGGTGGTCACGGGCGGCGGTGGCGCGGGCAGGACCGGTGGTGGCGCGGGTTCGGCGTCGGACCGAGAAGTCCACGCCATCGCGGCGACGCCGAGCAGCAGCACCCCGGCCACGAGGGCGAGCGCCAGCACACCCGCCCGGCCGGGGTCCACTCTGGACCTCAGCAGGGACTCGGGCAGCCAGCGTTCGGCGAGCCGGCGCAGGCGCGTGCGCGGCACGGGTTCCGGCGGGGCCACCGAGTAGCCCGGCCCGGCGCGCTCCGCGGCGTCATCGCGAGCGGCGTGCCGGCCCAAGGTCTGCAGCCTGCTGCGCGGGTCGAGGTCTTCGTCGGGTTCAGCGGTCGTGCGGAATGCGTGTGCGTGCACCATGGCGACGACGGTAGAGCACACGAAAACCGCTGCGCGACAACATTTTTCGATGAACTCGTTGGGGCCCAACGAGATTCAGCACGATGGTGTGGAATCCGCCCATCGAAAGGGTTTTCAGACGCGGGAACACCACCCGTTCGGGAGAACCACGACGCCCACCGCACCGGGTCCGATGTGCGCCCCGATCACGGCACCGACCTCCGACACCACGCAGTCCGCCGACTCCCCGAGCTGGGCGCGGATCCGGCTCGCGAGCTCCTCCGCGCGCTCCGGCGCGGCCAGGTGGTGGACGGCGATGGCCGCCGGCCCGGAACCGGCCGCGGACGAGGAGATCTCCAGCAACCGGGACATGGCCCGCGTCGTGGTCCGCACCTTCTCCAAGGCGGAGATCCGGCCGTCGTGGACGTGCAGCAACGGCTTGATCGCCAACGCCGTGCCCAGCACCGCGGCCGCGGTGCCGATCCGGCCGCCGCGCCGCAGGTACTCGAGGGTCTGCACGGAGAACACGGTGGTGGTGCGCTCGGCGGTGGCCGTCGCGGCGCGCTCCACCTCGTCCAGGTCAGCGCCCGCGCTCGCCGCTTCCGCCGCGGCCAGCACCGAGAACCCCAACCCCATCGCGGCGGACCGCGAGTCGACCACGCGGACCCGCTCGGGGGCGACCTCGCGCGCGGCCAGCCGCGCCGCGTCCCACGTGCCCGACAGCTGCCGGGACAGGTGCACGGCCACCACGCCGTCAGCGCCCTCGTCCAGGGCGGCGCGGAAGGTGCGCGCCAGCTCCTCCGGTGTCGCGCCCGCCGTGGTCACCCGGTGCTTGCGCGCGAAGGCGCGCGCCAGGTCGTCCGGCCCGAAGCCGGACTCGTCGACCGCGGCCGACCCGTCGACGCTGACGTGCAGGGGAACGGTCCGCACCGCGTACCGCTCGGCGTATCCGGCCGGCAAGTACGCCGTCGAATCGGTGACGACTGCGATGGGCACACCGCAACCCTACGACGTCACGGAGCGAGGCCGATCACAGCTCGACCGCGGCACGGCACCAGCCCTGGCGGAGCGGGGCACGCCGCCGAGATCAGTCCTCGGCGTGCGGGCCGGAGTTGTAGGCCATGAGCCGCCAGTGGGTGGGGCTGCGGCGCTTGAGCACCACCCAGTGGCAGTTGCTGACGCCGCCCAGGCCGGGCCACAGCTCCGCCGGGAGGCCGAGGAGCTTGGCCGTCAGCGCGGTGATCAGCCCGCCGTGCGCGCAGAGCAGCGCCGTCCCGTCGTGCTGGTGGTCGAGCTCCTCGACCACCTCGGCGGCGCGCTCGGCCACCTCGAGGCGGGACTCCCCACCCGGCGGCGCCCAGGTCGGGCTCGATCGCCAGGCGTCCATCCCGCCCGGCCAGCGGTGCTCGACCTCGGCTCCGCTGAGGCCCTGCCACTCGCCGAGGTGCGTCTCGCGCAGGCGCTTGTCCAACCGGACCGCCGCGCCGCTGACCTCGACGAAGGCCTGTGCGGTGTTGCGTGCCCGGGACAGGTCGGAGCTGACCGTGACGTCCGGCTCGAAGCGGGCGATCAGCGGCGCCGCCCGCCGGGCCTGCTGCCGCCCGGTCTCGGTGAGCGCGCTGTCCAGGTGCCCCTGCATCCGGCCGGCGGCGTTGAAGTCGGTCTCGCCGTGCCGCCAGAGCACCAGCCGGTCGAGGCTCACGCCTCGGCGTCCGAGTCGTCGTCCGCGGGCGCGTTGCGGTCCTCGAACTCGATGCGCGGGCAGTCCTTCCACAGCTTCTCCAGCTGGTAGAAGGAGCGCTCCTCGTCGTGCTGGACGTGCACCACCAGGTCGACGAAGTCCAGCAGCACCCAGCGGCCCTGGCGCGTCCCCTCGCGACGCACCGGCTTGGTGCCGGCCTCGCGCAGCTTCTCCTCGACCTCGTCGACGATCGCCTCGACCTGCCGCTCGTTCGGCGCCGAGGCGATCATGAAGCAGTCGGTGATGACCAGGTGCTCCGAGACATCGAGCAGGACCACGTCGGTGGCCTTCTTGTCCGCCGCGGCCTGCGCCGCGACCTGGGCCAGTCGGCGAGCGTTCTCAGTGGCTGCCACGTCACTCCTCTCGGGTGGGCTCGGTGTGCGACCCACGCCGGGTAGAAGGATAGGCCAGCGCGCGTCGCGGCAGGACGGACCACCTCGCTCCCACCACGTGCATCACATCCCGCCCCGCCTCGAGGACTACCCAGCGAGCAGCCTGGCCGTGTAGCCGGCGTCGACGAGGCGGCGGTAGGCCGCGTCGACCTCCGGTGGGACGTCCTGCGGGACGGCGAAGCCGCGCTCGGCGTAGGCGGTGATCCGCTGGGTGTCGCCGACGAGCATGGTGATGACCCGGTCGACGTCCCCGATCGCCCGGACGTAGTCGTCGAGCGGCACCCGCTGCGCGCTGCACACGAACTCGACCTCCGGCCAGACCTTCGTGGCCGTGGCGAAGGCCCGGCGCTGCTGGTACGGGCGGGACACCAGCAGCGCGGAGCGGACCCGGACCCCGGCCTCGTCGAGCAGGGCCCGGGTGAACTCGATGTTCTCCGCGGTGTTGGTCGCGCGCGGCTCGAGGAGGATCGCCGAGTCCGGCATCCCGCGTTCGAGCGCGCGCTCCCGGAAGTGCACGGCTTCACCGCGCGGGAACAGCTCGACGGTGGTCGGAGCGTTCGCGCCGGTGAACACCGCCAGCGGGGCGTACCCGGCCCGGTGCAGGTCCGCGACGTGGTCGGCCACGCCGAGGTCGTGCCCGCCCAGCCCGATGACCACGTCGCAGGCGCGGAGCGGGTGCCCGAGGCAGTGGTAGCGCCACAACCGCTCCACGTCCGCACGGAGCTCCGCGGGAACACCACCCACCACTGCGACCTCCTGGGGATCCGGGCACCGACGGCACCATCGTCCCCGTCCACCCCGGGCACCTGCCCAGCTACGGGCCCCACTCGGGGGTGACTTCGCGGTAGAGGCCGCGCTTGGAGATGTACTGGACGATCCCGTCCGGGACGAGGTACCAGACCGGCAGTCCCGCTCGGACGCGGTCGCGGCAGCCGGTCGAGGAGATCGCCATCGCCGGGATCTCCACCAGGGACACCGCGCCCGCCGGCAGGTGGGCTCCGTTGAGCGAGTAACCCGGCCGGGTCACGCCGATGAAGTGCGCCAGGTCGAACAGCTCGTCGACCCGGTGCCAGGACAGGATCTGCTCCAGCGCGTCGGCGCCGGTGATGAAGTACAGGTCCGCGTCCGGGTACTCGGCGCGCAGGTCGGTCAGGGTGTCCGCCGTGTAGGTCGGTCCCGCTCGGTCGATGTCGACACGGCTGACCAGGAAGCGCGGGTTGGACGCGGTGGCGATCACCGTCATCAGGTAGCGGTCTTCCGCCGGGCTGACCTCCTCGTGGCTCTTCTGCCACGGCTGCCCGGTGGGCACGAAGACGACCTGTTCCAGGCCGAACTGGGCTTGCACCTCGCTGGCGGCCACCAGGTGGCCGTGGTGAATGGGATCGAAGGTGCCACCCATGACCCCGATCCGGCGACGAGACATAGCTGCCAAGCCTAGAAAGGCGTCGCCGTGGGGCGCTCGGCGGGGCGCCGGGGAAGTGTCGCGGATCGCACTGCGGCGCGAGGCCCGACCCCGCCCCTCGCCGAGCCGGGCCACACTCCCTCACCAACCGCGGGGTCCGGCCTGGGATCCCCCAGGGCGGGCCGCGCGGCCCGTCGACCGCGGGACCCGGCCCGAGCTCCCCCCTCGGCCGGGCCCCGCGGCCCTGCGCGGCCCTCGGCGGCTGGGGGCCCACCTCGGGTCGCGGGCGCTGCCGTTCCGGCGCGCACAGGTGCGACCCCGCAGGTGGCGGGCCATGACGCGACCGCGCCCGTGACCTGGATCACTCCTCGGGGGCGATCACGCGGTCCGTCTCGACGTCCTTGACCAGGATGGCCTCGACCGGGCAGGACTCGGCCGCGTCGACGACCGCGTCGGCGGGCTCCACGCGGTCCTCCTTCGCGCTGGCGTAGCCGTCCACGAGCTCGAAGTGGTCCGGCGCCACCCCGGCGCACATGCCGCTGCCGATGCAGGTGTTCGCATCGATCTCGATCGACCAGCTCATTCGCCACCTCTTCCGAACTTGAGGGAGATCACACGTCACCTTGCCACGAGACCAGCATCTTCTGGGGCCCCCGGACGAGCATCCCCCGCTTCCACTCCACGTCCTCGGCCGAGGTCGCGAAGTCCAGGCCCGGCAGGCGCGTGAGCAGCGTGGTGAGCGCGATCTGCAGCTCCATCCGCGCCAGCTGGGCACCGAGGCAGTGGTGCGGCCCGTGGCCGAAGCCGACGTGCGAGGCCTCCTGGCGGGTCAGGTCCAGCACCTCCGGGTCGGTGAACACCGACCCGTCGCGGTTGGCGGCGGCGAGGCTGACCAGGACCGGCTCACCCGCGCGCACCAGCACCCCGCCCACCTCGACGTCCTCGGTGGCGTAGCGGGGGAACCCGGCGCCGCTGCCGAGCGGCACGAAGCGCATCAGCTCCTCGACCGCCTGCGGGACCAGGTCGAGGTCCGCGCGGAGCTGGGCGAGCTGACCGGGGTGCGTGAGCAGGACGTAGACGAAGTTCGGGATCTGCGTGGCGGTGGTCTCGTGACCGGCCACCAGGATCCCGGAGGCCAGCCGCACCATCTCCTCCTCGGTGAGCTTGTCCTCCTCGTCACGGGCCGCGATCAGCGCGCTGAGCAGGTCGTCGGCCGGTGCCACGCGCCGCTCGGCGATGAGCCGCGCCATGTAGTCGAGCATCTTCTCCGTGTAGTCGGTGACCTGCTCGGGGCTGAGCTTGGTGGTGGACAGGAAGGCGTCCGACCACACGCGGAAGTCCGCGCGGTCGGCGTAGGGCACACCGAGCAGCTCGCAGATGACCGTGATGGGCAGCGGCAGCGCGAACTCCTCGACCAGGTCGGCCGGGGCGCCGCGTTCGAGCATGCCGTCGACCAGGCTGTTGGCGATCTCCTCGGTGCGGGGCCGCAGCCGCTCCACGCGACGCGCGGTGAAGGCCTTCGCGACGAGCTTGCGCAGGCGCGTGTGGTCGGGCGGGTCCATGGTCAGCAGGCCGCCGTTGGCGGTGTTCGGCCGCATCCTCGGCTCGTCGCGGCGCAGCACCTCGGCCCGGCTGAACCGCGGGTCGCCCAGCACCGTCTTGGCGTCCTCGTAGCGGGTCGCCAGCCAGGCGGTGTCGCCGTAGGGCAGCTGGACCCGGCTGAGCGGTTCCTGCTCGCGCAGCTGGGCGTAGAGCGGGTCGAGGTCGAGCTTCTCGGCCTCGCTGAACGGGTAGGACCGCGGCTCCGTGGTGGTCATGCACAGCTCCCGGTGGACTCGCTGCGAGCGCTCACACGCTCACCCTACGCAGTCGACCGGTCACCCGCACGCCTTGTTGATCTTCTCGTCCGAGTCGTCCGCGCGCTCCCGCACCCAGGGCAGGACGACACCCGGGCGGCGGCCGCACCCCGTTCGCGGTGCGGCCGCCGGGTGGCTCAGCTCGCCGGGCAGGAGGTCGGGCCCGCCGGGGCACTGCCCGGCCGCACGTGGCCGTCGCCGAAGGCCAGCCACTTCGTCGAGGTCAGCTCCGGCAGCCCCATCGGGCCCCGGGCGTGCAGCTTCTGCGTGGAGATGCCGATCTCCGCGCCCATCCCGAACTCGCCGCCGTCGGTGAACGCGGTGGAGGCGTTGACCATCACCGCCGCGGCGTCGACCTGCGCGGTGAACTGGCGCGCCGCCCGGACGTCGGTGGTCACGATGGCCTCGGTGTGCCCGGACCCGTGCTCGCGGATGTGCTCGACGGCGGCGGGCAGCGAGTCGACCACGGCCGCGGCGATGTCCGCCGACAGGTACTCGGTGTCCCAGTCCTCGTCGGTCGCGGGCACCACGTTCGAGCCGCCCACGGCCACGACCCGCTCGTCGCCGTGCACGGTCACCCCGGCGCCGGCCAGCTCGGCGATCGCGCGGGGCAGGAACTCCTCCGCGATGGCCTCGTGCACCAGCACGGTCTCCGCGGCGTTGCACACGCTGGTGCGCCGCGCCTTGGAGTTCAGCAGGATGCGCAGCGCGGTGTCGACGTCCGCGCTGGCGTCGACGTAGACGTGGCAGTTGCCCACCCCGGTCTCGATCGCGGGCACCGTCGCGTTCTCCACCACCGCGGAGATCAGCCCGGCGCCCCCGCGCGGGATCACCACGTCCACCAGGCCGCGCGCGGTGATCAGGTGCTGCACCGACGCCCGGTCGTGGCACGGCAGCAGCTGCACGGAGTCCGCGGGCAGCCCGTGCTCGGCGACCACGTCGGCCAGGACCTCGACCAGCGCGGTGTTGGAGCTCTCCGCCGACGAGGACCCGCGCAGCAGCACGGCGTTGCCGGCCTTGAGGGCGAGCCCGGCCGCGTCCACCGTGACGTTCGGCCGGCCTTCGTAGACGATGCCGACGACACCCAGCGGCACCCGCACCTGCTGCAGCTGCAGGCCGTTGGGCAGCACGTTGCCGCGCACCACCTCACCCACCGGGTCCGGCAGCCCGGCCACGGTGCGCAGGCCGTCGGCCATCGCCTCGATGCGCTCGGTGCTCAGGCTCAGCCGGTCGATCAAGCCCTCGGCCATGCCGGACTCGCGGCCGCGGGCGACGTCGCGCTCGTTCGCGGCGAGGATCTCCGGGGCCCGCTTGACCAGCGCGTCCGCCATCGCGTGCAGCAGCGCGTCCTTGGTGCTGCGGGTGGCCTGCGCCAGGCCGGCGGACGCCCGCTTGGCCCGCCGCGCCGCGTCGCGCACCTGCTCCCGCAGCTGCTCGCCGGATGCCTTCTCTGTGGTCGTCGACTCCGTGGTGGTCACGGGCCCAGACTAGTCCGTTCGGACAACCGCGAGGCACCGAGTTTCGCCACGTGGCGGCCCCCGGACGACGCACGTCGGCGGAGTCCGGTAGGAATCGGGGCGTGGACGAACAGGCGCTTCGCGAATTCGCCGACGAACGGCTCCGCGCCCTGGCCGGGCCCGGTGCGACGCTGCGCGAGGACCAGTGGAGCGCGATCCGCGCCCTGGTGCTGGAGCGCCGCCGCGCCCTGGTCGTGCAGCGGACCGGTTGGGGCAAGTCGGCCGTCTACTTCATCGCCACCGCGCTGCTGCGCGAGCTCGGCGAGGGCCCGACGGTCATCGTCTCCCCGCTGCTGGCGCTGATGCGCAACCAGGTCGAGGCCGCCGCCGGGGCCGGGGTGCACGCCGCCACGATCAACTCGGCCAACCCGGAGGAGTGGGCCGACATCGAGGAGCGGGTCGCCGCGGGCGAGGTGGACGTGCTGCTGGTCAGCCCCGAGCGGCTGAACAACCCCGACTTCCGGGAGACCGTCCTGCCCGCGCTCACCCAGGACGCCGGGCTGCTCGTGGTCGACGAAGCGCACTGCATCTCCGACTGGGGTCACGACTTCCGCCCGGACTACCGGCGGCTGCGCACCCTGCTGACCGAGCTGCCCGAGGGCGTGCCGGTGCTGGCCACCACGGCCACCGCCAACGACCGGGTCGTGCAGGACGTCGCCGACCAGCTCGGCGTCGGCGGGGAGCACACCGGCCCGCAGGAGGCGCTGGTGCTGCGGGGCAGCCTGGACCGCGAGAGCCTGCGGCTCGGCGTGGTGCAGCTGCCGAGCGCGCAGGCCCGGCTGGGCTGGCTGGCCCGCCACCTCGCGGAGCTGCCGGGCTCCGGCATCGTCTACACGCTGACCGTGGCCGCCGCCGAGGAGGTCGCCGCGCACCTGCGCGACCAGGGCTACGAGGTCGCCGCGTACTCGGGCCGCACCGACCCGGCCGAGCGGCAGCAGGCGGAGGCGGACCTGCTGCACAACCGGGTCAAGGCGCTGGTGGCGACCTCCGCGCTGGGCATGGGCTTCGACAAGCCCGACCTCGGCTTCGTCGTCCACCTCGGGGCGCCCTCCTCCCCCATCGCCTACTACCAGCAGATCGGCCGCGCCGGGCGCGGTGTGCAGCGCGCCGAGGTGCTGCTGCTGCCCGGTGCGGAGGACCGGGACATCTGGAGCTACTTCGCCTCGCTGGCGTTCCCGCCCGAGGCCACCGTGCGCGCGGTGCTGGACGCGCTGGCGCAGCACGGGAAGCTGTCGACGGCCGCGCTGGAACCGCACGTCGAGCTCGGGCGCAGCCGGCTGGAGATGGTGCTCAAGGTGCTCGACGTCGACGGCGCGGTGCGCCGGGTCAAGGGCGGCTGGGAGGCGACCGGCGAGCCCTGGCACTACGACGCGGAGCGCTACCAGCGCATCGCGGCCGAGCGCAGGGCCGAGCAGCAGGCGATGTTGGACTACCTCAGCACGTCCTCGTGCCGCATGGAGTTCCTGCGCCGCCAGCTCGACGACCCGTACGCCGAGCCGTGCGGGCGCTGCGACAACTGCACCGGCTCCCGCTGGTCCAGCGACGTCGACGAGCAGGCGGTGCAGCAGGCGGAGCAGCGGCTGCGCCGCCCCGGTGTCGAGGTCTCGCCGCGCAAGATGTGGCCGAGCGGCATGGACGCGCTGGGCGTCCCGGTGTCCGGCAAGCTGCCCGCCGACGAGCAGGCGAGCACCGGTCGGGCGATCGGGCGGCTCACCGACATCGGGTGGGGCAACCGGCTCCGCGAGCTGCTCGGCAGCGGTGCCCCCGACCAGGAGCTGCCGGAGGACCTGTTCCAGGCCGCGATCCAGGTGCTGGCCGCGTGGGACTGGGCGCAGCGTCCGGTCGGCGTGGTCGCGCTCGGGTCGCGCACGCGTCCGCGGCTGGTGCGGAGCCTGGCCGCGCGGATCGCCCACATCGGGCGGCTGCCGCTGCTCGGCGAGGTGCTGACCGACCCGGGCACCACGCCGCGCCGCGCCACCAACAGCGCGCAGCGCGTCGCCGCGCTGTGGTCGCAGTTCCGGGTCCCGGAGGAGCTCGCCGCGAAGCTGTCCGCAGTGGACGGTCCGGTGCTGCTCGTGGACGACTGCGCCGACACCGGGTGGACGATCACGGTGGTCAGCCGCCTGCTCCGGAAGGCGGGCGCGCCCGAGGTGCTGCCCTTCGCGCTCGCCAGCACGAGCTAGGGCACCGCGGTCGTCAGCCGTCGAACCGGCCGGCGCGGACCCCGGCGACGAAGGACCGCCACTGCGCCCCGGAGACGGTGAGGTACCCGCCCTCCCGGTGCTTGGAGTCGCGGACCGCCGCACCGTCGCCGCAACGACCGACCTCGACGCAGTCGGTCTCCTGCGCCGACCGGCTCGACTTCCGCCACCCCACCGGCTGTGCCGTCATCACGCGAGAGCCTCCATCTCGTCCGCGCACTTCGTGATGAACGCGATCGACTCGGCGTCGTCCATCGCGAACGAGAGCAGGGTAGTGATCGCGTCCAGGTATTCCCGCGCGACTCCGGGGTTGTGGAGGAAAGCAGCCGAACGGTAGTGCTCCAGGTGCACGATCGGCTGAGCTTTGGGGAACTCGAACACCACGAACGGGCCGACGTGCCCGGGGTGCCAGCGGGTGCAGCCGGCGGGCACCACCCGCACGTCGATGTTCGGCCACTCCGCCAGTTCCGCCACCTTGTGCAGCTGCTCGGCCATCACGGCGTACCCGCCGATCGGCTCGCGGAGGGCGTTCTCGCTGATGATCGCGGTCAGGTGCGGCGCGTCACGGGAGGCCAGCACCTCCCGGCGGCCGAGCCGCATCAGCACCAGCTTCTCCGCCTCGCCCACGGGTTTGCCGCGCATCACCGCCCGCGCGTAGTCGGAGGTCTGCAGCAGGCCCGGCACCAACCCGGTGGCGACGTTGGTGATGCGGGTGGCGGTGCGCTCGAACTCGATGAGCGCGGTCAGCTCCTGCCGCACCCCGGCCCGGTCCGCGGTGAGCCAGTTCGGCGCGTCGGCGTCCCGCGCCATCTCCACGAGGCGGTCACGTTCAGCAGCGGGGAGGCCCAACGCGGTCACGAAGGCGGCCACCACGTCCGGGGACGGGACGGACCGCCCGGTCTCGTACCGCATCAGCTTGACGTGGTTGGTGTCGAGCTCCTGTGCCAGCGCACGCAGGCTCCGCCCGACCGCTTGCCGGGCTTCGCGCAGCTCCGCGCCGAGCGCGCGGGCCTTCGGCGTACCGCCAGTGGTCCGGGTCATGGACGTCAGCGAAACAGAATCCCGCGGCGGTAACCACTACCTGTTCAGGTAATTGGCCCCCTGTTTCCGTACCAGCAGAATGGTACGTCCGACAACGACCCACCAGGAGCACGAGATGCGGACCCCGGACGACGCCGCGACGACCTGCGACCCGACCGCGCGGGCCGCCGCGTCCGCGGTCCCGCGCTCGCCCCGCCACCCTGCTGCCAGGACGCGACGCACTCCCGGGGCGCGCCTCGGGTCGACCCGTGACAGGCGGTGATCGCTCATGCCACACCCGTTCCGCTGGCAACCGGGCGAAGGTCAGCGGCACGCCACGACAGACCCGCGACCGAAGGGTGGTTTCCCCGACGACACCCGGATCGCGACGTTGTGCGGTGCGCAGATCACTGTGGACAACTCCGACGTGGCGTGGCTGTGGACGACCTGCCCGGAGTGCAACCGCGGCGCGCACGAACTGGCCGGCACCCCGATCGTCCCCGGCTGAGCGGCGCGGTCACGGACCGCGGTCCCTGCTCACTCGCTGGATCCGGACCTTCCGAACGAGCGACGCAGACCGTACTGTGTCGTCACCCGTTCGAGGTCCGGAGTGCATCGACATGCCTCCTGGACGCGGGCGTCTTGCCACGACACCGGAGGATGCGATGTCCCAAGGCACGGCGACGACCGGGGAATCCCGGCTGCCCCTGCGCACCCTGGTCGCAGCGAGCATCGGCAACGCCATCGAGTGGTACGACTGGACCGTCTACACGGCCTTCAGCGTCTACTTCGCGAGCGCGTTCTTCCCCGGCGAGCTCGCGCTGATCAACACCCTGGCCACGTTCGCGCTCGCGTTCTTCTTCCGCCCGCTCGGCGGCTGGCTGCTCGGCCGGTTCGCCGACCTGCGCGGACGCAAGACCGCGATGCTGCTGACCATCTCGCTGATGGCCGGCGGGTCACTGGTGATCGGCGTGCTGCCGACCTACGGGACGATCGGCTGGGCGGCGGCGGTGCTGCTGGTGCTGGCCCGCGTCAGCCAGGGCCTCTCGCTGGGCGGCGAGGTGTCCAACGCCTCCGCCTACCTCGCCGAGATCGCGCCCGCCGCCAAGCGCGGCCGGTACTCGGCGTTCTTCTACATCTCCACCGGGACCGCGCTGCTCGTCGCGTCGCTGCTGGGCTACCTGCTGACCGCGGTGCTCGACGAGCAGCAGCTCACCGAGTTCGGCTGGCGCATCCCGTTCCTCATCGGCGGCGTGCTCGGCCTGCTGGGCATCTGGCTGCGCCGGACCCTGGAGGAGACCGAGCAGTTCGAGGAGAACCAGTCCAAGGCCAAGGCCCTGAAGAACCCGCTGTGGACCACGCTGACGCGGCACCCGAAGGCGGTCGGGCAGCTGGTGGGCTTCAGCATGCTCTCCACGCTGTGCTACTACACGTTCTTCAGCGCGCTGACGCCGTTCGCGGTGAACAACCGGAACGCCGACGCCACCGACGTCTTCCTGGCGCTGTCCATCGCCACCGCGCTGTTCGTCGCCCTGCAGTACCCGGTCGGTGCGCTGTCGGACCGCTTCGGCCGCAAGCCGCAGCTGCTGGTGTGGTCGGCGGCCACGGCGGTGCTCATCGTGCCGATGTCCAGCCTGGTGCGTCCCGGCCTGGGCAACCTGTTGGTGGTCTTCTGCGTCGGGATCGCGCTCTACACCGCGATGACCTCGATCGCCCCGGCGATCATGTCCGAGCTGTTCCCCACCGAGCTGCGCGGCCTGGGCATCGGCGCCTGGTACAACCTCACCGTCGCGGTCTTCGGCGGCACGGCGCCGCTGGTCATCCAGACCCTGGCCCGCTACGAGCTGTCGACGGTGTTCTTCTGGTACATCGCCATCGCTTCCGCGATCGCGTTCTTCGTGATCCGCACCCTCCCGGAGACCCGGGGCACCGAGCTCCGCTGACGCACGGCCGCTGGCCCCCGGGGCGCCTCGGGGGTCAGCGGAGGGGCACCAGGTCGTCGGCGTGGACCACCTCGCGGCGCTGCTCCGGCGGGAGCTCGTGGGTGGAGCGGCCGATGAGCTCCGGCAGCTCCGAGGCGTCGTAGGCGACCACGCCGCGGGCCACCACCACGCCCGACGGGTCGACCAGTTCCACCACGTCACCGCCGTCGAAGGCGCCCTCCACCGAGGTGATGCCCGCGGCCAGCAGGGAGCGGCGGCGCTCCACCACGGCCGTGACCGCGCCGTCGTCCAGCCACAGCCGCCCGTTGGAGTCGGCGGCGTGCGCGAGCCAGAAGCGGCGCGCCGACAACCGGCTGCCCGTGGCGGCGAAGGCGGTGCCCACGTCCGCCGGGCCCAGCGCCCGCTCGGCCAGCGCGGCCGAGGTCAGCAGCACCGGGATGCCCGAGGAGCAGGCGACCCGGGCCGCCCCCACCTTCGAGGCCATGCCGCCGGTGCCGAGGCCGGACGCACCGGTGCTGCCCGCCTGCACGCCGACCATGTCCGCGTCGCCGTTGACCTCGCGGACCACCGAAGCCCCGCCGTGGCGCGGGTCCCCGTCGTACAGGGCGTCCACATCGGACAGCAGGATCAGCGCGTCGGCGCCCACCAGGTGCGAGACGAGCGCGGCGAGCCGGTCGTTGTCACCGAAGCGGATCTCGGTGGTGGCCACCGTGTCGTTCTCGTTGACCACCGGCACCGCGCCCAGCCCCAGCAGCCGGTGCAGGGTGCGCTGGGCGTTGCGGTAGTGGCCCCGCCGCATCACGTCCTCGGCGGTCAGCAGCACCTGCCCCACGGTCAGCTGGTAGCGGGAGAAGGACTCGGCGTAGGCGTGCGCGAGGGCCTGCTGGCCGACGCTCGCGGCCGCCTGCTGGGTGGCCAGGTCCCGCGGCCGGCGCCGCAGCCCCAGCGGCGCGAGGCCCGCCGCGATCGCGCCCGACGACACCAGCACGACCTGGCACCCCGACGCCACGCGCCGGGCCACCGAGTCGACCAGCGCGGACAGCCGCTCCGGGTCGAGACCGCCCTCGGTCGTGGTGAGCGACGAGGAGCCGACCTTCACCACGATCCGCTGCGCGGCCGCCACCGCCTTCCTGGTCGCCGAGAGCTCCTCGGTCACCGACCGTCCTCCTCACCACCTCGCAGGCGACGACCGCGGCTGACGCCGCTCACTCGTCCTCCTGCGGCTTCTCCACGTACTGGCCGTACTCGTCCAGCGAGCTGCGGCGGGCCTTCTTCGCGGCCTTGCGCTCGCTGGCGGTGACCCGGTCGTCGTGCTCGAGGCGCAGGTCCGTACCGCGGCGGCCGAGCACACCGGCGACACCGGCCGGGGTGGACGGCTCCCAGTCGAAGGTCACGCCGCCGATGGTCACCTGGCTGCCCGGCTGTGCGCCCTGCTTGGCGAGCTCCTCCTCGACACCGAGCTTGGCCAGCCGGTCGGCCAGGTAGCCGACCGCCTCGCTGTTGTTGAAGTCCGTCTGCCGCACCCAGCGCTCGGGCTTCTCGCCGCGCACCACGTAGGCGTCCTCGTCCTCCGGGTCGGGCTCGACGGTGAACCCGCCGTCGTCGACCGCGGTGGGCCGGACCACCACGCGGGCCGGTTCCGGCGGCGGCAGCTGCTCCCGGTAGCGCTCCACCTCGGCGGCCATCGCGAAGCTCAGCTCGCGCAGGCCCTCGCGGGAGGCGGTGGACACCTCGAACACCGGCCAGCCGCGGTCCTCGAAGTCGGGGCGCACCAGCTCGGCCAGCTCGCGGGCCTCCGGCACGTCCACCTTGTTGAGCACGACCAGGCGCGGGCGCTCCGCGAGGTCCGCTCCGCCGTGCTCCGCCTGCAGCGCCGGCGTGTACTGCGCGAGCTCGTTCTCCAGCGCCTCCACATCGGACACCGGGTCGCGGCCAGGCTCCAGGGTGGCGCAGTCGACGACGTGCACCAGCACGGCGCAGCGCTCGATGTGCCGCAGGAAGTCGAGGCCGAGGCCGCGGCCCTCGCTGGCGCCCGGGATGAGACCGGGCACGTCGGCCACGGTGAACACGGTGTCGCCCGCGGTGACCACGCCCAGGTTCGGCACCAGCGTGGTGAACGGGTAGTCCGCGATCTTCGGGCGGGCGGCGGACAGCACCGAGATGAGCGAGGACTTGCCCGCCGACGGGAAGCCGACCAGGCCGACGTCGGCGACCGACTTCAGCTCCAGCACCAGGTCGCACCGCTCGCCCGGCTCGCCGAGCAGGGCGAAACCGGGGGCCTTGCGCGCCTTGGAGGCCAGCGCCGCGTTGCCCAGGCCACCGCGGCCGCCCGCGGCGGCCACGAACGTGGTGCCGGCGCCGACCAGGTCGGCCAGCACCTCGCCGTCCTCGGTGAGCACCACGGTGCCGTCCGGCACCGGCAGCACCAGGTCCTCGCCCTGGGCGCCGTTGCGCATCGCGCCCCTGCCCGGCTTGCCGTTGGCCGCGCGCGCGTTGGGCCGGTAGTGGAAGTCCAGCAGGGTGTGCACGTTCGGGTCGACGACGAGCCGCACGTCGCCGCCCTTGCCCCCGTTGCCGCCGTCCGGACCGCCCAGCGGCTTGAACTTCTCCCGGTGCACCGAGGCGCAGCCATTCCCACCATCGCCTGCCGCGACGTGGATGGTCACGCGGTCAACGAACCGCGACACGAATGCCTCCAGGACGATCGGCCGGGGCGGGCCCGGCGGGAGAACGCGGGACCAGGTCCGCGGGAGCGGGGCCACCCCGCGTCCCGGCAGCCGGAACGCGGCGGGCCCGGCACCGGCGGACCGGGTCCGGAAAACAGCGACGAGGGGCGGGCCGGACTAGCCGGACCCGCCCCTCGTCGGGAAGTGCAAGCGTCGAGAGCCGGATCAGGCCTCGACCGGCTTCACGCTGACGGCCTTGCGGCCACGGTAACGTCCGAACTCGACGGTGCCGGCGGACAGCGCGAACAGGGTGTCGTCGCCGCCGCGGCCCACGTTCAGACCCGGGTGGAACTTGGTCCCCCGCTGCCGGACCAGGATCTCACCGGCCTTGACGACCTGGCCGCCGTAGCGCTTCACCCCGAGGTACTTCGGGTTCGAGTCGCGGCCGTTCCGAGAGCTGGATGCGCCCTTCTTGTGTGCCATGACTACTCAGGTCCTCACTTGTTGATGCCGGTGACCTCGACGCGGGTCAGCTTCTGGCGGTGACCCTGCCGCTTGTGGTAGCCGGTCTTGTTCTTGAACTTGTGGATGCGGATCTTGGGGCCCTTGGTCTGCTCGACCAGCTTGCCGGTCACCGACACCTTGGCCAGCGCGTCGGCGTCGGTCGTGACCTCGTTGCCATCGACGACCATCAGTGCCGGGAGGCTGACCTCGGAGCCCAGCTCGCCTTCGAGCTTCTCGACCTCGACGACGTCTCCGACAGCCACCTTGTACTGCTTGCCGCCGGTCTTGACGATCGCGTACATGAGTCGGAAGTCTCCTGCTGCTCGGTTTCGCTACTTTCACCAGGTCTGTGGCGGACGTCCACCTCGACCCAGGAGAGTCGAGGATTCCTACCACGCCGCCGGTGCAGCGTCTCGGTGGGGTTCCCGTCCCGGCAGCGCGGAGCACCACCCGGAACAAGCGTTTATTCTCTCCGCCCGTCCGGCGGCGAGAAGTTCTCACTCATCATACAGACCGCACCCCAGGACCCGGTCAGCCGGGGGGCGGCGCGCTGCGAGGCGCGCAGCCGCTGGCAGTCACGACGGGCGAGCCGCGCCAGGCTAGGCCGTCCCGCCGAACGCGGTCAAGCACACATCTTGCCGGAAGGAGGTCCCCGGCACCCCGGTCGCTTGCTACGGTGAGTCGCCGTTCTACTCGATCTGGGGACCACCTCGTGACTGACATCGCACCGGGGACCGAGCGGGACGAGCGCACCACCTCCGGGGATCCCCCGCGCCCGAGTCCGCTGCACCGCTACGGACCGCTGCTGCTCGGGCTGTCGGCGATCGTGCCGCCGCTGATGATGCTCCGCGAAGTGCTGCGCTACCCGCAGATGCACTTCTACGACTACTGGTGGGTGCTGCTCGACATCACCAACGACGACGGCACGCTGCGGCCGGAAGCGCTCCTCGGGTTCCGCAACGAGCACCCGTTCGTGCTGCCCAGCCTGCTGTTCTGGCTCAGCGCCCGCTACGGCAACGGCCTCAACCAACCGCTGGGCCTGCTGATCATCGCCTTCGGCGTGGTCAGCGTGCTGCTGGTCTGGGCGATGCTGCCCCGGTCGCTGAACCGCTGGCAGCGGGCCGGCCTGGTGGCGGCCAGCTCGACGCTGGTGTTCAACCCGCACGGCATCCACAACTACGTCCGCTCGATGAGCGGGGCGTCCTGGCTGCTGGCGCTGGCGCTGGTGCTCGCGGCCCTGCTGGCGGTGCAGCGCGGGCACCGGCTGTGGGCGGTCGCCTTCGGCCTGCTGGCGTCGATCAGCTACGGCACCTCGTTCGCGGTGTGGCCGGCGCTGGCCCTGGTGGCGTGGCTGCGCGGCGACCGGCGCCGGTGGGTGGCGACGCCGCTGGTGGTCGGGGCCGTCGTGGTGCTGACCTGGCTGGTGCTGCGCGGTCCGCAGGGCGGCGGGGGCTCCTCACCCACCGACGACCCGGCGCAGGCCCTGCTGGCCGGGCTGAGCATGCTCGGCATGGTGTGGACCGGGACCGAACCCGCGATCGCGCTCATCGCGGGGGTGGCCGGGCTGGCGGCGCTGGTGGCGCACGCGCAGCAGACGCCGGAGCAGCGGCGCAGCGCGGCGCCCTGGTGGGGCCTGGCGCTCTACGCCGTCGGGTGCGCGGTGATGATCTCCGGTTCGCGCGCCGCGTTCGGCGAGTCGGCCGGGCTGCAGAGCCGGTACAACAGCATGACCGCGGCGCTGTGGATCGCACTGCTGGTGATCGTGGTCGCCTGGCCGAAGCTGCCGAAGCTGCGCACCGTCATCGTCGGCGGCACCGTGCTGGCCACCGTCGCGCTCGGCGCGCCGATGGCGCAGAGCGTCCGCGCCGACGCCCCGAACCAGGAGCTGCTGGCCATCGCGGCGCGCATCGAGCACCCGGACGCCTTCGCCGACCGGTTCCCGGAACCGGAGCGCCTGCTGCCGCGGCTGAAGGCGCTGGGCCACTACCCGTTCTCGCCCGAGTTCAGCCTCGGCTGCCCGGACGGCCTGGAGATCGGCGACCGGGTCAGCACCGCGACCTGGCGCACGCCCAGCGACGGCGTGTTCCGTGAACCCCGCCCGGACGGTCGGGACGTGATCCTCAACGTGGAGACCGACCAGGTGCACGGCGGGGCGCGGATGCTCGAGGGCTGGGCCATCTCGGGCATCGAGCGCGCCCGCTGCGTCGCCGTGCTCGACCAGAGCGGCACGGTCGTCGGCGGCGGTGTCGTGGACATCCCGCGCTCGGACGCCGAAGCGCAGACGCCGGGCATCGAGATCGGTCTCGGCTTCGAAGCGGTCGCCCCGGCCCAGCCGGGCCCGCTGCGCGTCGCCTTCCACTTCCCCGACGGCTGGTGGATCCGGCCCCTCACCGAAAGCCCGCAGGTCGTGTCATGACGTCACCCGAAGTGTCGCTGCTGACCCCGGCGAAGAACGAGCGGGACAACTTGCCCCGGCTGTTCGCCGAGATCAGCGAGGCCATGGAGCAGCAGGAACGCAGCTGGGAGCTGCTGGTCGTCGACGACGGCAGCACCGACGACAGCTGGCAGGTGATCACCGAGCACGCCGCCCGGGACCCGCGGATCCGCGGCATCCGCCTGCGCCGCAACTTCGGCAAGGCGGCGGCGCTGGCCGCCGGGGTCGCCGAGGCCCGCGGCGAGCTGCTGGTCACGCTGGACGCCGACCTGCAGGACGACCCCGCCGAGATCCCCCGGCTGCTGGCCGAGCTGGACTCCGGGGCCGACCTGGTCAGCGGGCACAAGGCGAACCGGCAGGACCCGCTGGGCAAGCGGCTGCCGTCGAAGGTGTTCAACTGGTTCACCGGGCTGATCACCGGCCTGAAGCTGTCCGACCACAACTGCGGGCTCAAGGCCGCGCGGACCGAGATCTACCGGCGGGTCCCGCTGTACGGGGAGCTGCACCGCTACATCCCGGCGCTGGCGCACCAGCTGGGCTACCGGGTCTCCGAGCTGGCCGTGCACCACCGGCCGCGCCTGCACGGCACGTCCAAGTACGGCCTGGAGCGCTACCTGCGCGGAGCGCTGGACCTGCTCACGGTGGTCACGCTGACCCGCTACGGGCGGCGCCCGGCGCACCTGTTCGGCGGGCTGGGGATGCTGGCCGGGACGATCGGCACGCTCATCCTGCTGTACCTGACCGGCGTGTGGGTGTTCACCGACCAGCCGATCGGGACCCGGCCGCTGCTGACCCTCGGCATCCTGCTGGAGGTCTTCGCGGTGCAGATGGTCTCGGTGGGGCTGCTCGCCGAGCTCGTGCTGCACCGCACCGGCCGGGAGCGCGACGTCGAGGTCCTGGTGTCCGACCAGACCCCGGTCACCCGCTCCGCCGCCTAGCGCCGGACGGCCGCGCGGCCCGTCGTCGCCCCCTCACCCGATCTTCGAGTGAAGATCAACTACTGCGGGGTCACAGCCCGGCGACCAGGCGGTAACGGCGCGCCCGCGCCCGGGGGTGCGCTCATCCGCGGGCCACCGCACCCCCGTAAGGTGCAGCGCGTGCACTCGGCGAAGCGACTTCGGCTGTCTGCCGCGATCCTCGGAACCGTGGGAACGGTGCTCGCCCTGCTGATCCCGTTCCTGCCGGTCGAACACGACGTCAGCACGTTGAAGTGGCCGACCGCGGAGGGGACCAGATCGGTCTCCGCGCCGCTGGTCGCCTACTCCCCGGTGTGGCTGGACGCGGAGGTGCCCTGCGCGTCCGTGCGGAGCCTCGACGAGCGCACCGACGGACCGGGCATGCTGCTGAGCACCAACCCGCCGTCCTCGGACTTCGGCAAGCTGACCGGCCTCGTGCTGCAGGTCGACAACGGCCAGGTCTCGCTGTTCACCAAGGGTCAGCAGGTCAGCACGGTCGACCTGCCGCCCGGCGACTGCACCATCGCGCTGCGCGCCGACGGCGCGGGCACCACCGCCACCATCGGCGGCGAGCGGTGGGCGCACGTCACCGGTGACCAGCGGCCCCAGCTCACCGGCATCTACTCCGACCTCGACAACGCGGTCGACGACGTCCGCGGGTTGTCCTTCGAGGCCCGCGTGGACAACCGGTTCAGCACCGAGCCCACGGTGCTCAAGGTCGTCGTGATCGCGCTGACCGTCGCGGCGTTCGTCGGCTCCGTGGTGTGCCTGCGGCGGCTGGACGTGCGCGCCGGGCGGCGACCGCCGCGCCTGGCCCCGGCCGGCTGGTGGAAGCCGACGCTGCGCGACGGCGCGGTGTACCTGACGCTGGGCGTCTGGTGGCTGATCGGGGCGATGACCTCCGACGACGGCTACGTCCTCAGCATGGTGCGCTCGGAGGAGAGCGCCGGGTACGTCAGCAACTACTACCGCTGGTTCGCCAACCCCGAGTCGCCGTTCGGCTGGTTCTACGAGGTGTACGCGCTGTGGGTGCAGGTGTCCACGGCGACGCCGTGGGTGCGGCTGCCCGCGCTGCTCATGGGCGTGGTGTCCTGGCTGCTGATCAGCCGCGAGGTGCTGCCCCGGCTCGGCCAGCAGGTGCGGCGCTCCCACGCCGCCGGCTGGGCCGCGGCCGCGGTGTTCCTGGCCTTCTGGCTGCCCTACGACAACGGGCTGCGCGCCGAACCGGTCGTGGTGCTGTTCTCCCTGCTGGCGCTGTGCGCGGTGGAGCGCGCCGTCGGGACCGGGCGGCTGATGCCCGCGGCCCTGGGCCTGGTCGGCGCGGCGCTGTCGGTGGGCGTCAACCCGCACGGCCTGGTCGCCGTGCTGCCCTACGTCGCCTCGTTCAAGCCGCTGTACCGGCTGGTGCGCAAGCGCGCCCACGAGTTCGGCTGGCTGCCGGTGCTGGCCCCGATCTCGGCGTCCGGGTTCGTCATCCTCACGCTGGTCTTCTCCGACCAGACCTTCCGGTCGGTGCTGGACTCGATGGAGCTCAAGACCACCTTCGGCCCCAACGGCCGGTGGTACGAGGAGCTCAGCCGCTACAGCCTGCTGTTCAGCCAGAGCCCGGACGGGTCGCTGACCCGGCGGTTCCCGGTGCTGCTGGTGGTCCTGTGCCTGGTGACCTGCGCGGTCGTGCTGCTGCGCCGCAACCGCATCCGCGGCGCGGCGCTGGGTCCGAGCCGGCGGCTGCTGGCGGTCGTCGCGATGTGCTTCGGCGTGCTGGCGCTGACGCCCACCAAGCACACCCACCACTTCGGCATCTTCGCCGCCTTCGGCGGTGCGCTGGCCGCGCTGACCGCGCTGGCCACCAGCACCACGGTGCTGCGCTCGCGGCGCAACCGGGCGGCGTTCGTGGCCGGGCTGATGGTGATCCTGGCGTTCGCCGCCACCGGCCCCAACGCCTGGTGGTACGTCTCCGGCTGGGGCATCCCGTGGTTCGACAAGCCACCGTCGTTCCGCGGGTACAACTTCAGCACCCTGATCCTGGTCTTCGCCGCGGTCGCGGGCGTCATCGCGCTCATCGAGCACCTGCGCATCGACGAGAACAACCCGAAGGTCGTCGACGAGAGCTGGAACACGGAGAAGCGGAGCCGGGCGCTGCGGCTGGGCACCGCGCCGCTGTCGGTGCTGTGCGCCCTGCTGGTGCTCGGCGAGCTGGCGGCCTTCGGCAAGGCCATCCACAAGCAGGAGGGCACCTACAACCTGGGCGTGGACAACATCAAGCAGCTGTCCGGGTCCAGCTGCGGGCTGTCCGACTACATCGACGTGGAGACCGATCCGCGGGCGAGCGTGCTGCCGGTCTCGGCCGAGCAGCCGACGGTGGCCGCGCCGGCGCGGGACGAGTCGCTGCCCGTCCCGCCGAAGCGGCTGGACGGTCACGAGACCGCCGACCAGTACCTGCAGCCGAAGGAGACCGGTTTCTCCCGGCCCGGCGTCCCGTCCAACAACGGCCTCACCCCGGAGGAGCCGAACTGGAAGCCGCCGCACCAGTTCGGCGGGGACGACGCCCCGGCGTGGGGCAGCTACGACGAGGCCGGGCTCGGCACCGGCGAGCTGCGCACCCCCTGGTACGACCTGCCGGAGGAGGCGCTGCGCGGCGAGGTGCCGGTGGTGGTGAGCCTGGCCGGCGCGGAGACCGGGGCGAACTCGGTGGTGCTGGAGTTCGGCCGGGACACCGCCCGGGGCTTCCAGATCACCGGCCGCTACGCCGTCGAGCAGGGCCCACCGCCGGGCTGGCGCGACCACCGGTACACGCTGGGCGCCGAGGCCGAGGGCGCCACGAAGATGCGCGTGGTCGTGGTCGACCAGTCGCTCGGCGCGGAGGGCTGGGTGGCGGTGACCGCGCCGCGCGTGCCGAAGCTGACCAGCATGACCGAGCTCGTCGGCGACGCCCCGACGTTCGTGGAGTGGCCCGCCGCGCTGGTGCACCCGTGCCTGCGGATCTCCGGGCTCTACAACGGCATCGCCGAGATGCCGCGCTTCCGGGTGTCCGCCGGTGAGCTGGTGCGGGACATCGGCGAGGGCTGGTCGTCGCCGGACGCGGGCGGCCCGTTCGGCTGGCTCAAGGTGGCGTCGAGCGTCCGGGTCCTGCCGACCTACCTGCGCGGCGACCCGCAGCAGGACTGGGGTTCGCTCTACGTGGTGGACCCCTACGGCGTGGACGCGCTCCCCGCGGAGGCGGCGTTGGAGGTCCACCGGGAGACCCACTGGGGCACCTGGTCGCCAGGCCCGCTGACCCAGGCGGTGCAGCTGCCGAACGACGTGCCCAGCTCTGACGACCGCACCGACATCCCCACCTTCGACACGCCGGAGCAGAACTGACCGAGCGGGGCGCGTCCCACCCCCTGGCGGGACGCGCCCCTCAGCTCCGGCCGGTGCCGTCGACCACCGCGCGGACCGCGGGTCGGCGCAGGTAGAGCTGGGTGACCACCTGCAGCAGGACCAGCACCACGAGCCACTGCACCGTCGACAGCACCGGCACCAGGTCGATCGGCAGCGTGAACGCCAGCAGCACCTTCACGCCGGCCTCGGCGAGCAGCACCACGCCCCAGAGCACGGTCAGCACCCGCCACACGCGGCGGAACGCCGCCGACTCCGCCCACTGCCGGTCCCAGTCGTCGTGCCACCCGGACCGGACCGCGAGCACCCGGCCGAGGGTGAACACGACCGGTCTGCCCAGCAGCGTGAGCAGCGCCCCCACCCCGCAGGCCGCCACCAGCCACGCGTCCTTGGCCAGCAGCACGCGCGGGCTGCCGGTGACGAACGACGTCGCGACGCTCAGCGCGACGACGACCAGCACGAACGCCGCGAACGGCTCGACCCGGCGGCGCACCAGCAGCCCGTGCAGCAGCCGCACCGCCGGGACGACCGCACTGACCAGCAGCGCCGCCAGCGGGTCGCACCCCAGCAGGCGCAGCCCGTAGTACAGCGCGATCGGCAGGCCGGCGTCGACGAGCACCAGCTGGACCTGCTGCCTCATCTCCCGGCCCAGAACTCCAGGCGGTGCTCGGCGGCGAAGTCGACCCGCCCGATCCGCTCCGGGCGCAGCGACTGGACGTGCGGGTCGTCGGCCGTGAAGCGCGGCCAGTCCACGAGCCCGGGCCCGCCGGGCTCGCCGTCGCGCGCGAAGGCGGCCCAGCAGCGGTTCATCGTGGCCGCCAGCCGCCACTGCTCCGCGGACAGCGGCCCTGGCGCGCCCATGTCGAACTGGTACGGCAGTTCGGCCGCGTGGTGGGCGCCCGGCGGGAACCCCTCCGGGAACGGCACGACCGCGGGGGCGTCGCGGTCGGCGAACTCGTAGACGTAGGTCGGGGTGTGCGCGGCCAGGGCGTGCCCGAGGTCCCACACCGACCGCGCCCAGGCCGCGTCGTCGAGCACCGTCGACCACGCCACGCTCGGCGACGGGTGGGCGCCCACCGGGTACTCGCGCGCGATCTCGTCGGCCGCGTCGCCGAAGCTCTCGGCCAGCAGCGCGCCGTAGCGCTCCTCGGTGACCGGCTGACCGACGCCGTCGAAGAACATGCCGGTGAACAGCCGGGCCTCGTCCCGGGTGCCGCCGACGAGCACCGGGACGCGGTGGAAGCGCCCGGCCCGCAGCGCCTCGGCCGGGGACTCGGGCAGCACGTCGTTGCCGAACGCCGGCCGGGCGAAGACCGAGGTCAGGGTGAGCAGCTCGTCGACCGGGAGGGCGCGCAGCTGGTCGACCGCGCTGCCCGCACCCGCGCGCACCCAGCCGCGCTCGGCGACCAGGTGCTCCGCCAGTCCCTCGAGCTCCGCGGCGGACAGCCACATCGACGGCATGGCCGGCGAGCCGGGCACGAAGGTGTTGGCCGGGGCGCGCATCAGCGGGAACCCGCTCTGCACGATCGCCCGGTGGAACAGGCCCGCCGACCCCGGGGCCACCAGGTGCGCGCTGACGCTGAGCCCGCCGTAGGACTCGCCGAACAGGGTCACGTTGTCCGGGTCGCCGCCGAAGGCCGCGATGTTGCGCTGCACCCAGCGCAGCACCGCCTGCTGGTCGGCGATCCCGAACGCCCCGCCCGGCAGACCCGGGTAGCCGAAGCCGCCGAAGATGCCCAGCCGGTAGTTCGCGGTCACCACCACGACGTCCTCGGCGACCACCAGGCGACGCGGGTTGAAGACCGCGCCCTCGCCGTTGGTGCCGCCACCGCCGTGCAGCCACACCATGACCGGCTTGGGCCCGCCGGCCCGCGGCGCGGTGACGTTGAGGGAGAGGCAGTCCTCGTCGCCGCTGGCCATTGCCGCGAAGGGCTGCGGCAGCTGCGGGCACGGGCTGCCCGGCTCGGTCGCGTCCCGCACCCCCGCCCACGGCTCGACCGGCTGCGGCGCGCGCCAGCGCAGCTCGCCGACGGGTGGCGCGGCGTAGGGGATGCCCTGGAAGAGCCGGTGCTCGTCGAAGACCAGGCCGCGCACGCGGCCCGTGTCGAGTTCGACGACCTCTTCGGTCCCGCGTCCTGCGGTACCTCGCGGCGTGGTCTCCGGGGTGTTCGTCATGGCTGCTCCTGGGAGGCTCGGGTGGCGAGGTCGAACGTGGTCACGAGTTCACGGGCGTAGAGCTCCGTGTCGGTGTCGGTCTCCGCGCCGAGCCGCAGGGCGACGCCGTCCAGCGCGTGGCGCAGCGCCACCGCCATGACGTGCGGGTCGAAGTCCCGGAACTCCCCCGCTCGCTGCCCGGCGCGGAACAGCTCGGCGAGGGCTTCGACGTCACGCCGGTGCGGCAGCACCGGGTCGTCGCCGCGCTCGTTGATGAGGATCTCCGTGAGCGCGCGGAGCTGGTGGTGGTGGGTGCGGTAGAAGTCGATGCTCGCTTCGATGAACGCGCGGAGCCGGCCGCGCGCCGTGTCGGCGGCGTCGATGCGCGGCCCCACCAGCGCCTCGGCCGCCGCGTGGACGTCGGTGACGACCTGCCGCATCAGCTCGGCCTTGTTCGTGAAGTGGTAGGAGATCATGCCCGTGCTGCTCAGCCCGGCGCGCTGGGCGATCTGCCCGAAGGACGCGCGCGGGTAGCCGAGCTCGACGATCGTGTCGATGGCCGCCGCGACGATCTGCGCCCGCCTGCCCCGTTCGGTGAACGACCTGCCTTGCTCACCCGAGCTGGTATTTGCTCGCATGAGCAAAACCTAGCACGGTTGAGCAAACCCGGCGACGACCTGCCGTCCTGCTCTGCTCGGGGACGGGCCGGAAAACGCCGAGGGCCGGTCCGTTCGGGAACGGACCGGCCCTCGGTGGGGAGCTGCTGGGTCAGCTCTCGACGGGCGGACCAGCGGGGCGCGACGCGGCCCGGCGGCCCGCCCGGCGGACCGGAGCGGCCGGGGCGACGTCGGGCAGCGAGGTGTCGTTCACCTGCGCCGGAGCGGCGGGCTTCTCGATCACCAGGGGCGCGACCGGGGCCCCGGCGCTGCCCGCGGCGCGGGTCGCCTTCCGCCGCCGACCGTTCGCGCTCGGCGCCACCTCCACCGCGTTCCGCGGCTCCGGCGCGGCCGCCGGCTGCGGGGTCGCGACGACCTCCGGCCGCTCGGCCTGCGTCGCCGCCTCGGGCTTCGCCTCCTCCGGCTTCGGCTGCTGGGGCTGCTCGGCCTTCGGCTGCTCGGTCTCGGTCTGCTCGGCCTTCGGCTCCGCGGCCTTCGGCTGCTCGGTCTTCGCGGCTTCGGCCTTCGGCTGCTCGGCCTCGACCTTCGCCTGCTCGGGCTCCGTGGCCTTCGGCTTCTCCGCCTCGGCCTTCGGCTTCTCCGACTCAGGCTGCGCGGCCTTCGCCCGCTCCGGCTTCTGCTGCGCGGCCTTCGCCCGCTCGGGCTTGGCGGCCTTGGCCGACTGCGCCTCGGACTCCCCAGCGGCCGCCTTCGCCTCGGCCGCCTTCGCCGCCTCCGCGACCTTGGCCACCTCGGCCTTCGCCGACTCGGTCTTCTCCGCGGCCTTCGCCGACTCCGCCTTGGCCTCGCCGGCCTGCTCGGTGTCGTGCTGCTTGCCGCGGTTGCGGTTGCGGCGGGAGCCGTTGCCCCCACCGTGGCCGCCGTTCGGGTGGTGGATCGGCTCGGTGGACACGAGCAGACCACGGCCGCGGCAGTGCTCGCAGGTGGTGCTGTAGGCCTCGAGCAGGCCGGTGCCGACCCGCTTGCGGGTCATCTGCACCAGGCCCAGCGAGGTCACCTCGGCGACCTGGTGGCGGGTGCGGTCCCGGCCCAGGCACTCGGTGAGGCGACGCAGCACCAGGTCGCGGTTGGACTCCAGCACCATGTCGATGAAGTCGATGACGATGATGCCGCCGATGTCCCGCAACCGGAGCTGGCGGACGATCTCCTCCGCCGCTTCCAGGTTGTTCCGGGTGACCGTCTCCTCGAGGTTGCCGCCCGAGCCGGTGAACTTGCCGGTGTTGACGTCGATGACCGTCATGGCCTCGGTGCGGTCGATCACCAGGTAGCCACCGGAGGGCAGCCAGACCTTGCGGTCCAGCGCCTTGGCGATCTGCTCGTTGATCCGCTGCTCGGTGAACACGTCGTTCTTGCCGACGTGCTTGACCAGCCGCGGGGCCAGGTCGGGCGCGACGTGCTGGACGTAGGCCTCGATGGTGTCCCAGGCCTCGTCGCCCTGGACCGTCAGCTGCGAGAAGTCCTCGGTGAACAGGTCGCGCACGACCTTGATCAGCAGGTCCGGCTCCTCGTAGAGCAGCTGCGGGGCCTGGGCGCCGGGAGCCTCGGCCTTCTCCTTGATGACCTCCCACTGCGCCTGGAGCCGCCGCACGTCGCGGTCCAGCGCCTCTTCGCTGGTGCCCTCCGACGCGGTGCGGATGATCACCCCGGCGTTGTCCGGGACGATCCGCTTGAGGATCTCCTTGAGCCGCTTGCGCTCGGTGTCCGGCAGCTTGCGGCTGATGCCGGTGGCGCCGCCGCCCGGCACGTACACCAGGAAGCGACCCGGCAGGCTGATCTGGGTGGTCAGCCGCGCGCCCTTGTGACCGACCGGGTCCTTGGTGACCTGCACCAGCACGCTGTCACCGGTCTGCAGCGCCTGCTCGATGCGGCGGGCCTTGCCGGCCAGCCCGGCGGCGTCCCAGTCGACCTCACCGGCGTAGAGCACCGCGTTGCGGCCGCGGCCGATGTCGACGAAGGCGGCCTCCATGCTGGGCAGCACGTTCTGCACGCGGCCCAGGTAGACGTTGCCGACCAGCGAGCCGGAGCCGGACGAGGTCACGAAGTTCTCGACGAGGACGTTGTCCTCGAGCACGGCGATCTGCGTCTGGTCGCCGTTCTGCCGGACCACCATCTTGCGGTCGACCGACTCGCGGCGGGCCAGGAACTCCGACTCCGACAGCACCGGGGCGCGGCGGCGGCCGGCCTCGCGGCCGTCCCGGCGGCGCTGCCGCTTGGCCTCCAGGCGGGTCGAGCCCTTGACCGCGCGGACCTCGTCGTCGCTGCTGTCCTGCCGGGTCTCGGGGGCCGGCTCGCGGACGTGCACGACGGTGTTCGGCGGATCGTCCTCGCGGGTGGCCGAGTCGTCGTCGGCGGAACCCTTGCGACGACGACGGCGGCGACGACGCCGGGTGGACGTGGTCGCGCCCTCACCGCTGGAGGACTCGGCGGCCGGCTGTTCCTGCTGCTCGGCGGCCTCCTCGGCGGGCTGCTCGGTGGCCTCGGTCGTCCCGGTGGCCTCGGTGGTGGTGGCGGTGTCGGTGGTCTCCGACTCACCACCCTCGTTGCTGGACTCGGCGTCCGCGCCGCGCCCGCGGCCACGTCCCCGGCGCCCGCGCCGACGGCGACGGCGACCGGAGCCCGAGCTCCCGGACTCCTCCTCGCTCCCGGTCGCCTCGGCCGGGGCCTCGGACTCGGTCTCGGTCGGCTCCTCCGCCGCAGCGGGCTCCGGCTCGGGCTTGGGCTCCTGCGGCGTCGGGGCCAGGAACATGGCCTCCGGCGCGGCGAAGACCGGCGTCAGCCCGGCCTGCGCGCCGCTCGTCGGCGTCGTCGGTTCCGGCTCGGGGCTCGGGCTGGCCGGCGCGAACTGCGGCGTGGGCACGGCCGGGGTCGGCTTCTCGGCCGCGGCCTCCGGCTGCGCCGACCCGGTCTGCTCCGGCTGGGCGGACTCGGCCTGCTCCCCCTCGGCCTGCTCACCGTCGGCCGAGGCCTCCGACTCGGCCAGCAGGTCCGGGTTCATGGCCTGCACGACCCGCAGCGCCACCTCCCGGGTGATGTTCGACTGGGCGCTGCGAACCGATTCGCCGATCGACTCCAGCGTGTTGATGACCTCCCGGCTGCTGGAGCCCAGCAGCTTGGCCAACGCGTGCACGCGGAGCTTGGCGGGCAGCTCGATGGTGCCCTGCTCTGCTCCGGTAGGTGTGGGCGATTGCCCGCTGGCGCTCCCAGCGGGCGTGTCCGTGTTCAACATCCAGCTCCTCCGCCCCCGGGCGCGTCCGGTGGACGCGGCCGCACAGAGGCATGTGCGTTCTTCGGTCTCCGTCGCCCGCGGGCGGCGGCAATTCTGGTGGTCCCTCCGCCCCGGGCCCTTGAGGCCGGGGAGTCACACGGCGGGTCGGCGACGTCCGCGCCGATCGTCACCCGGCTGCGGTCTCCCCCGCCGGACTCCGGTCGGCGCCTGAGTCCTGGGCCAACGGGTCGGCGATGCCGCCACCGTCGTCGAGCCGACCTTGTTCCAGCCGGGTCGCGCTCGCGGCGGCCGACGGTGCCAGACCGGCGACGACACGCAGGGCGCTCAGTACGTCGTCGGGTCGTACGACCGGTGTTGTCTGCCGCACGACCGTTACAAGTATCCCATACGGTCCAGAGGCCTTCGGCCAATCGTCCACCCGGGCGGTCAGAGCACTTTTTTGATCACTCTGCGCGACCAGCTGGTGGGCGTCGTGCACTTCTGCGCTGAGCAGCGCCGCACGCGCGTCGAGGGTGCGCCGACCGTCCTTGGTCATCCGCTCCACCGGCACGCTGTCCGCCGCCATGAGCTTCTCCACGGCGGAGCGCAGCTCGTCCACGTCGGTGCCGGGCAGGTCGATCCGCCACCGGCTCACCTCGAGCCGGTCCGCGAGCGCGCCCGGCCGCGCCTCGACCGCTGCGAGCACGTCGAGCCCGTCGGGCAGCGCGGCGTCGAGCTCGGCGCGCAGCACGTCGGGGTCGACGCGCTCCACGAGCTGGAGCTCCACGTACTCGGCCTCGCTGGACACCCCGGTGGGCACCGCGCCCGCCCAGGACACCTTCGGGTGCGGGCTGAAGCCCTGGGAATACGCCATCGGTACCCCGGCCCGCCGCAGGGCGCGCTCGAAGGCGCGCGCGACGTCCCGGTGCGAGGTGAACCGCAGCCGCCCGCGCTTGGCGTAGCGGAGCCGCAGCTTCTGCACCGGTGCAGCCGAGGGATTCGGGTGATCTCGCCGACTCAGGATGCCCTCCCGACCATGATCGTCATCGGCGGTCCGCCGACCGCCCCGATGCCGATGCTTGCTCGCTCAACCGCAGCGTGACAACACCTGCGGGCCAAAATTCCGTGCCGGGGCAGTGCCGCGGCGAACGTCTCCCACCGAGCCCCGACCCGGGTGCCCGCCGGTCCGGCGGAACCGCCGGGCACCCCGAGCCGGGGGCTCTGACCAGCGCTGTCAGGGCTGGTGGAAGGCCGGGTTGCGGACCGGGGAACCCTGTCCGACCGGCGAGATGGGCAGCAGCGTGCGCCCCGACGGACCGACCTCGATGTCGGTGCCCATGGTCGGGCACACCCCGCAGTCGAAGCACGGGGTCCACCGGCAGTCGTCCTGCTCGCGGGCGTCCAGCGCGTCCTGCCAGTCCGCCCACAGCCACTCCTTGTCCAGACCGGAGTCGAGGTGGTCCCAGGGCAGCACCTCGTGCTCGGTCCGCTCCCGGGTGGTGAACCAGTCCATGTCCACCCCCAGCGGCTCCAGCTCGGCCGCCGCGCAGGACACCCACCGCTCGTAGGAGAAGTGCTCGTTCCAGCCGTCGAACCGGCCGCCCTCGCGCCACACCCGCTCGATGACCCGGCCGACCCGGCGGTCACCGCGGGACAGCAGGCCCTCGATCATGGACGGCTTGCCGTCGTGGTAGCGCATGCCGATGTTGCGGCCGAGGCTGCGGTCGGAGTTGACCGCCTCGCGCAGCTTGCGCAGCCGCGAGTCGATGGTGTCCGGGTCGGCCTGGGACACCCACTGGAACGGGGTGTGCGGCTTGGGCACGAACCCGCCGATGGAGATCGTGCAGCGGATGTCCTTGCGCCCGGAGACCTCGCGGCCGACGCGGATGACCTCCTTGGCCATGTCGGCGATCTGCAGCACGTCCTCGTCGGTCTCGGTGGGCAGACCGCACATGAAGTACAGCTTGACCTGCCGCCAGCCGTTGGCGAAGGCCGCCGAGACGGTGCGGATGAGGTCCTCCTCCGACACCATCTTGTTGATCACCCGGCGGATCCGCTCGCTGCCGCCCTCCGGCGCGAAGGTCAGCCCGGAGCGGCGGCCGTTGCGGGACAGCTCGTTGGCCAGGTCGATGTTGAACGCGTCCACCCGGGTGGACGGCAGCGACAGGCCGGTGTTGGTGCCCTCGTAGCGGTCGGCCAGCCCCTTGGTGATCTCGGCGATCTCGGAGTGGTCGGCCGAGCTCAGCGACAGCAGGCCGACCTCCTCGAACCCGGTGGCCTCCAGGCCGCGCTGCACCATCTCGCCGATGCCCTCGATGGACCGCTCGCGCACCGGGCGGGTGATCATCCCGGCCTGGCAGAACCGGCAGCCGCGGGTGCAGCCGCGGAAGATCTCCACGCTCATCCGCTCGTGCACGCTCTCGGCCAGCGGCACCAGCGGCTTCTTCGGGTACGGCCAGTCGTCGAGCTCCATCGTGGTGCGCTTGAACACCCGGTACGGCACGCGCTCGTGGTTGGGCACCACCTGGTCGATCGTGCCGTCCTCGCGGTAGCTGACGTCGTAGAACTTCGGCACGTACACACCGCCCGACTCGGCCAGCCGCAGCAGCAGCTCGTCGCGGCCGCCCGGCTGCCCCTCCGCCTTCCAGCGGCGGATCGCGTCGGTGATCTCCAGGACGGCTTCCTCGCCGTCGCCGAGCACGGCCGCGTCCAGGAAGTCGGCGATCGGCTCGGGGTTGAACGCCGCGTGCCCACCGGCGAGCACGATCGGGTGGTCGTCGGTGCGGTCAGTGGCGTGCAGCGGGATCCCGGCCAGGTCGAGCGCGCTGAGCAGGTTCGTGTAGCCCAGCTCGGTGGCGAAGCTGACGCCGAGCACGTCGAAGGCACCGACCGGGCGGTGCGCGTCCACGGTGAACTGCGGGATGCCGTGCTCGCGCATCAGCTCTTCGAGGTCCGGCCACACCGAGTAGGTGCGCTCGGCCAGCACGTCCGGCTGCTCGTTGAGGATCTCGTAGAGGATCTGGACGCCTTGGTTGGGCAGCCCGACCTCGTAGGCGTCGGGGTACATCAAGCACCACCGGACGGCGGTGTCGTCCCACTCCTTCAGCGTCGCGTTGAGTTCCCCACCCACGTACTGCACGGGCTTGGACACGCGCGACAGCAGCGGTTCCAACCTGTCGAAAACGGACTCCACACGCACCCAACCAGGGTAGATGCCCCGACCCGGTCGACGGGCCGGGGGCGCTTCACCGATGTGTCAGACGTCCCGGGTGAGCCAGACCTCGTCCCGCACGTCCTCGGGCCCCACGCGGACGGCGCCGGGCCAGCGGCCCCGCTCGACCCAGCCGAGGCGCTCGAAGAAGCGCTCCACGCCGTGGCCGCTGCGGGTGACCAGGTCCACCTTCTCGAGGCCGAGCGCCTGCGCCTGCACCAGGACCGCGTCGTGCAGCTGCGTGCCCCAGCCGCGGCCCTGCAGCACCGGGTCGACCGCGAGCAGGGCGAGCTCCCCGGTGTGCTTGCGGACCGGCAGCTCGCGCCGGCGCAGCACCGCGATCCCGGCCAGCACGTGCTGCTGGCCGATGGTGAGCAGGTGCGCCTTCTTGCTGCGCACGTCCTCCACCAGCCGCTCGGCCGCGGCGCGCAGCTCCTCCAGCGGGTCGGTCGGGCTGAACCCGACCGCCCCACCGGCCACGGTGACCCGGCCCCACAGGTCGGCCAACGCCCCGACCAGGTCCGGGTGGGGCGTGTCCACCCGGTGCGGTCCGGTGACGAAGCCGTCCGGATCGATGTCGGTCACGACAGTCAGAGCTCCGGGAACCAGAGCTTGAGCTCGCGCTCGGCGGACTCCGGCGAGTCGGACCCGTGCACGAGGTTGTACTGGACCTCCAGGCCGTAGTCGCCGCGGATGCTGCCCGGCGCGGCCTTGTCCACCGGGTCGGTGCCGCCGGCCAGCTGGCGGAACGCGCTGATGGCGCGCGGGCCCTCGACGCAGGCCGCCACGACCGGGCCGGAGGTGATGAACTCGATCAGCGAGCCGAAGAACGGCTTGCCGTCGTGCTCGGCGTAGTGCTGCTCGGCCAGCTCGCGGTCGACGTGCTTCAGCTCCAGCGCGACCAGCTTGAGGCCCTTGCGCTCGATCCGGCTGATCACCTCGCCGACCAGGCCGCGCTCGACCCCGTCGGGCTTGACCAGCACCAGGGTGCGCTCGCTCACGGTTGTCCTCCTTCGTGACCTCGGGGCGCCGGGTGCTCGCCGCGCACCGCGCCCGTTCCGCCCGCCAGCGTATCGATGCAGGTGAGACGCCCGCCGCCGGGGCAGCGTCACTCCGGCGCGACCAGGTCCACGGTGGGGAAGCACGTGCGGTAGCGCCGCGCGTCTCGCGTGAGCACGCGCGGCCGACTCACTGCCGCGTGGGCGCCGATGCCGAAGTCGGGCGGGGGGGCGATCGCCCCTCGCCTCCCTTCTTGCGGTGGTTCAGGGAGCACTGGGCAGCCGCGAAGGCAGCCGACCACGGCAGTGGCGTGCGAGCGACGAAGTGACGACGGTCCGCTCGGATCACCCCACCGATCTGCGCCGAGGTGTCGGTGCGCTTTCCGACCATCGAAGAGGTCGACGAGGCGTTCCCGGCTGACGCATCTCCCTCCCTCCTACTTCCACCTCCACCGAGGCACTCGATCGGTGCTGCTCACGGGCAGGTGGTGCCTCAGCGATCGCCCCCTCTGGTGCCCACGCACGGCGGGCACAGCCCCCGGCTCGACCCTGGCGCGCGGCGGTGCGGCGCGATAGCTTCACCGCCAAACCGACTGGCCGGTCTGACGAGGAGGCCCGTATGCGCGCTGCCGTGCACATCGCCGCGAACCAGCCGATGCGGATCGAGGAGCTCGCCGACCCGACGCCGAAGGCCGGCGAGGTCGCCATCGACGTGCGCTCCTGCGGCGCCTGCCACACCGACCTGCACGTGCTCAAGGGCGAGCTGCCGTTCCCGGCCCCGGCGGTGCTGGGGCACGAGGTCGCCGGCGTGGTCTCCGAGGTCGGTCCCGGCGTCGACGGGCTCGCGGTGGGCGACCCCGTGGTCACCAGCTTCATCATGCCGTGCGGCCAGTGCGCGCAGTGCGCGCGCGGCAACGAGGAGATCTGCCAGCGGTTCTTCGAGTTCAACCGGGGCAAGGGGCGGCTCTACGACGACGAGACCCGGCTGTTCCGGCCGGACGGCGAACCGGTGTGGATGTACTCCATGGGCGGGCTCGCCGAGCGGTGCGTCACCCCGGCGACCTCGGTCTACCGGGTGCCCGAGGGCGTGGCGCTCAGCGACGTCGCCTCGGTGGGCTGCTCGACCATGACCGCCTACGGCGCGCTGCGGCACGCCGCGGACCTGCACGTCGGCGACACCGTGGCGGTGGTCGCGGCGGGCGGTGTCGGTTCGGCGCTCATCCAGCTGGCGTCGGTGTTCGGCGCGTCGATGGTCATCGCGGTGGACATCAGCGACGAGAAGCTGGCCGGGGCTCGCGAGCTCGGCGCCACGCACGTGGTCAACTCGGCGGAGGTGGACGCCCCGGCGGCCATCCGCGAGCTCACCGGCGGGCGCGGGGTGGACGTCGCCTTCGAGGCGCTGGGCGCGGTCCCGACGTTCAACGTCGCGCGCGACTCGGTGGTCGAGGGCGGGCAGGTCGTGGTGGTCGGCATCGCCGCCCGCGGCACCACCGGCGAGTTCGACCTGGCCACCATCGCCCGCCGCAAGCTGCAGATCAAGGGCTCCTACGGCGCCAAGCCGCGCCGCGACATGCCCATCCTGCTCGACCTGGTGGCGCGCGGCCTGCTCCGCCCGCAGGACGCCATCAGCCGCCGCTACTCCTTCGACCAGGTCCAGGAGGCCTACGACGCGCTCAACCGCGGCGAGACCGTCGGCCGCGCCGTCGTCGACATCAGCGCGTGAGCGTCACTCGGCCTGCCCCTCCGGCGGGTAGCCGGGCGGGTGGCCGAGCTGGTCGTAGAGCTGGCCCTCGCGCATGCGGCGCGCGACGTCGTTGCGCAGGTGCAGGATGTAGCCCCAGACCGCGGCGAAGATCGCGCCCATGATCCCCACCGAGGGGTGCACGAAGAAGCACAGGACCATCGCGCCCTGCAGGACGAGCGCCACGGTGAGGCCCCACGGGCGGCGCTGCACGAACGCGGCGACCAGCATGAGCACGGCCAGCGCGGTGACGATGGCGAACCCGGCGCTGGACACCCCGCCGCCGAACCGCCAGACCACCGGCAGCGCCAGCATGAAGGTGACGAACTCCAGCACCAGCGTGCCGGCCATGACCCCGCGCAGGCCCTTCCACGGGTCGCGCACGCCGGGCGGCGCCTCCGGCAGGCCCCTCGCCTGCTCGGGCTCCTTCTCGTCGCTCACAGTTCCGCCTCTCCGAGGACCCCCGCGCGGGGCTGTGTCGTGCGTTCCGTGGTTCCCCGCGGCCGGGGTGCTCATGCCGGGTCCTTGCCGAAGAGGGCGCGGGCCTCGCCCGCGGTGACGACCGAGCCGGTGATCACCACGCCGCCGCCGGACACCGATTCGCCGGGGTCGTCGGTCTCCTCGGCGAGCTGGACCGCGGTCTCCACCGCGTCGTCCAGTCGCGGCTCGACCACGATGCGCTCCGGACCGAAGACGTCCTTGGCCAGGCCCGCCAGCGCGTCGGGGTCGAGCGCGCGCGGCGAGGAGTTGCGGGTCAGCACGACCTCCTCGACCACGGGCTCCAGCTCGGACAGGATGCCGCGCGCGTCCTTGTCGCCGAGCACGCCGACCACGGCGACCAGCCGCCGGAAGGAGAACTCCGAGCTGAGCGCGTCGGCCAGCGCGCGGGCGCCGTGCGGGTTGTGCGCGGCGTCCACCAGCACGGTCGGCGCGGAGCGCACCCGCTCCAGGCGACCCGGCGTGACGACGCCGGCGAAGGCCTCGCGGACCCGCTCGACGTCGAGCTGCCGGTCGGCGCCGGCGCCGAAGAACGCCTCGGTCGCGGCGAGCGCGAGCGCCGCGTTGCGCGCCTGGTGCTCGCCGTGCAGCGGCAGGAAGATCTCGTCGTAGACGCCGCCGAGGCCCTGCAGCCGCAGCACCTGGCCACCGACGGCGACGGTCCGGGACAGCACGCCGAACTCCTGCCCCTCGCGGGCCACGGTGGCGTCCACCTCCGCGACGCGGGCGAGGATCGCCTCCTGCGCCGCCGGGGACTGGGCGGCGACCACGGCGATGGACCCGGGCTTGATGATGCCGGCCTTCTCCGCGGCGATCTGGGCGAGGTCGTCGCCGAGGTAGTCGGCGTGGTCCAGCGCGACCGGGCAGACCACCGCGATCTTGGCGTCGGCGACGTTGGTGGCGTCCCAGCTGCCGCCGAGGCCGACCTCGACCACCGCCGCCTCCACCGGGGCGTCGGCGAAGGCCGCGTAGGCCATCCCGGTGAGCACCTCGAACTTGCTCATCTTCACGTCGCTGCGGTCGTCCACGATGGACACGTACGGCGCGACGTCCCGGAACGCCTCCACGTAGGCCTGCGGGCTGATCGGCTTGCCGTCGATGCTGATCCGCTCGGTGGCCAGCTGCAGGTGCGGGCTGGTGTAGCGGCCGGTGCGCAGGCCGAGCTCGGACAGCAGCGCGTCGGTCATCCGCGAGGTGGACGACTTGCCGTTGGTGCCGGCGATCTGCACCACCGGGTAGCTGCGCTGCGGCTCGGCGAGCAGGTCGGTGAGCGCCCGGATCCGGTCCAGCGACGGCTCGATCTTGGTCTCCGGCCAGCGTTCGTTGAGCTCGGACTCCACGGCGCGCAGTTCCTGCAGCGCGGCGGGATCGATGCCGGACACGTGCCCACTCCCCTGCGAAACGACGGGTTCGTCGAGGTCAGTCTACGTCTCCGCTCCCGGCCACCCGGCGAAGACCCGTCCCGCCCCGGAGGCCCCGCGCCCGACGCGACGAGGGGCGCCTCCCACCGGGGGACCGGCGGGAAGCGCCCCTGGCGCGCTCGGAGTCGATCAGGCCTGCGGCAGGGCCTCCAGGCGGGCGGTGATGCGCTCGATCTCGGCCTGGGCCGCCTCGCGGCGGGCCTTGATCTTGTCCACCACCTCGGCCGGGGCCTTGTCCAGGAAGGCCGGGTTGGACAGCTTCTTGTCGGTGCCTGCCAGCTCCTTCTCCGCCGCCGCCAGGTCCTTCTGCAGGCGCTTGCGCTCGGCGGCGATGTCCACCGCCCCGGAGAGGTCCAGCTCCACCGTGACGTTGCCACCGGTCAGCCCGACCTCGAGGGACGCCGAGGAGGTGAAGCCCTCGCCGGGCTCGGTGACCCGGGCCAGCGACCGCACCGCGGGCACGTGGTCGGCCAGCCCGAGCTCGGCGACGCCACTGAGGTTGGCGGCCACCCGCTGGCCCGGCTTGAGGCCCTGGTCGGACCGGAACCGGCGGATCTCGGTGATCAGCTTCTGCACCGCGGCGATCCGCTGCGCGGCCGCCTCGTCGGCCACCGCCCCGGACGGCTTCGGCCACTCCGCGACCACCACCGACTCGCGGCCGGTCAGCGCCGTCCACAGCATCTCGGTGATGAACGGGATCGTCGGGTGCAGCAGGCGCAGCAGCACGTCGAGCACGTGGCCGAGCACCTCGCGAGTGCGCTCCGCCCGGTCGCCGCCGGCGTCCAGCTGGACCTTGGACAGCTCCAGGTACCAGTCGCAGAACTCGTCCCAGGTGAAGTGGTAGAGCGCCTCGGTGGACTTGGCGAACTGGAAGTCCTCCAGCAGGGCGTCCACATCGGACACCAGCTGGTCGACGCGGTCCAGGATCCACCGGTCGGCGTCGGTGAGCTCCGCGCGGTCGGCCAGCCGCTCCGGCACCCGCGCACCGTTCATGAGCGCGAACTTGGTGGCGTTGAACAGCTTCGTGCAGAAGCTGCGGGACGCCGCCACCCAGTCCTCGCTGATCGGCGAGTCGGTGCCCGGGTTGGCGCCGCGGGCCAGCGTGAAGCGCAGCGCGTCGGTGCCGTAGGTGTCCATCCACTCCAGCGGGTCCACCGTGTTGCCCGCGGACTTGGACATCTTCTTGCCGTGCGCGTCGCGGACCATGCCGTGCAGCACGATCGTCTTGAACGGCTCGACGCCGTCCATCGCGTACAGGCCCAGCATCATCATCCGGGCGACCCAGAAGAAGAGGATGTCGTAGCCGGTGACGAGCACGCTGGTCGGGTAGAACGTGCGCAGGTCCTCGGTGTCCTCCGGCCAGCCCATCGTGGAGAACGGCCACAGGCCCGAGGAGAACCAGGTGTCCAGCACGTCCTCGTCCTGGTGCCAGCCCTCGCCCGACGGCGGCTCCTCGTCCGGACCGACGCAGACGACCTCGCCGTTGGGGCCGTACCAGATCGGGATCCGGTGGCCCCACCACAGCTGCCGGGAGATGGCCCAGTCGTGCAGGTTGTCGACCCAGTCGAAGTAGCGCTTGGCCATCTCCGGCGGGTGGATCTTGACCCGGCCGTCGCGGACCGCGTCCCCGGCCGCCTTGGCCAGCGGGCCGACCTTGACGAACCACTGCAACGACAGCCGCGGCTCGATCGGCTCCTTGGAGCGGGAGCTGTGCCCGACGCTGTGCCGGTACGGGCGCTTCTCGTCGACGATCCGGCCCTGCTCCCGCAGCGCCTCGCGCACCGCGACCCGTGCCTCGAAGCGGTCCATGCCGTCGAACTGGGTGCCGGTGTGGGCGATGCGGCCCTGCTCGTCCATGATCGTCAGCATCGGCAGGTCGTGCCGCTTGCCGATCTCGAAGTCGTTCGGGTCGTGCGCCGGGGTGACCTTGACCGCGCCGGTGCCGAACTCCGGGTCGACGTGCTCGTCGGCGACGACCGGGATCGTGCGGCCGGTCAGCGGCAGCTCGATCTCCTTGCCGACGAGGTGCTTGTAGCGGTTGTCGTCGGGGTGCACCGCGACCGCGGTGTCCCCGAGCATGGTCTCGACCCGGGTGGTGGCCACGACGATCGAGTTCTCCCCGTCGCCGTAGCGCATGGAGACGAGCTCGCCGTCGACCTCCTTGTGCTCCACCTCGATGTCGCTGATCGCCGAGCGCATCTCCGGCGACCAGTTGACCAGCCGCTCGGCCCGGTAGATGAGGCCGTCGTCGTAGAGCTTCTTGAAGATCGTCTGCACCGCGCGGGAGAGCCCGGCGTCCATGGTGAAGCGCTCGCGCGTCCAGTCGACGCTGTCGCCGAGGCGCTTCATCTGGTCCAGGATCGCCCCGCCGTGCTTCTCCTTCCACTGCCACACCCGGTCCAGGAAGCCCTCCCGGCCGAGCTCGCGGTGGTCGATGCCCTCGTCGCGGAGCTGCCGCTCGACGAGCGCCTGCACCGCGATGCTGGCGTGGTCCATGCCGGGCAACCACAGCGCCTCGTAGCCCTGCATCCGCCGACGCCGGGTGAGGATGTCCATCTGGGTGTGCTCGTAGGCGTGCCCGATGTGCAGGCTGCCGGTGACGTTCGGCGGCGGGATGACGATGGAGAACGGCGGCTTGCCGCTCTTGGGGTCAGCGACGAAGTACTCGGCGTCTACCCAGCGCTGGTACAACTCGGCCTCGACGTCGGCCGGATTCCAGGTCGACGGAAGTTCACGTTGCTGAGCGGCATGGGTCTGAGTCACAGGCCGAATTCTACGAGTGCCTGTTCAGCGGCCCTCCTGGGCATCACCGTCGCGGCCACCAGCGCGGATGTGACGGTGGTCACCCCTGTCGTGCCGCGCCGCGCACGGTGTCGCACGCTAGACGCATGTCGCGCGGAGCCCCTGAGCAGGACATCGACGAGAACGCCCTCCGGGTCGGCGAGCCCGGCCAGGCCGCGGCCGGGGTCAAGGGCGTGCTGGTCTCGCTGCAGCGCAGCTGGGAGCAGATGGGCCTGGCCCGCACCGCGCGGACGCTGCCGCTGCTGAACCAGCGCGACGGCTTCGACTGCCCCGGGTGCGCGTGGCCGGACCCGCGGGAGGCCGAGGGCGACAAGCGCAAGATCGCCGAGTTCTGCGAGAACGGGGCGAAGGCGGTCGCGGAGGAGGCCACCACCCGGCGGGTCGGGCCGGAGTTCTTCGCCCGCCACTCGGTGGCCGAGCTGGCCGAGCGGACCGACTACTGGTTGGGGCAGCAGGGCCGGCTCACCCACCCGGTGGTCCTGCGCGAGGGAGACACCCACTACCGCCCCATCGCGTGGGCCGAGGCGTTCCAGCTGATCGCCGAGCGGCTGCGCGGGCTCGGCTCGCCGGACGAGGCCGCGTTCTACACCTCCGGCCGCACCAGCAACGAGGCTGCGTTCCTGTACCAGCTGCTGGTGCGCAGCTTCGGCACGAACAACCTGCCGGACTGCTCGAACATGTGCCACGAGTCCTCCGGGGCGGCGCTGTCCGAGACCATCGGCGTCGGCAAGGGCTCGGTGTCGCTGTCCGATGTGGAGCGCGCGGACCTGGTGCTGGTGGTGGGTCAGAACCCGGGCACCAACCACCCGCGGATGCTGTCCTCGCTGGAGGCGGTCAAGCGGCGGGGCGGGCGGATCGTGGCGGTCAACCCGCTGCCGGAGACCGGGCTGATGCGCTTCAAGAACCCGCAGCACGCGCGCGGCGTGATCGGGCCGGGCACCCGGCTGGCCGACGAGTTCGCCCAGATCCGCATCGGTGGCGACCTGGCGCTGTTCAAGGCGCTCAACGCGCTGGTGCTCCAGGCGGGCGCGGTGGACCGGGACTTCATCGACCGCTCGACGCACGGCTTCGCCGAGTTCGCCGCGCAGGCCGCCCACGTCGACTGGGAGGCCACCGACCGGGCCACCGGGCTGCCGCAGGAGCAGGTCGAGCGGATCGCCGAGATGGTGATCTCCTCGGAGCGCACGGTGGTCTGCTGGGCGATGGGGCTCACCCAGCACAAGCAGGCCGTGCCGACGATCCGGGAGGTGGTCAACCTCCTGCTGCTGCGCGGCATGATCGGCAAGCCGGGCGCCGGGGTCTGCCCGGTGCGCGGCCACTCCAACGTGCAGGGCGACCGCACCATGGGCATCTGGGAGAAGATGCCGGAGCCGTTCCTGGCCGCGCTGGAGGCCGAGTTCGGCGTGCCGGTGCCCCGCCACCACGGCCTGGACACCGTGGACACCATCCGCGCCATGCGCGACGGCCGGGTCAAGGCGTTCGTGGGGATGGGCGGCAACTTCGTCTCCGCGACCCCGGACACCGAGGCCACGGTGCGCGCCCTGCGCAGCTGCGAGCTGACGGTGCAGGTGTCGACCAAGCTGAACCGCTCGCACGTGACGCCCGGCCGCACCGCGCTGATCCTGCCCACGCTGGGCCGCACCGAGCGCGACGTGCAGGCCACCGGCGAGCAGTTCGTGACCGTCGAGGACTCGATGTCGGTGGTGCACCGCTCGCGCGGCCGGCTCCAGCCCGCATCGGAGCACCTGCTGTCGGAGGTGGCGATCATCTGCCGGCTGGCGCGCGCCCTGCTCGGCCCGGACCACCCGGTCCGCTGGGAGGACTTCGAGCGCGACTACGACCTGGTCCGCGAGCACATCGCGAACGTGGTCCCGGGCTGCGCGGACTACAACCGCAAGGTCCGCGAGCCGGACGGGTTCGTCCTGCCGCACCCGCCGCGCGACAGCCGCACCTTCCCCACGGCCACGGGCAAGGCCAACTTCACGGTCAACGTCCCGGAGCCCATCGAGGTCCCGCCCGGGCGCCTGCTGCTGCAGACGCTGCGCAGCCACGACCAGTACAACACCACGATCTACGGCCTCTCCGACCGCTACCGCGGGGTCGAGGACGGCCGCCGCGTGGTCCTGGTGCACCCGGACGACCTCGCCGACCTCGGGTTCGCGGCGGGCGACCTGGTCGACGTGGTCTCCGAGTGGCGGGGCGAGCACGGTGTCGAGGAGCGCCGCGCGGAGCGCTTCCGCCTCGTCGCCTACCCGACCGCCCGCGGCTGCGCCGCGGCCTACTACCCGGAGGCCAACCCCCTGGTCCCGCTGGACTCGGTGGCGGAACGCTCCAACACCCCGGTCTCCAAGGCCATCGTCGTCCGCCTGGAACGGCGCTAGCCCCGGGTCTGCGCGACGAAGGCCGGGTGCGGGTCCTCGACGATCACGCTCCCGCCGTCGTCGGAGGTCCGGGCGCGGGTGATGCGCGGCAGCGACCCCGCGACGAACGGTACGACCGAGGCCAGCGCGACGATGAACCCGCCGAACGCCAGGACACCGAGGAACGTGGCCTGCACACCGCCGATCAGCCGGACCAGCAGCGCCGCGGCGATCGACGCCAGACCGCCCCAGAACAACAGCTGCGAGAGTCCGAACAGGACTGACCGCCGCCGGGCGCAACCGCGGCACAGCGGCCAACCGCGCACCCGCGCCACCTTGACCCGGCGCGCCCGTTCCCCGATCCTGTCCGCCACGCCGAGCAGGCTGGAGCTGAGCACCCGGTTGCCGTCCACCTGCACACGCGACTGCAGGGCGAAGTCGACCTGCCGCACCGCGACCCTCCCGTGCGCCGCGCAGCACTGCGGAAGACCACCCGGCGTGGTCGCGGTGTCCACCGGGATGCGGATCTCCCCCATTGCCACGTGACCTCCGCGTCCGGCACCGGACCGGCCCCACTCGACCTTCTCGCTGTTCGGATCGTACCGACTCTGCACCGTCCGGGTTGGTCCGGCGATCCGCGACCGACGCCTGGGGGCCTTCCGAGCTCCAGAGCCGATCCGAAGGGCTCGGCGACTTCGGCCAGGAGCTGACGACCGGCGCGGCGCAGCGGGACGGGCGCACCCCGTCCTGTCGTGCGCGCCTCAGCAGCGCTGCATCGTCACAGAGGGCACCGACAGTTCGAACCGTCCCTGAGGAGCACGAGCGGGAGCCTGCGCGGGCTTCCGGGGGACGGCTGGCGAGATCGCGGAGGACCGAGGTGCCCGGTCAGCCGGTGAAGAGCTGGGCGACCTTCTGCACCAGCTCGTACACGCCGTAGGCGAAGGGCAGGCCCACCCACGCCCAGGACACCACGAGGACGGCTCGGCGGTTCATCGCTCCTCCGGTTCGTGGAACTTCGCATTGACCGGCCGGACCAGCTCGTTGGCCGCGAAACCGACCACCAGCAGGCCGATCATGATCACCAGGGAGGTGGTGTAGAGGTCCGGGCCGCTGGCGCCGGCCGCTTCGCGGGCGTCGGCGACGGCGTTGACGATGAGCGGTCCCAGCACGCCGGCCGCCGACCAGGCGGTGAGCAGCCGGCCGTGGATCGCACCCACCTGCGCGGTGCCGAACAGATCCTTCAAGTAGGCCGGGGCGGTCGCGAAACCGCCGCCGTAGAACGACAGGATGAGCATCGCGCAGAGCACGAACACCGGGACGCCGACCGAGCCCACCAGCAGGATGCCGAGGTAGAGCAGCACGCCGCCGCCCAGGTAGAGGCGGTAGACGTTCTTGCGCCCCACGAGGTCCGATGTGGACGACCAGACGAACCGGCCGGCCATGTTGGTCAGCGACAGCAGCGCGACGAACCCGGCCGCCGCACCGGCCGCCACCGGCGTGGAGCTGCCGGCGAAGAACCCGGTGATCATCGGCGAGGCCTTCTCCAGGATGCCGATGCCCGCGGTGACGTTGCAGCACAGCACGACCCACAGCAGCCAGAACTGCGGGGTGCGCACCGCGTTGCGCGCAGTCACGTTCGCGGTGGTGATCATGGGCCGGGACGCCGCCTGGCGCGCCGGGCCCGGGTTCCAGCCCGGCGGTGGCGTCCGGACCAGCACCACGCCCAGCGACATGAACACCGCGTAGACCACCCCGTGGACCAGGAAGGTCAGCGCGATGCCGGAGGAGTCGCTGCCGAAGGACTCCAGCATCTGCGACGACCACGGCGAGGCGATGAGCGCGCCACCGCCGAAGCCCATGATCGCGATGCCGGTGGCCATGCCCGGCCGGTCGGGGAACCACTTGATCAGCGTGGACACCGGGGAGATGTACCCGATGCCCAGGCCGATGCCGCCGACGAAGCCGTACCCGAGCACCACCAGCCAGTACTGGCCCAGCGCGACGCCCAGCGAGGAGATCAGGAAGCCCAGCGAGAAGCAGGTGGTGGCCACCGCCATCGCCCAGCGCGGCCCGCGGCGCTCCACCACCGTCCCGCCGAGCGCGGCGGAGAGCCCCAGCATGACGATCCCGAGCTGGAACGGCAGGGCGCTGAGCGTGCCGCTGAGGCCGAGCGCGTCCTCCAGCGGGGACTTGAACACGCTCCAGGCGTAGACCTGGCCGATCGCCAGGTGCACCGCCAGCGCGGTCGGCGGGACCAACCAGCGGTTCCAGCCCTCGGGCGCGACAGTGCGGGTCGGAGAGAGCAGGTCTGCGACCATCGGGCCTCCCTGCCACGTGCTGGTGATCACGGATCCGCTGAGGATACTGGTGCGACGGCGGCCCGACGAGAGCCGTCTTCCGCAGAGCGAACGTGCGAGGAGGGCCCGATGGGACGCGTCACGGTGCGACGACCGGTGCTGCGGGTCACCGCCGACGGGAGCGTGCGGCGGCCCGACACGCTCGCCGCCGAGGAGCCGCTGGAGGTCCGCGTCAACGGCCGACCGCTCTCGGTGACCATGCGCACGCCCGGTCACGACGTCGAGCTCGCCCACGGGTTCCTGCTCACCGAGGGCGTCATCCACGACCGCGAGCAACTGGCCACGGCGCGCTACTGCGACAGCCCCGGCCCGGACGGCCGCAACACCTACAACGTGCTGGACGTGCTGCTCGCCCCCGGCGTGCAGCCTCCCGACGCCTCGGTGACCCGCAACTTCTACACCACGTCCTCGTGCGGCGTGTGCGGCAAGGCCGCGCTCGACTCGGTCCGGCTGAGCACCCGCCACTCCCCCGCCGCCGACCCGGTCACCGTCAGCGCGGACACCCTCGTGGGCGTCCCGGCCCGGCTGCGCGCCGCCCAGCGCGTCTTCGACACGACCGGCGGCCTGCACGCCGCCGGGCTGTTCCGCGCCACCGGTGAGGTGCTCGTGGTGCGGGAGGACGTGGGGCGGCACAACGCCGTGGACAAGGTGCTCGGGTGGGCGCTGCTGGAGCGGCGCGTCCCGCTGACCGGGTGCGTGCTCATGGTCTCCGGGCGGGCGTCGTTCGAGCTGGTGCAGAAGGCGGCGATGGCGGGCGTGCCGGTGCTCGCCGCGGTGTCGGCGCCGTCGTCGTTGGCCGTCGACCTCGCCGCGGAACAGGGCATGACCCTCGTCGGGTTCCTGCGCGGGCCGTCCATGAACGTCTACACGGGTGCCGAGCGCATCGTGACCAAGGCCATCACCGGTTAGCGGCTGCCCCGGTTGGTGGCCCCGCGCCGCGTTGGCACGATGGGGGGCAGGAGCCGCCGACAGGAGGGATGCATGCGCGATTCGCGGGGTCGCCACCTGCTGCCGCGCCGGAGCGTCCTCGCCGCCGGGCTCACCGGTGCCGCTGCCCTCGGTCTCGGTCTGGGCGGCCAGGTCGGCTCAGCGCCGCGCGAGACCGCGGTGCCGCTGGCGAACCAGCCGAACGTGTCCGTGGAGCGGCTCTACTCGCGCGCCCGGAACCGCTCCGTCAACTTCGTGCTCATGTTCCCGGAGGGCGTGCCGCGCCGGGACCTCCCGGTGTGCCTGATGCTGCACGGCCGGTTCGGCGACGCGCGCAAGTCGGCGGCCGGCCTGCCGGACTGGTTGTCGCAGTCCGTGGCCGCGGGCCGGATCCCGCCGTTCGCGTTCCTCGCGGTGGACGGCGGCGGCAACAACTACTGGCACCGCCGCCCGAACGACGATCCGCTGTGGATGCTGCTCGGGGAGGTCCCGCGCTGGCTGGCAGAGCGGAACCTCGGCGGGAGGCGGCACCGGCCCTTCGCGGCCGCGGGCATCTCGATGGGCGGGTTCGGCGCGCTGCTCTACGCGCGGCGCCGGCGTGAGATGGGCCACCCGCTGACCGCGGCGGCGGTGGTGTCCCCGGCGCTCATCACCAGCTGGCCGGAGATGCGCAAGCGCAAGGCGTTCGCCAACGAGGCGGAGTGGGCGGCGATCGACCCGCTCCGCCACATCAAGGCGCTCGGGGACCTGCCGCTGGGGGTGTGGTGCGGCACCGAGGACCGCTTCATCGAGGGCACCCGCCGCTTCATCCGCCTCGCGGACCCGGAGTACGCCTCCACCACCCCGGGCGGCCACAACAGCCGCTACTACCGCAAGGCGCTCCCCGAGCTGGTGGACTTCATCGGCACGCAGCTGGCCGAGTCGGGCGAGCACCGGTAGCGCGGGACTACCCGCACCGCTTCGCCAGGCGTGTCGGCTCCACTGTGTACAGGTCCGCCTCGAAGCGGTCGTGCAGCGGCACGGTGCCGTAGAGGGTCCAGCGCAGCAGCGCCGGCCACGGGCCGTACCCGGCGTCGGTGTTCAGGTGCTCCCCGTCGAGGATCACGTCCATCTCCACCTGGAGCTCCTCGGCCAGCGCGTGCGCCCGGTACATGGAGAGGTACGGGTCGCCGGTCCCGACCACGAGCCGGGTGATGCCCGCTGCGCGGCGCAGCGCCGCCGCGTCCGTCGGGTAGGGCGTGATGCCCTGGGCGGCCGGGTGCTGCCAGTCCGGGGCGGGCGGGGCCACCAGGAGCACCCGGTCCGCGCGGCGGTCGCTGCCGCCGATGGTCGCCGCGTGGTGCAGCCACAGCGCCGCCCCGCAGGCGTGCGCCGCCACCACGAGCTCGGCCTCCTGCGGCACCGCGGCCAGCCGCTCCCGCAGCACCTGCAGCCAGTCGGCCAGCACCGGCCGGTCCGGGTCCGGCAGCGTCGGGAGGTCCACGTCCACGCCTGCCTCGCGGAGCTGAGCGGCGAGCCAGTGCTGCCAGTGCCAGGGACCGGAACCGGTCATCCCGTGAACCAGCAGGACGTGCATCTCGCTCATGGCAGGCGCTCCCCGAGACGATGATCTGGTCGTACCAGGATCATCCAACACGGTTCGGTCCGCAGCGGACGCGCCCGGGTCGGGTGAGCGAACAGCCCGCGACGCGAGAGGCGTAGCGGGCTGGGCGGTTTCAGCGTTCCGCGCTCGAAAGCCGTTGGCACACCGGTTGTTCCGGCGTCGGGCGCGGGGAACGGGCAGAACTAGGCGGACTTCTCGCGGCGCTCGCGGCGCGTCGCCTGGCGGGCCACGATCGTCGGGTTGACGTTCTCGCGCACGGTCTGCTCGGTGATCACGACCTTGGCCACGTCCGACCGGCTCGGGATGTCGTACATGACCGGCAGCAGGACCTCTTCCAGGATCGCGCGCAGGCCGCGGGCGCCGGTGCCGCGCAGGATCGCCTGGTCGGCGATCGCCTCCAGCGCGGTCTTGGTGAACTCCAGCTCCACGTTGTCCATCTCGAACAAGCGCTTGTACTGCTTCACCAGCGCGTTGCGCGGCTCGGTCAGGATCCGCACCAGCGACGCCTTGTCCAGGTTCGTCACGCTGGCCACCGTGGGGAGCCGGCCGATGAACTCCGGGATCAGCCCGTACTTGATCAGGTCTTCGGGCATGACGTCGGCGAAGTGGTCGGTGGTGTCGATCTGGGTCTTGGACCGCAGCTCCGCGCCGAAGCCGACGCTGTGCTTGCCGACCCGCTCCTCGACGATCTTCTCCAGCCCGGCGAACGCGCCCGCCACGATGAACAGCACGTTCGTGGTGTCGATCTGGATGAACTCCTGGTGCGGGTGCTTGCGGCCGCCCTGCGGCGGCACGCTGGCCGTGGTGCCCTCCAGGATCTTCAGCAGCGCCTGCTGCACGCCCTCGCCGGAGACGTCGCGGGTGATCGACGGGTTCTCGCTCTTGCGGGCGATCTTGTCGACCTCGTCGATGTAGATGATGCCGGTCTCGGCCCGCTTGACGTCGTAGTCGGCCGCCTGGATGAGCTTGAGCAGGATGTTCTCGACGTCCTCGCCCACGTAGCCGGCCTCGGTCAGCGCCGTGGCGTCGGCGATCGCGAACGGCACGTTCAGCATCTTGGCCAGGGTCTGCGCCAGGTAGGTCTTGCCGCACCCGGTGGGGCCGAGCATCAGGATGTTCGACTTGGCCAGCTCGACGGGCTCCTCACCACGGCTCTCCCGGCGCTCGCTGGCCTGGATGCGCTTGTAGTGGTTGTAGACCGCGACCGAGAGGTTGCGCTTGGCCGGGTCCTGCCCGATGACGTACTGGTCGAGGAACTCGTGGATCTCCGCCGGCTTGGGCAGCTCGTCGAGCTTGACCTCGCCGGCCTCCGCCAGCTCCTCCTCGATGATCTCGTTGCAGAGATCGATGCACTCATCGCAGATGTACACGCCGGGGCCGGCGATGAGTTTCTTCACCTGCTTCTGGCTCTTCCCGCAGAAGGAGCACTTCAGCAGGTCGCCGCCGTCACCGATACGTGCCATGACCGCTGACCCCGTCCCCTCCGGCGCGCCGTCCGGTGGCGCGCCTGACCGTGTGTGCTTCCGACGGTACCTGGCGCTCCCCGCGTTCGGGGAGACTCACAGTGTCCGCCATGGCCAAGCGTGACGGTGACCAGCACCGCGCTCGGCGTGTCGTGATCCCGCTCCCGGGCGTGCCGCGCCACCGCATGACGGGAAGGCTACGCGTTCCCCCCGCCCGCAGCAGCTGCTTTCCCGGCGCGTGGTCGGCGCGAGCGACCGGCCCGCCCCCATGGTTGATACCTGCGCCGAACGCACGGCCACCACCTGCGAGGACGTGACATGACCCACGACTGGGGAGCACGGTCGGCAACGGCACCGCTGCCGTCCCGGGGACTGCCGCCTCACCCGGTCGGCTGCCACCGTCACCGCCGGTCACGGCCCCGCCACGCGTGGCCCGGCGGCGCAGGGGGCCGGAGGGCACCTGGCGAGCACGGCCCACCACGCGCGGGCCGCGCACCGCCAGGCATCCCCCGCAGCACCTGCGCAGCAGCTCCCAGAGCCGTCAGGCGTGCTGCTGGGAGAGCTTCCGGTACGGCACCACCTCGTCGATGAGGCCGTAGTCCACGGCCTGCTCCGCGGTCAGGATCTTGTCGCGGTCGACGTCCTGGCGCACCTGCTCCTTCGAGCGGCTGGTGTGCTTGGCCAGCGTCGACTCCATCAGGTCCCGCATGCGCTGGACCTCGGCCGCCTGGATCTCCAGGTCGGAGACCTGGCCGTAGATGCCCTCGACCGACGGCTGGTGGATGAGCACCCGCGAGTTGGGCAGCGCCTGGCGCTTGCCCTTGGTGCCCGCCGCCAGCAGCACGGCCGCCGCCGACGCCGCCTGCCCGAGGCAGATGGTGCGCACGTCAGGACGCACGTACTGGATGGTGTCGTAGATGGCCATCATCGCGGTGAACGAGCCACCCGGGGAGTTGATGTACATCTGGATCTCCCGGTCCGGGTCGTCGGACTCGAGGAAGAGCAGCTGCGCCATCACGTCGTTGGCGGAGGCGTCGTCGACCTGGACGCCGAGGAACACGATGCGTTCCTCGAACAGCTTGTTGTACGGGTTCGACTCCTTGACGCCGTACGCGGTGCGCTCGACGAACGAGGGCAGCACGTACCGGGACTGCAGGGACTGGTAAGGGTTCACGGCGGGTGACTCCTCGTTGCTAGGTCCGGGGGATGATCAGCTGCGCGGCAGGTTCGCGGCGGTCGCCACGTGGTCCACGAACCCGTACTCGCGGGCCTCCTCCGCGGTGAACCACCGGTCGCGGTCGGAGTCCTGGATGATGCGTTCCACCGTCTGCCCGGTCTGCTCGGCGATCAGCTCGGCCATCTCCTGCTTGTGCCGGGAGAACATCCGGGCCTGGATCTCGATGTCCGAGGCCGTGCCGCCGAGGCCGGCCGAGGGCTGGTGCATCATGATCCGCGCGTGCGGCAGCGCGAACCGCTTGCCCTTCGCGCCGGCGGACAGCAGGAACTGCCCCATCGAGGCCGCCATGCCCATCGCCACGGTGACCACGTCCGGCTTGACCAGCTGCATGGTGTCGTAGATCGCCATGCCCGCGGTCACCGAACCACCCGGCGAGTTGATGTAGAGCGAGATGTCGCGGTCCGGGTCCTCGGCCGCCAGCAGCAGCAGCTGCGAGCAGATCTGGTTCGAGATCGAGTCCTCGACCTGGGAGCCGAGGACGATGATGCGCTCCCGCAGCAGCCGCTCGTAAACCGAGTCGTTGAGCGAGAGTCCGTTGGTGCCCGTCCGCATGGACGGCGCCTGCGCGTCGGACGCCGGAGTCAGGTGCTGCGTCACGTCTCCCCTGCCTTCTCCCACTTTGGGCTCATTCCACGCAGGCCACTCGGGTCACTCGCGCCGCTCCCGGCCCTTCTCCACAATGGACCGGCCGGGTCCGCGGGCGGGCGCCGACGGCCTGCTTCCCTCTCGGGTGATCCGCTACCACCGACCCTAACGAAAGTGGGCGGCACCAGCTTCCCAGTACCGCCCACGTTCGCTCAGAGCATGTTCGATTCGTCGAGCCGTCACTCCGCCTTCGCGGTCTCGGTCGACTCCTCGCCCTCGCTCTCGCCCTGCTGGGGGCCGAACAGCTCGTCCATGTCCAGCTCGTTGCCCTCGGAGTCCGTGACCTTGGCCTGCCGGACCACCGAGAACAGCGCCTTGCTGCGGCGGACGTCGGCGTACAGCGCGCCGAGCTGGCCCGCCTGCTGGGCCTGCTGGACGAACTGGTCCGGGCTCATGCCGAACCGCTGCGCCTGGTAGATGATCCGCTGGGTCAGCTCGTCGTCGGAGACCGAGACGTCCTCGGCGTCGGCGATGGTGTCCAGCACCAGCTGGGTGCGGACCGCCTTCTCCGCCTCCTCGCGGGTCTCCTGGTCGAACTGCTCGCGGGTCTTGCCCTGCTGCTCAAGCCACTCTTCGAAGCGCTTCTCGTCGTGGTCGAACGGGTGCACCGCGTCGTGCTTGCGCACCTCGATCTCGGACTCGACGACCTTCTCCGGCAGCGGGACCTCGACGGTCTCCAGCAGCGCGTCCAGGACCTTGTCCCGGGCCTGCATGCCCTGCTGCATCTTCTTGACCCGGCCCAGCCGCTCACGCAGGTCGGCGACGAGCTCCTCGACGGTGTCGAACTCGCTGGCCATCTGCGCGAACTCGTCGTCGGCCTCGGGCAGCTGGCGCTCCTTGACGGAGTTCAGCTTGACCGTCACCTCGGCCTCCTTGCCGGCGTGCTCGCCGGCCACCAGGGTGGTGGTGAAGGTCTTGGTGTCGCCCTCGCTCGCGCCGATCAGCGCCTCGTCGATGCCCTCGATCAACTGGCCGGAGCCGATCTCGTAGGACATGCCGCTGGTCTTGGCGTCCTCGACCTCTTCGCCGTCGACGGTGGCCGACAGGTCGATGCTGACGAAGTCGCCCTCCTGCGCGGGCCGCTCAACGCCGACGAGGGTGCCGAAGCGGGCGCGCAGCGAGTCCAGCTGCTCGTTCACCTCGTCCTCGGTCACCTCGACGTCGTCCACGCTCACCGAGAGCTCGCCGAAGGCGGGCACGGTGATCTCCGGGCGGACGTCGACCTCGGCGGTGAACGCGATCTCCGCGCCGTCCTCGATCTTGGTCACCTCGATGTCCGGGCGACCGAGGGTGCGCACCTCGCTGCTGTTGACCGCCTCCAGGTACTTGGCCGGAACCGCCTCGTTGACGACCTCGTCGAGCACGGGACCCCGACCGATGCGGCTCTCCAGCACCCGCGCCGGGGCCTTGCCCGGCCGGAAACCGGGGATGCGGACCTGCTGGGCCAGTGCCTTGTACGCGCGGTCGAAGTTCGGCTTGAGCTCGTCGAACGGCACCTCGACGTTGATCCGGACGCGCGTCGGGCTCAGGTGCTCGACGGTGCTCTTCACGTGGTCTCCTAGTGCGAACGTGCTTTGATCCCCCGGCGCTGCCAGCGGGCGCGGCACAACACCACCCCCGAATGCCGGGCTGACCTCCGAGTCTATTGCTTCCCGCCCGGAGCCACGGGCCGGGGTTGCGACAAGCGCGCCGAGCAGGCTCGCCCCACGGCGGCGGGCCGGTCGTGCTTGAGTGGGACCGTGCAGCACACACCAGCCGCCCCCGCCACCTGCTCCGCCCAGTCGACCGCGCTCGCCGAGCCGCTCGCCGGGACCGCGGCGGTCGCGCGCGCCTGGCTGTGCCTGGAGCAGCGCGGCCCGTGGGGGCACACGGCGCTCACGCAGAGCCACCTGGACCCGGACCTGGGGCGCGCGCTGGACGCGAAGGCCGGTGAGCACGGGGTGCGGGTGCAGCTGATCAGGCGCCCCGGGCACCACGCCGACACGCCGGGTGACACCGAGCGCCGCGTCCTGCTCGCGCACACCGCGCCCGGCACCGGCTGGCTGCGCGAGCACACCCTCGCCGACCCCGCCGAGCTGCTCGACCTCGACTTCGAGCGCATCGCCGCCGGGCACCACGACGGCTGGGGGCGGCCGGTCACCGACCCGGTCCTGCTGGTGTGCACCAACGGCCGCCGCGACCGGTGCTGCGCCCTGCTGGGCCGCGAGCTCATCACCGAGCTGGCCGGCCGCCACGACGAGGCCGTCTGGGAGACCTCGCACACCGGCGGGCACCGCTTCGCGCCCGCCGCGGTGCTGCTGCCCAGCGGCTACACCTACGGGCGGCTCACCGCGCCGGCCGTGGAGGCGGTCCTGTCGGCGGCGGCCTCGGGCAAGGTCGCGCTGGAGCACTGCCGCGGGCGGTCGACCTGGGACCGCGCCGGTCAGGCCGCCGAGCTGGCGGTCCGCGAGCACCTCGGCGAACACCTCGTCGACGCGCTGCGCGTCGCCGGCGGCCGCGACGACGTGGTCGAGGTGGCCCACCAGGACGGTCGCCGCTGGCAGGTGACCGTGCGGGCCCGCGAGCTCGACCCGCCGCGGCCCAGCAGCTGCGGAGCGGCGGCGGTGCGGCCCACCGCCCTCGCCGCGGTGGCCGTCACCGAGCGTTGAGCACCGACCCGACCGCCGCGCTCAGCTCCGTCGGGGTGACCGCCGTCACGATCCCGTCCGACGGTGCCAGCTCGGCGGCCCCGTCCGGTCCGGGAACGACGAACGACACCACGACCAGCAGCACCAGCGCGGCACCCAGCACCGCGCACACCACCACCGCGGGGAGGTGCACGCGCAACCCCGGATTCCCATCGCGCACGAACGAGGAATCGGCACCCCGCGCCCGGCCGTTACCAACCGTCACGCCTGCCTGCGACTCACATCACCGGAAGCGTTCGCAGCCGATCACCGTGGTGTTCCGGGTGGTCACCGGGCGAGGCCGCACGCCCCGGAGAGGGAGAACCGGCCGCCCGCGAAGGAGCGAGCGACCGGCCGCGACGTCGGGGTGGCGGGATTTGAACCCACGACCCCTCGCACCCAAAGCGAGTGCGCTACCAAACTGCGCCACACCCCGTCCGACGTGCGGCGCACCCGGGAACCCCGGGTGCGTTGCGATGAGCCTATCGCGACCCGCTAAGCTGTGGCACGCAAGGTCGCCGAACCGCGCGGACCACCGCGTGACCAGGCAGGACCTTCGTGCGCGGGCGTAGCTCAATGGTAGAGCCCCAGTCTTCCAAACTGGTGACGCGGGTTCGATTCCCGTCGCCCGCTCAGCGCACAGCGGGGGCCGACGGACGCCGTCGGCCCCCGTTCGCTTCCCCGCCCCTCCCGCGGGCGGGAGCTCGCTTCCCCGGGAGTGGTAGCCCGGTACGGCGAGGACCGGCCTGCCGGGGGCGTGGCGACTTCACGACGACCTGACGTGCCCGCGACCCCACCGACGAGCGGCACCCGGGTCCGCACCCCCGCGTGATCAGTCCGCCGCCCTGGACTGACCGGGGGTCCGCCGGGGGCGTTCCTGGCCTCTGCGGGGTTCGTGGTGCTGGGTATCCTCCTGGCCCTGCGGGTGCGCGACGCCGATGCCGCAGCCAGCTCCGACCGCCCGAGCGACTCGGCCCGCCCCGGCGATCGCGGACCGGACGGGACCGTGGGACGGGTCTCGCGCACCCCACCGCCGGACTGCTCCGGGGCAGTATGTGAGGGGTGACCGATATGCCGCACGTCGACCAGGTCCGCAACCACGCCCGCTGGCGCTCGGACTGGCGCGCCGGACGCACCGGCTACGCCTGGCTGCTGCCGCTCGCCGACCAGCCGGGCCTGCGCAAGCTGGTCAACGACTACCAGTACGCGCTGCGCGACCTGCCCGGCTTCGACCTGGTGCCGCTGGAGTGGATGCACATCCTGGTCCAGGAGGTCGGGTTCACCGACGAGGTCGACGAGTCGCAGATCGAGCCGCTGGTCGCCGCCACCCGCAAGCGGCTGGATTCGGTGCTGCCGCTCACCCTGGCCTTCCACCGCGCGGTGGTGCAGCCGGAGTCGCTGTCGCTGCCGGCCGAACCCCAGTCGACCGTCATGGAGCTGCGCGCCGCGGTGCGCGAGGCGCTGGTCGACGTGCTCGGCGAGTCGGCGGTGCCCCCGGAACCCGACGACGTCGACAAGCACGTCAGCCTCGCCCACTCCACCACCGACGGACCGGCGATCTTCGCCGTGGCCACGCTCAGCGGCACCCACGTCGAGCCGACCACGGCCAAGCTCCCGGCGTTGTCGCTGGTCAAGCTCAACCGCGACCACTCGTGCCCGGAGTGGGAGACGGTCACCGAGATCCCCCTCGGCGGCTGACGCCCGTCCGGCGGGTCGCGGCGTCCTGCCGGGCTGGGTATCAAGGCCGTATGGGGCAGCTCAGCACGCGGACCCTGCGGTCCGACGAGTACGGGGCCTTCTTCGACGTCTTCGCCGCCGCCTTCCTCGACGACGCGCTGGACACCGCGCGCGACGCCTACCGCGGCGCGTTCGACCCGGAGCTCACGCACGGCGTCTTCGACGGCGACGAGCTGATCGGCGTGGCCGGGCGGCTCGAACTGGAGATCACCGTGCCCGGGCCCGTCCCGTGCCCGGTCGCCGCGGTCACCGCGGTCGGCGTCAAGCCCGGGCACCGCCGGCGCGGCGTGCTGACCGCGCTCATGCGCGACCAGCTGGACGCGATGCACGACGACAGCACCCCGATCGCGGCGCTGTACTCCTCGGAAGCGGGCATCTACGGGCGGTTCGGGTACGGCCTGGCCACCCTCGAGAGCCACCTGGTGCTGCCGCGCGGTGCTCCCTTCCTGTCCACTGTGGAGATCGACGACCGGCCGGTCCGCGAGCTCGACCGCGAGCAGGCGCTGGAGGTGGTCCGCGCCCGCTACCCCGCGGTCGCGAGGACCCGCACCGGCTGGCTGTCGCGCACCGACGGCTCGTGGCAGGCCCGCGTGCTGGACGGCCCCAACGCGCGCGGCGGCCTCGGCGCACCCCGGTTCGCGGTGCACCCCGACGGCTACGCCATCTACCGGCCCAAGCAGGAGTGGACCGACCGCGGACCCGAGCACCAGCTGGACGTGGCCGAGCTCGTGGCCGCGACCCCGCAGGCCTACGCCGCCCTGTGGCGGTACCTGCTGGACCTCGACCTGGTCGGCTCGGTGCGCTGGCGCAAGGCCGCCGTCGACGAACCGGTGCTCGACATGCTGGTCGACCCGCGCGCCGTCGACCGGCGAGTGCTCGACGGGTTGTGGCTGCGGCTGGTCGACGTGGACCGGGCGCTGATGTCCCGGCGCTACGCCTCGTCGGTCGACGTGGTGCTCGAGGTCACCGACCGCTTCTGCCCGTGGAACGCGGGCCGCTGGCGGTTGCGCACCGACGGGGACGGGTCCGCCACCGTCACCCGGACCCAGCACGCCGGGCACCTCGCCTTGGACGTCACCGACCTGGCGGCCGCCTTCCTCGGCGGCAGCACGCTGACCGGGCTGGCACGCTCGGGCCGGGTCGTCGAGCACGAGCCGGGGACGCTGCTGGCGACCTCCCGGGCGTTCGCCACCGACTGCGCCCCGCACTGCCCGGAGCCCTTCTGATCGTCCGGACGCGGGACATCCGGGTACCGTCGAGGAGGACGGGTCCGTCCGGTCCGAGGAGGCTCGGGTGTCCACCGCAGTCCTGGTCATCGTGGTCGCGCTGCTGGTGGTCGTCGCGGCCGTCTGGTGGTCCCGGCGCAAGGCCGTGGAGCACGAACGCACCCAGCTCGAGGACGCCAAGGCCGAAGCGCGGCGCTGGGTGGAGCGGCTCGGCGGCCAGGTGCTCAACCTGGTCGGCACCAACGACGCCGCCAAGCAGGCGCTGGCCGACGCCGCCGAGCGGCACGGCGCCGCGGTGTCCCAGCTGGAGCGCGCCACCACGCCGCAGCAGGCCCGGTTGACCACCGAGTCCGCCCTGGAGGGGCTGTACTACGTGCGGGCCGCGCGGATCGCCATGGACCTGGACCCCGGGCCCGAGCTGCCCGACCTGTCCGGCCAGCGCAGCGCCGGGGCGGTCACCGAGCACCGCGAGGTCGAGGTGGACGGCCGCCGGCAGGTGGCCTCACCGGAGCCGAGCGAGCGGACGCCGCACTACTACCCCGGCGGCACGGTGGCCGGGCGCCCGGTGCCGCAGGGCTGGTACAGCGAGCCGTGGTGGAAGCCCGCCCTCCTCGCCGGCGCCTGGGGGGCCGGGTCGCTGGTGCTGGCGAGCACGCTGCTCGGCGGGATGGCCGGGATCCCGGCGGAGGCCGCCCACGGCTTCCCGGAGGGCGCCGACACGGGCGCGGACGCGGGGGACGTCGGGGACCCCGGCTTCGAGGACTTCGGCGGGTTCGGCGACGTCGACTTCTGAGTCACCCCGGCTGGCAGGTGGGGCACCAGTACAGCTTCCGGCCGGCGAGGTCCGCCGTGGCCACCGGTGTGCCGCAGACCAGGCAGGGCATGCCCGCGCGGCGGTAGACGTAGACCTCGCCGCCGTGCCGGTCCTGGCGCGGGGGCCGACCGGTCGCCTCGGGCGTGTGCTCCGGCCGCACGGTGTCGATGCGCCCCACCCGGACCCCGTCGGCCATCAGCTCGACCAGGTCCGCCCAGATCAGCTCCCACTGCTCGCGGGCGAGCTCCCGGCCGGGCGTGCGAGGCGGGATGCCGTGCCGGAACAGCACCTCCGCGCGGTAGACGTTGCCGACCCCGGCCAGCACCTCCTGGTCCATCAGCAGCGCCGCGATGCTGGAGCGGGACCGGGAGATGCGCGCCCAGGCGCGCTCCGGGTCGGCGTCCGCGCGCAGCGGGTCGGGCCCGAGCCGCGCGCGCAGCGCCGCCACCTCCTCACCGGTGAGCAGCTCGCAGGCGGTCGGGCCGCGCAGGTCGGCCCAGTGCGTCTCGCCGACGATGCGCATGCGCACCTGGCCGCGCGGTTCGGTCACCGGCAGCTCGGACTGGCTGAACGTGCCGTACAGCCCGAGGTGGACGTGCACGACCCGGTCCGGGCCGTAGTGGTGGAACAGGTGCTTGCCGTGCGCCTCGGCGCGCTCCAGCACCGAGCCGTCGAGCAGCGAGGCGCTGGTGGCGAAGCGCCCCTGCGGGCTGGCCACCCGGACCCGCCTGCCGGCGAACAGCTCGTGGTGCAGCCCGGCGAGCCGGTGCAGGGTGTGGCCTTCGGGCATGTCCGTTCCTCGTGGTCTGCGGTACCGCGCGGGCCTGCGGACGGCTCAGGCGGCGGCCCACAGCACGATCGACTCGACGAGGTAGGCCGCCACGCAGCACAGCGCGACGAGCAGGCCGCGGCGGACCGGCCGGTCGCCGTGCCGCAGGGCGACACCGACGACCAGGGCGGCGAGCGGCGCGAGGACCGCGCCGACGATCAACCACAGCCCGACGCCGAGCGCGCAGTCCGGCTCGGCGCAGAACGCGCGCACCAGGCTGGGCGAGAGCGCCCGCTGCGCGGAGAAGAGCACCAGCACGCCGACCGCCGTCGCGGCCACCGCCACGAGCGGTGCTGTCAGGGCGGAGCGTGCTGGTGCCATCGCGGTCAGTTGCCGGGCAGCGCCGGGGGCGTGCCGGTCTTCTCGTACTCGGTCAGCAGGTCGATGCGCCGCTGGTGGCGGCCGCCCTCGAACTCGGTGGTCAGGAACGCCTCGACGATCTGCTCGGCCTCCTCGACGGTGTGCATCCGCGCACCGATGCCGGCCAGCAGCGCGTTGTTGTGCTGGCGGGCGAGCTTGGCGGTCTCGACGTTCCAGGTCAGCGCGGCACGGGCACCGGGGACCTTGTTCGCGGCGATCTGCTCGCCGTTGCCGGAGCCGCCGAGGACCAGCCCGAGGCTGCCCTCGTCGGCGACGACGCGGCGAGCGGTCTCGACGCAGAACGGCGGGTAGTCGTCCTGGGCGTCGTATTCCGCGGGACCGACGTCGGTCACGTCGTGACCCTTGTCGGTCAGCCACTTGACGAGGTGGTTCTTGAGTTCGTATCCGGCGTGGTCGGAGCCGATGTAGACGCGCACGCCCGCAGTGTGCCAAACGCGCTCCTCCGCGTCGTGAGCCCCCTCGTGCGCGGTCAGGGGCCGCTATCCTCAGCGGCCATGACCGGGGCGGAGCTGCGGGAGGTCGGGCCGGGCGTGTTCGTCCGGCGCCACGCCGAGCTGGACCTGTCCGTCGGCCTGGTGGTCGGCGCCGAGTCCGCGCTGGTCATCGACACCTGCGGCGACCGGGTGCAGGGCGCCGAGCTGGCCGCCGCGGTCCGCCGCACCACGGCACTGCCCTGGCAGGTGGTGATCACCCACGGTCACTTCGACCACTGCTTCGGCACCAGCGCCTTCCTGCCCGCCCCGGTCTGGGCGCACGAGCGTTGCCCCGGCTTCCTCGCCGAGACCGCCGACCGGCAGCGCGCCGAGTGGGTCGAGCACTACCGCCGCGCCGGCTCCGACGACGTCGCCGACGCACTGGCCGGGTCGGCGCCGGACCGGCCGGACCACCTCGTGACCGACCGGGTCGAGGTCGACCTGGGCGGCCGGACCGTCGAGCTCCGGCACCTCGGCCGCGGCCACACCGACCACGACCTCGTCGTCGCCGTCCCCGACGCCGGGGTCGTGTTCGCCGGCGACCTCGTCGAGCAGGGCGCGCCGCCAGACTTCGAAGACGCCCACCCGGAGCACTGGCCGTCCACTCTGGACGCCCTGCTGGCACTGGGCCCCGGCACCGTGGTGCCCGGGCACGGCGCCCCCGTCGACCCGGACTTCGTCCGCACCCAGCGCGCGGAGATCGCCGAGGTGGCCGAGCTCTGCCGCGCGGTCCGGCTCGGCGCGCTGTCCCGGGAGCAGGCGGTCCACCGCTCGCCCTACCCGGCGGAGACCACGCGCGCCGCGCTGAGCCGACCCTGACGCTCGCTGCTCCGAAAAGCCCAGTCCCCCAAGCCGTTCGGAGTCTTTTCGCTTCCCGTCGGCACCGATCGGACAACGCGATCGTCATCCTTTCCGGGGGGGGCGTCGTTGATCGGTCCCCACCGAGGTTGAGGACGGCGGAGGACGGTGCGGGACATGGTCGGACGGGACGAGGACTTGGCTGCGCGCAACGCCGCACTGCGGGACCAGATCGACAGCATGCTCGCCGACCTGCGGCGCCGCACGGCCGACATCCAGGAGAAGCAGGCCGCGGCCGCGCAGCAGACCCACGAGATCTCCTCGGACGACGGGATGGTGACCGTCCGGGTGGACGCGACCGGCACCGTGCAGGAGCTGTCGCTGTCGCCGAAGGCCTTCGAGCGCACCACCCCGGAGAAGCTGTCGCGCACCATCACCAGCGTCATCCGGGAGGCCGCGGGCACCGCTCAACGCCACCTGCAGGCCGAGTTCGCGCCGCTGGCCGACGTGTCCGACGTGCCCGAGGTCCCGGGCGTGCCGTCGCTGGCCGGGCTGCTGCGCCAGGGCCCGCTGGTCGAACCGCCCGATCCCGAGGCGGAGCGCCGGAAGCGCCGCGAGGAGGAGTCCGCCGCCTCGGCGAAGAACCAGTCGCAGCCGCAGCAGGTGGGCGCCCGCTCCGACGACGAGTGGGACGACTGGGACTGGGACGCCAACCGGCGAGGGGGCCGCCGATGAGCGACCAGCTGCGCATGCAGCCCGAGGAGATCCGTGCGGGCGGCAAGAAGATCGGCGACGCCGGGGAGGACCTCGAGCAGGTCATGACCAAGCTGAAGGCCGCGCTGGACGCCGAGGGCGAGTGCTGGGGCAACGACGAGGCGGGCCAGACCTTCGGCAAGGACTACACGCAGGGCCGCGACAGCGTCTTCGACGGCCTGAAGAAGGTCGTCAAGGCCCTCGGTGACATCGACGACAACCTCAAGGCCACCGCCGACGACACCGAGTCCAGCGACGCCAGGTCGGCCGCGGACATCGGCAAGTCCGGGTCGGACATGCCTGCCTAGGGGGTTCCATGAGCATCGAGATCCCCGACGAGGTCAAGTGGCTGCTGCCGATCGTCGTCGGCGAGTCCTGGCCCGAGGGCGACGAGGACGCCATGCGACGGATGGCCGACGCGTGGCGCACGGCCGCGAACGACATCGAGAACGTCAAGGCGGCCGCCAACCGCGGCGCCGAGCAGGCCAAGGGCGCGATGGAGGGGCAGACCTCCGAGGCGTTCGCCAAGCTGTGGAAGGACATTGGCGACGGCGACGAGGCCGCGCTGACGAAGCTGAAGGAGTCCTGCGAGAAGCTCGCGAAGGCCTGTGACGACGCCGCCCTCGACGTCGAGCACACCAAGCTGACGATCATCGCGTCGCTCATCGCGCTGGCCGCCCAGATCGCGGCGATGGTCGCGGCCGCCCCGTTCACCTTCGGTGCCTCCACCGCGGGCGTCGCGGCCGCGCAAGCGGTCACCCGCACCGTGGTGATGCAGTTCTTCCGGCAGCTCGTCATGAGCATCCTGAAGAACGTCGCCGTCGAGATCGCCACCTCGCTGGCGATCGAGTTCGCGGTGCAGGGCGTGCAGATCGCGTCCGGTGAGCGCGACGGCTTCGACGCCGGGAAGTTCAAGGACGCCGCCATCTCCGGCGCCATCGGGGGTGTCGTGGGCGGCGCGTTCGAGGGCGTCGGCAAGGGGCTCGGCAGGCAGGCCGGGGACGCCGTCGGCGACGCGGCGGGCGGAGCGGCCACCACCGCGGGCCGCGCCGCGGGCGACGCGGCGGGCGACGCCGCCGGCGAGGCGGCGGAGAACGCGGCGGCGGCGCTCGGCAAGACGGCGCTGAAGGAGGGCGCGCTCGGCGCGGCCGAAGGCGCCATCGGCAGCGCGGCGTAGCAGCTGATCACCGAGGGCGAGATCGACTGGGGCGACGTCGGCAAGGGCGCCCTCTCCGGCGGCGTGACCGGCGCCGGGATGGGCGTGGGCGGCGAAGCGCTCAGCCGCGTGGGCAACGTCGACGTCCCCGACACCGACGTCGGCGGGAACGGCACGAGGTCCGGCAGCGACGGCGGGACCGGCTCCGGGAGCGACAGCGGCGGTTCCGGCAACGACAGCGGGTCCGGGACGAGCCCCTCCGGCACGGACTCGTCAAGCACGAGCTCCGACGGGTCCGACGGCCCCACGCGGACCACCTCGACGACCGACGGCGACCCGGGCGTGCGCCCCAGCACGTCGAGCACGACCGGCGGCGACGGCCCGAGCTCCAGCAGCACAGCGCACGACGGCGGGGACACCTCGTCCAGCACCTCGCACAGCGGTAGCGACACGTCGGGCAGCGGGACGAGCACCTCGCACGGGGACTCCTCGCGCCCGGACACGATGTCGTCGAGCTCGTCCGGTAGCCCGCACCAGTCCTCGGTGGACTCCCACAGCACCCAGAGCCACGGTGACGCGGGCCCGACCTCGCGCGCCTCGGACACCGGTCCGACCCACACGTCCGGCGACTCGCCGAGCAGCAGCGGCGGACGACCGGACCACGCGCCCAGCGGCCCCTCGCACACCACGACCGACCCCGGCTCGACTCCGAGCGGAGCCCAGCACCACAGCGGCAGCGCCCCGTCCGGCAGCGACGGAGGCACGAGCACCGGCTCCGGCGGCAGCGCCCCGCACAGCGGCGCCAGCCCCAGCGGCGGTGCACCGTCTGGCGGCGGAGTCCCGCACAGCGGCGGCCCGGGCGGCGGAGCCCCACACAGCGGCGCCAGCCCCGGCGGCGGCGCGCCGTCCGGTGGCGGAGTCCCGCACAGCGGCGGCCCCGCTGGGGGCGCACCGACCGGGGCTGTCCCCAGCGGTGGAGCCCCGCACGGCGGCGGAACGCAGACCGCCCCGAACTCCCCGGCCAGCACCACGTCGTCCAACGTGGACGCTCCTGCGGCGGCGACCGCCGGCCCGGCCGGTCCGGTACCGACCGGCGGCGCCCCGCGCGGCGACCAGACCACGGCTGCCGGCGGCGGGCCAGTGGGCGGCGCGATGGGCGGCATGGCCGGCGGAGGTGCTCCGGGCGCCGGAGGCGGCACCTCGACGGGCGGCGGCAGCGCCCGCCCGGGCGCCGGAGGCGGCTGGACCGGCACGCCAGGCTCGCCCGGCGCCGCCGCGCGGCCGACAGGCGGCGACGCGGGCCCACGGCCCGACACCGGTCGCCCGGGCGGCCCGGCCCGCCCGGACACCGGACGCCCGGGTGGGCCGTCGCGCCCGGACGGCGGTCGCCCCGCCGGACCCCCGGCAGGCGCCGCCCCGCGCGGCGCCGAACCGACGAGCGCACCACCCCGCCCGAACCCGGCTCCGCAGGGGCCGGGAGGCCCGGGAGTGCCACCCCAGCGCACCCCGAGCGGCGGTCCGGTGCCCCCACAGCACGGCCCCCACGGTCCGACCACCAGGCCGGACGGCGCGCCACCACGCCCGGACGGGACCGCACCGCGTCCGAACGGCGACCCAACGCGCCCCGACGCGACTGCGCCTCGACCCGACAGCGGCCCACGACCCGACGGGTCGGCACCACGCCCCGACAGCGGACCGGCACGTCCCGACGGGACCACACCACGTCCTGACCATGGCCCCACGCGGCCCGACGGCACCACGCCCCGACCGGACAACGGGCCGGCACGCCCGGACAGCACCACACCCCGGCCCGACACCGGGCCGACGCGGCCGGACACGACGACGCGCCCGGGCAGCGGGCCGACGCGGCCTGACGCGACCGCGCCTCGGCCCGACGGCACCACTCCGCGACCTGACGGTCCGGCGCGCCCGGACGCCAGCGCCCCCTCGCGACCGGCCGGGACGACTCCCGACGGCACCGGTCCGCGCCCGGACGGCCCGACCAGGCCGGACGGGACGACTCCCGACGGCTCCCGCCCGGACACGACCGCACCGCGTCCCGACGGGCCGCGACCAGAGGGCAGCGCTCCGAAGCCGGACACGCCCACCCGCGACGGATCACCGCGACCGGACCAGCCGAGCGGGCAGCGCACACCGGACCCACAGGGCACCCGCCCGACCGGCACCCGTCCGGACCCCGCGGGCACTCATGACCCGAAGGCAGCGCACCCGGACGGCACGGACCCGTCGCGCCCGAAGGACTCCACCCCGGACGGCCCCGAGCACCGCCCGGACGGCACGGACCCGCACCGGGACGGCGACGCGGACCCGGGCACCCCGGAGCGCCAGCAGCAGATCGCCGAGGCCGAAGCCCACCGCGACACGACACCGAGCGGCTCGTCGTTCCACACCGACCCGCACCTGCGCGACCTCGCGCAGCGGGTGCCCGACGACGGCGTCCACCACACGGTCGACGTGCACGCCCTGCCGGACGGCCGCGTCCGCATCGGCGACCGCACGTTCAGCCCGCAGGAGTTCGCGGACATGATCCGCCGCGACCCGAACTGGGACGGCAAGCCGATCCGCCTGCTCTCCTGCGACGCCGGCACCAGCGGCCTGGCCCGGGACCTGTCCCGCGAGCTCGGCGTCCCGGTGACGGCCCCCCCGAGGCCTCGCCTGGACCGACAGCAACGGCCGCGTCTTCGCCTCCGACATGGGCCCCGACGGCCGCCCCGGCTGGCCCCCGAACGGCGGCTGGGACACCCACCACCCGGACGGCACCCAGACCCCGGCCAGCAACGACGGCTTCCACCCCACCCGAGACGGCGAAGACCCCGGCCAACGCCCCGACGACGCCGAAGCGCGCATCTACGACCCTCCGTACGACCCACCACCAGCGCGGACAGAGATCAAGTTCGAAGACGAACCAGACTTCGACAATTGGCCTGAAGGCGCCCCTGGCGTGAGGGTCGAGCCGTCGAACGAACCGTTCGTGCGCTGGAACCGACCGGACGACAGCGAGTTCAGTTCTCCGGCCCCTGACGACCCAGCAAACCCTGAAACGAACCCGCTCAGGAATGGCGAAACTTTCAGCAGCCGTGACAACCCGCCTGAGAGTGAACTCCGACCGAAAACGAAGTACACGACACCGAGGGCGACCTTCTACACGAACAGCGAGGGGCGGATTGAGTGGGTTGAGGCTCATCCGGGAAGGCAAGGAGACCCCAATCCGGAACTGAACAACCCTGCGCCGAATGCCAAGTACCGAGTTGCGGACAACTGGACGTTCCAGACGAACTCCAAGGGTGAGACATCCGCCATGACGGGTACGCCTCACTACAAGAACAACCCCAACGACCCTGTGTCCCAAAGCACGCACTACTACCGCGACGAAAACGCCCAGGACCGCGTAGGCCAGCGCGGCTACGACGCCTACAGGGGCACGGAATGGGAGCACGTGAACTGGGACGGCGGCCACATGGCCGCACACGAGTCGGGAGGCCCCGGAGAGGAGATCAACCAGTTCCCGCAGATTCGGGGGAGCAACCAGGGGCACTACGAGGACGGTTACACCTACAAGGCGTCCTGGCGAGCGCTCGAAGCGTATCTCTCCAGGACCGCGAAGACGCCCGGCTGTTCAGTGGACCAGATTCAGGTAAAACTCCATCCGGACAACAGCACGGTCCCAGAAACGGCGACGTACCGGTGGACGGAGACGCGCAACGGCGTCACGAAGACCTACGAGATGGTCTTCCCGAACGACCCTGCGAAGGTGAACTTTGGCAGACCAAGACGTTGACACCGCCCCCGACGCACTGGCCCGTGAAGCGGTCGAACTCGTGGCGGATGCAGCACCGATTACCTGGCAGCGCTTGATCCTCCGTTACCGCGCCACGGTCTCGCTTTACCAGTGCGAAGTAACCGCCCACCTTGCTGACGGCACGACTGCCGCTGTCGACATACCGTACGAGGTCCACGGGACCATCGCGGAACTGCGGTCGCTCACAGCGGTGCCAGGCCAGGGCGCGTGGTTTTCCGCAGAGATTTCGGCAGACCGCGCCGGACAGGTGTCGACTTCGTTCAACTACACTGAGGATCCCGACTGGCCAGAGGGAATACCCGCGACCATCTTCTCGCGGGACCTTGACTTCTACCCGCGAACTGACGACGCGATTCCGGATTGGCTGCGCGAAAAACTCCGGGAGGCCAAGTCGATCATTGCAGAGCTACGCGGCAGGCCAGCCGAAGAAACATGAGAGAACACGCGGCCGAACCAGCCATCTACCCACCAGAAGCTACTTGGTGTACTCTTGACAGACTCCCTGATCACGCCGACTAGGAACACGGGTATCCACAGATGAATTCTCCCACTCCACTGGGCCCGGTCGAACAGAACGAGTTGCTGTCCCAGCTCACGACGATCGCGTTGGACAACGCACCCGAGGGCTGGTTGCGCATCTTCGCCGAGTATCGCGCTGTCGGGAACTACGTGGAGTCCGGAGCCGGCATCAAGTGGCCCGACGGACGCGTGACGCAGTTCGCACTTCCAGAGAGTTTTTGGAACCTGTTCTGGACGCTGCGCGCCGGTATGGCCGGACCTGAAACGGGAACCTGGGTCTCCAGTCTGTTCCGGATCCAGCAACCTGACACCTACGAGGTGAAGTTCAATCGCGAAGTGGAGCCCCGCTGGGCGGCGGAGCCGCCGACTGCCGAGTTCGCGCGGGAGCTCGAGATGTTCCCACGCACGCAAGAGAACATCCCCGACTGGTTCCGCGCACGCCTCGCAGGATCCTGAACGACGAGAGTAGCCCGCTCGTCAGGTTGCACAGGCGGAAAGGAACTGCGAGCGGTACGCCGGGCGGGCAGACCACCGCAGTGGCCGCCTGGCCCGGGCCGCCTTGGACCAGGCGGAGCAAAGGCAGGAGAAGCGATGACCCGATGTCCAGTCCCGATCAGCGTGGCGACAGGCCGCACAGCGACGAGCTGCCCAACCCCACGATCGAAACCGTCGCTCGGGACGATCTGATCACCGAGTGGATCGGCTGGAGCCTGATCCAGTCGGCTCCGGCGGACTGGCAACGCATCGACCTCATGGCGACGATGACCGTCGAGGTGGTCGACATCAAGTTCACCGTGATCATGGAAGACGGTTCGAAGCCGGATGTCGAACTGCCGGAAGGCGTCCACCAAGCATTGGCAGACCTGCGGCAGGAGATGTACCAGAAGGACCGCGGAACTTGGTTCTCCGCCCGCATCACCATCGATCCTCCTGGTGAGTACAAGGCCGACTTCAACTTCGACCTCGAACCGGTCTGCACCCCACCGATCCCGGACAAGGCACTCATCAGGGACTTGGACACGTTCCCGCGGGACCGGGAATTCATCCCCCCGTGGTTGCAAGCCAAGATCGATGATTACCACAAGTCGCTCTACGAGCAGTACACCAAAACTGCCCGCGAGAAGCACGGCCACTGAGGACCAATCGCGATGCCAGCAGCAAGCAACGACCTCCAGGCCAAGTACCAGGAATGGCAGATCAGCTCACCCAGGTGCTTCCGCCGGGCTGGGAGTACGCCCAAACCTCTACCGTGCGCTGGGCGACCACCGGGAATGCGCGGCCATAGTCCAGTTGGCGAATGGCGCGCTCGCCAAGTGGTCCGTCCCCGATCAGATCGTGGCCCGCTTCCACGACATCCGCAAAGCGATGGTTCGGCCCGATACCATAGCCTGGTTCACCGCCAAGTACGAGATCAAGTATCCCGGCAAGAGCAGGTTCCAGTTCAATTCGACTGACGAACCGAAGTGGACGAACCCACCATCCGACGACGATTACACGACCGAGCTCGAGCGCCATCCTCGGGACCCGGAGAAGATCCCGGACTGGTTCCCTACACGCTCCGCTTGAGCGGATCACAAGATACGCGACGACGAACTCTTCCACGGACAACTGCATGATCGTCTGCTACCGCGGAACACCGTTGATCGGCGAGGTCGTCGACTCGACTCAGTCGGGAAGCTGACCGGGGTCAGCACCGCTCTGAGGCGAGTGATCAAGGCGTCTCCCGAGTTCACGGAACCTCCTGAAGTGCAGGCGCGGACAACGCATCCGGCCCCGAGGATTGCGTCGCGTCGGGGCCGTGGGCACTGAGGTGCATCGCGTACGCGAACGAGATCGACTCGGAATACCTCCCCGGGAAGCACTGGCTGGCGACCTGCGACCGTAGTCGGTGGTCCCGGGCTCACGGAGTCGTGGCCACGTCGAGCGGTGCCTGAACCCGGTCCGGAGAGTCGGGGTCAGATAGACCGAAGCAGAAAGACCGGAGCGTCTCGCTCTTGTGCTCGCCGCCGGGAACGTGCGGTGGGAGGACGCGGTGAGCCCCTCCCGGGAGGAAGTAGCATCCGGGTTCGTGATCTTGGTCGGCGCGAGGGGTCTGGCGGCGCGCCAGGTGGTCCGCCGTCCACGTCGTCTCCAGCAGGACCGGGGGCCGCGCGGAGGACCGGGCCCCAGACCACGCCGGCCAGTGCAGCGGTGGCCCCGATGGAACGCGAGGGAGACGGAGATCCTGTGTCGACCTTCCAGCCGTACTTCGGTCTCCTCGAGCACTTCGGACAGCGGCTCGGCCCCGTGCAGCGGGTCGAGTCCGGCCGGTCCGCCCAGGGGAACCGCGGTTACGACCTGGCGTTCTACGGTTCGGACGAGCCGCCCATCAGCACGGTGATCACCAACGGCCTCCGCTTCCAGTCGATCACCTCGATGCTGCCCGAGGAGCTCGTCTGCTCACTGCGGGCGGACCAGGAGCACATCGCGCACTACCTGGTCGACTCGATCGCGTCGATGATCATCCAGAACGGGACCGGCATGGAGTATGGTTCGGTGTTCCACAACGACCAGCCCATCATCGACGGCACCGCGATCACCGCCGTCCTCGCGCACACCAGCCCGCTGTTCGACGAGGCCTTCAACCTCTTCCCGGACCAGGACGCCCCGACCTTGCAGATCATCTCGCTCGTGCCGATCACCGACGCCGAGGTCGAGTTCATCGGGGAGGAAGGCGCCGACATGCTCTTCGAGGTCTTCCACCTCAACCAGACCGAACTCGTCGACGTCCGCCGCCGCTCCGCGGTCTGAACGGACGCGCCGCCCCGCCCCTCAGGGGGTCCTCGCGACATGACCACCCCGCTCCTGCTGGCCCCGGAGCAGCAGGACTTGCTCAACGCCCTCCCGCTCCGGCGACGGATCGGCGATCGCCCGCACCACGCACTGAGCAGGCCGAACGAGGAAGCACCAGCGCTGCTCGACGGGCGTGTGAGACCGTGTCCGCGATCGACTGGACGAGGGAGGGGCTGCGCGATGACCGGTCGGACCGTTCCCGGAGACCTGGGTCCGGAGGGGCAGAAGGCGCTGCTGGACGAGCTGGCCGAGGTGGTGACGTCCGCCGCGCCGCAGGACTGGGCACGCCTCGCTGTCGAGTACAAGTGCCTCGGGCGCCACGTGGAGCTCGGCGTCGGGGTCCACGACGCGACGGAGCAGCCGATCTCCTGGGAACCGCCCGCCGAGGTCGACGCGCTCTTCTGGCGACTGCGCGTCGGCATGTACGAGGAAGGACGCGGGACGTGGTTCTCCGCCTTCTTCCGGACCAGGACGACCGGCCCCCACGAGATCTTCTACAACTGGGACAACGAGCCGCCGTGGCAGCCGCCCGCGGAGAGCTTCGCCCACGAGCAACGGCTGTTCCCGCGCGACGGGGCCCACCAGCCCGCCTGGTTCCGCCGGCGCCTCGAGCAGACCTGAGCGGTCGTCAGTCCAGCACCCGGCCCAGGTGGTCGGCGGTGCGAGTGGTCTCCGGGAGGCGGTACTGCGGGGCCAGGCGGAGGACCAGGTCGCAGGCCGCGTCGAGGGTGAAGCGGTGCCCGATGGAGACGAACACCGGCTTCACGCCGCGCTGGGTGCGCAACGCCCGGCCGACGACGTCGCCGTCCAGGGACAACGGGGACCAGTCGCCGCGCTCCTCGCCGGGTGGTTCGTAGCGGCCCATCGCGGTCTTGCCGACGCCGATGCTCGGCAGGTCGGTCAGCACACCCAGGTGGCAGGCCAGGCCGAAGCGGCGCGGGTGCGCCAGGCCCTGGCCGTCGCACACCAGCGCGTCCGGTCGCACCGACAACCGGTCGAGCGCGTCCAGCAGCGGTGGTGCCTCGCGGAACGCGAACAGGCCCGGCACGTAGGGGAACCCGGCCTTGCCCCGCACCACGGCACTGTCCACCACGGACAGCGTCGCCACGTCCAGGACGGTCACCACCGCGACCAGGTCGTCCCCGTCGCGGTACGCCACGTCCAAACCCGCCGCCGTGCGGACCTGCGGTGGTTCCTCGACGCGGACCTCCGCGCGCAGGCGCTCCTGGACCGCGACGGCGTCGGCCTCCGTCGTCGGCCACGGGTGCAGGTCGCGGGCCACGCCGCCGATCGTAGTCGTGAGTGCGAAAACCGCCTGGAACCGGCTTCCGCACTCACGACCCGCTCGCTTCCGCGCTGGATCGACGTGGTCCCGCGGAACTCCGCGATGCCGGGGCCCGCCCGTTGCCGGACCGCTCGTCGCCGCCGAACGAGGCGACCGGGTCGAACCGGCCACCGTTGACGTCGACCTGGCCGGCGGCTGAGCGCGTTGCAGCTCTGGCCGCCACGGACCCCCGGTCCGACACAGCTGACGTCACACCGAGCCCGTCACGTCCCCGGTGATCACCGCACTGGAGGATCGAGCCGCGGACTGGGAACACCGGGAGGAACTCGTCCGACCCGGGCTCAGTCGAAGCGGGGCGCCTCGGTGCGGGTGCGCTTGAGCTCGAAGAAGTACGGGTAGCTGGCCATCAGCACCGCCCCGTCGAAGATCTTCGCCGCCTCCTCACCGCGCGGGATGCGGGTGATCACCGGGCCGAAGAACGCCACCCCGTCGACGTGGATCGTCGGGGTGCCCACCTCGTCACCGACCGGGTCCATGCCCGCGTGGTGGCTGGCGCGCAGCTCCTCGTCGTACTCGGTGCTGGTGGCCGCCTCGGCCAGCGACGCGGGCAGCCCGACCTCGGCCAGCGACTCGCGGATGACCTTCTCGAAGTCCTTCTCGCCCTGGTTGTGCAACCGGGTGCCCATCGCCGTGTACAGCGGCGACAGCACCTCGTCACCGTGGTGCTTGGCCGCGGCGATGGCCACCCGCACCGGGCCCCACGCCTTGTCCAGCAGCGCCCGGTAGTCCTCCGGCAGGTCACGGCCCTCGTTGAGCACCGCCAGGCTCATCACCCGGAAGTGCAAGTCGATGTCGCGCACCTTCTCCACCTCGAGGATCCAGCGCGAGGACACCCAGGCGAACGGGCACGCCGGGTCGAAGTAGAAGTCGACGCGGGGACGGGCGGCGGACGTCATGCTGCCTCCAGAGTTCGTGGGTCGTTCGCGGGCACGTTCGGACGCGGCCCGCCGTGGGTACGAACCCCGATGAGGGCGAATATCTTTCCGACACGCCGAACCCGCGCCGCAGCACTCCCGGGCGCGCGTCGGGGCGCGGACGTGATTTGATCCCTACGCCAGGCCGCCCACCGGCGAGCCTGCCTGACCCAGTCCCGACGAGCAACGAGGTGAACCGTGGCCCCGCCGAACCTCACCCGCGAACAGGCCGAGCAGCGTGCGGCGCTGCTGGAGGTCCAGTCCTACGAGATCGAACTGGACTTGTCCGCGGGCGCGGGTGGTCCGGACGTGACGACGTTCGGGTCCACCACCACGGTGCGGTTCCGCACCACCCAGGCGGGGGTCGACAGCTGGATCGACCTGGTCGCCGACCGGGTGCGCAGCGCCGTGCTCAACGGTGTCGAGCTCGACGTCTCCGACTACGACGAGTCCACCGGCATCCGGCTGCCGAACCTGGCCGCCGAGAACGAGCTCGTGGTGCGCGCCGACTGCGCCTACACCAACACCGGCGAGGGCCTGCACCGCTTCATCGACCCGGTCGACGGCGGCGTCTACCTCTACAGCCAGTTCGAGACCGCCGACGCCAAGCGGATGTTCGCCTGCTTCGACCAGCCGGACCTCAAGGCCACCTACCAGATCACGGTGGACGCCCCGGCCTCGTGGAAGGTCATCTCCAACGCCGCCGCGGAGGTCACCGACGCGGGCGACGGCGTGAAGCGGCACACCTTCGCCACCACCGAGCGGATGTCGACCTACCTGGTCGCGCTGGTCGCCGGCCCCTACGCCGAGTGGCGCGACGTCTTCCCCGGCGAGAACGGCCAGGACGAGATCCCGCTGGGCATCTACTGCCGAGCCTCGCTGGCCGAGCACCTCGACGCCGAGCGGCTGTTCCGCGAGACCAAGCAGGGCTTCAGCTTCTACCACAAGGCCTTCGGGGTGCCCTACCCGTTCGGCAAGTACGACCAGTGCTTCGTGCCGGAGTTCAACGCGGGCGCGATGGAGAACGCCGGCTGCGTGACGTTCCTGGAGGACTACGTCTTCCGGTCGAGGGTCACCGGCTACCTCTACGAGCGGCGCTGCGAGACGGTGCTGCACGAGATGGCGCACATGTGGTTCGGCGACCTGGTGACCATGCGCTGGTGGAACGACCTGTGGCTCAACGAGTCGTTCGCCACCTGGGCCAGCGTGCTCGCGCAGGTCGGCGCCACCGAGTACGACCACGCGTGGACGACGTTCGCCAGCGTGGAGAAGTCCTGGGCCTACCGCCAGGACCAGCTGCCCTCCACCCACCCGGTGGCCGCCGACATCCCGGACCTGCAGGCCGTGGAGGTCAACTTCGACGGCATCACCTACGCCAAGGGCGCGTCGGTGCTCAAGCAGCTGGTGGCCTACGTCGGGCTGGAGAACTTCCTGGCCGGCCTGCGGGTCTACTTCGACCGGCACGCCTGGGGCAACGCCACCCTCGACGACCTGCTGCGCGCGCTGGAGGAGGCCTCCGGCCGCGACCTGTCGTGGTGGAGCGCGCAGTGGCTGGAGACCACCGGCCTGAACATGCTGCGCCCGCGGTTCACCCTGGACGACGACGGCCGGTTCAGCTCGTTCGAGGTGGTGCAGAGCCGCGCCCGGCCCGGTGCCGGTGAGCTGCGCACGCACCGGCTGGCCATCGGCGTCTACGACGACGAGGGCGGCAAGCTGGTGCGCAAGCACCGCGTGGAGCTCGACGTGACCGGCGAGGTCACCGAGGTGCCGGACCTGGTCGGCGTGCACCGCGGCCAGCTGGTGCTGGTCAACGACGACGACCTGACCTACTGCTCGCTGCGCCTCGACGCCGACTCGCTGGCGACGCTGGTCGACCGCATCGGTGACATCGACGAGTCGCTGCCGCGCGCGCTGTGCTGGTCGACCGCGTGGGAGATGACCCGCGAGGCCGAGCTGAAGGCCCGGGACTTCGTGACCCTGGTGCTGGGCGCCTCCGCCGACGCCGGCATCGGTGCGGAGAGCCAGATCGGCGTGGTGCAGCGGGTCCTGCTGCAGACCCAGACCGCGCTGGGGTCCTACGTGGACCCGTCGTGGCAGGAGGAGGGCTGGCGCCGGTTCAGCTCCCGGCTCTTCGAGCTGGCCCGCGCCGCCGAGCCCGGCTCGGACCACCAGCTGGCGTTCGTCAACTCGCTGACCGGGTCGGTGCTGTCCGAGGACCAGCTGGCCGAGCTGCGCGGCTGGCTGGACGGCTCGGCCGCGCTGCCCGGCCTGACCGTGGACACCGACCTGCGCTGGGGGCTGCTGCAGGCGCTGGTCGCGCACGGCGCCGCCGGCGAGGCCGAGATCGACGCGGAGCTGGAGAAGGACCAGACCGCGACCGGGCGTCGCCGCGCGGAGCGGGCGCGAGCGCTCATCCCGACGCCGGAGTCCAAGGAGAAGGCGTGGCAGCGCGCGGTGCACGACGACCAGCTGCCGAACGCGATCAGCGACGCGATCATCGCGGGCTTCCAGCACCCGGCCCAGCGCGAGCTGCTGGCGCCGTACGTCCAGCGCTACTTCGAGGAGATCGACGAGGTCTGGCAGCGCCGCTCCAGCGAGCGCGCGCAGCCGACGGTGATCGGCCTGTTCCCGTCGTGGGCGGTGGACGACCAGACCGTCTCGGCCTCGGACGCCTGGCTGGCCGGTGACCACGCCCCAGCGCTGCGCCGGCTGGTCTCGGAAGGCCGCGCGGGCATCGTCCGCGCCCTGGCCGCCCGGGAGTTCGACCGCTCGTGACCCGTCCGGCGACGGCCCGGACCTCCCCGCTGCCGACCACCCGGCCGGGCGAGGTTCGGGCCGTTGCCCTTTGCACGGCGGCCCGTGACCACGCATCGTCAACAAGCAGGTGCAACGCGTTGGGCGGGTGTGACCCGCGGGGCGTGGGGGATGGGAGCGGCGATGCCCGAGTTGATCTCCGCGATCGCCGAGCTGATGTGGCCGCTGATCGCGGTGTTGGCGATCTTCGTGTTCCGGCGCGCCATCGGGCGCGTGCTGCGCACCGCCGAGCGGCGGGAGCTGGAGTTCGAGATCGGTGGGCAGAAGCTCACCATGCACCAGCTCAACGACCAGCAGAACGAGATGATCCTCGACCTGCAGCGCCAGCTCAGCGCGCTGACCAGGGAACTGGCCGAGCGCGACCGCACCGGCGCGGCGAGCGGACCGGTGGTGCCCGCCGTGCCGGTCCCCGCGGTGCCGGACACGGCGAACTTCCCCGACGATCCCGACGACTTCCCCGGTGAGCTCTGCGGCAACGGCCACGGGGAGCGGCCGGTGGAGCCGTCCGGCATCGGCCACGGCGAGCTCCGCCGGTCGGCGCTGCCGGTGCGGGAGCCGGTGGGCCCGGAACCGTTCGCCGTGCTGTGGGTCGCGGAGAAGCCGCAGGCGCACGCGATCCTCGCCGAGCAGCTCCGGGACAACGGGGTGCGGGTCACGATGGTCACGACCACCGACGCGGCGCTGGCCGAGCTCTCGCAGCGGCCCTACCGGCTGGTCGTGCAGGACATGGGCCGGCGGGAGAACGGCCGGTGGCGGCCGGACGCGGGGCTGGCCCTGCTGCGCGAGCTGCGCGACCTCGGCGTGGACACCCCGGTGATCGTGTTCAGCAGCCAGCAGCTCCAGCAGCAGTACGGCGAGCAGGCCCGCCGCTCCGGCGCGGTGGCCACCACGTCCTCGACCTACGAGATGTTCCAGAACTTCCAGAGCTTCGGGCTGCTCTGACGACGAACGGCCCGTCCCCCTCGACGGCGGACGGGCCGTTCGCCAGTGCTGCGGGCTGTCAGTGGTGGGCTCGGGCCGCCTGCGGCGCGGTGCCCGCCGTGTCGGAGAGCATGCGCAGCGCGCTGATCAGGCCGTCGACGTACTCGCCCTCCTTGAAGGAGGCCACCATGCTCATCGCGGCCAGCTGGCAGCTGCGGTCCGGGATCCGCCGGTGCGCTTCCTCGCCGGTGACGATCTCGAACACGCGCTGGCCGGGCGAGACCGCGATCAGCACGCCTTCGGAGGCGCGCGGCCCGAGGCTGGCGTGCAGCTCCTCGGCCTGCTTGCGGGTGTCCTCGCCGAGGCCGCCGAGGTAGATGGCGAACTCCAGGCCCGTGCTGCGGCTGGACAGGGTCAGGGCTTCGTCGAGCCGTGCGAGCTGGCTGGGGCTGAAGGGCAGCGCGGGACGGTCGGGTTCCACCCGGCGCGCGATCGACAGCCGACCGGTGTCCGTGACGGCCTCGCCGAGGCCGAGGTCCCGCTCGTCCGCAGCCTGCCTCGCGATCTCACCAGTTGCCACGTGCGCCTCCCCGAGCAGTGCTGGACCGCGTGCCGTCCGACGCGGCCCCGGAATCCTCGTCCGCCACCGGAGCGGCGTTGTTCACGCCCGCCGGATTGGCCACCCACAACACCGGCGCGAAGTCCCAGTCCTGCCCGGCGCGATAACGGGGGCGGGTGAGCCTCGGCCACATCGTGATGAGCACGATCAGGCCGTAGATGGCCGCTGGGATCACCGCCAGAGCGAGCACAGTCTCCACGACAGTCACGTCAGTACGGTATCCGATGACCACCGCCGGATGCGCCACGACCTGGCAGCGTGCATGATCGGAGCAGTCGATCACCGCCCGGCGCCCTCCCGCATCGTCGCAGGCCGGACCGCCGCGACGCCCTGCGCAGCACGGACGACCTCCGAGACGGCTGCGCGGACGGGCCGCGGAGGAACTACGTTCAGTCACTGGTCACGCGTGGCGTACCTCACTTAAGGTAACTCGATCAGAGTAATCAAGGCGACCGAATGGAGCCCAACCAGACGGTTGCACCGCGCGGCGACTTGGCGGCTTGTTCCAGACGATCTCGACTCATAGTTTTTCACCTGTATGGCCCTTGCATATTTGGCCAGTCGCGCTCAAAACCTCGTCCGAATGCGGGAGGCACACGATGTCGATCTCCGGAACCGCCACTCAGCGCAACACCCTCACCCTTCTGATCGCCCACCAGCCACTGCGCGAACACGGCGTCCACACCTGCAGTGAGCACCGCGGCGTCCGGATCAGCGGCCGGCGAGGCGTGCGGATCAGCGGTCAGCGCGGAGTGCGGATCAGCGGTCGGCACAGCGGTGCCCGCACCACCGGCGAGCACCGGGGTGTGCGGATCAGCGCCCAGCACGGGGTCCGGATCAGCGCGCGCAGCGGCGTCCGCCCCACCGGCCGGCGGGGCGTGCGGATCAGCGGTCAGCGGGGCGTGCGGATATCAGCCGGCGTGCGCATCTCGAACGACGCGGGGACGTCCCGGGGCGTGCGGATCTCGAACGGTGTGCGCATCTCCCGCGGTGTGCGGATCAGCCGGGGGGTGCGCGCCGGTGGTCGGCAGGGCGTCCGGACCAGCAGCCGGAGCGGGGTCCGGATCAGTTGACCGGTCGTGGCGCAGCGGGCACCGCGCCACGACCGGACGTCAGGCCGCCGGCTCGCCCAGGTACGGCAACCACAGCGGGTCCGCCTCGGACAGCCCGGCCAGCAGCCGCCAGTGCCGCCCGCGCGGGGCGCGCGGCACGACCGGCAACCGCCAGCCCAGCTCGTTGAGCGTCTTGTCCGCCTTCCGGTGGTTGCACTTGGTGCAGCAGGCGACGCAGTTCTCCCACGTGTGGGGGCCGCCTCGGCTGCGCGGCACGACGTGATCTATCGTTTCGGCGCGAGCACCGCAGTACACGCACCGGTGGTTGTCCCGCAGCATCAGCGCGGCGCGGGTCAGCGGGGTCCGGCTGCGGTACGGGACTCGCACGAAGTTGCTCAACCGGATCACGGACGGGACCTCGATGGCGGCGTTGGCCGAGTGCAGGACCATGCCCGCCGAGTCGCCGTGCACCACCTCGGCCTTGCCGCAGACGAGCAGCACGATCGCGCGCCGCAGCGGGAGTGCCGTCAGCGGTTCGAAGGTGGCGTTGAGCAGCAGGACCCGTCTCTTGCGCCAGGAGGGCGCGTGACCGGGCGGGCGGTCCGTCTGCGGCGCGGAGCCGCGGCTCGACGGGCACAGCGGGGCCCGCGGCGCGGAGCTCGTCGCGTTCCGCGCCGGTTGTCGGGTCGGTTGTCGGTCGGGCACGCGACCACCTCCACCGGTTTCGGGCAAAGTTCAGCACAGAACCCCGTCCGAACGCACGTGTGATTCGCCACGCCGCGCCGCTGCGGCTGCGAACCCAGGTCAATCATTCTTGATCACGGCACGATCCGGCAACGACGACCGCCGGGCGAGTGGTCATCACCGGTGAACCACGCGCCGAGACCGGCTCGCGGCCGCCCGGAGCACGTATCTTGGCGGACGTGACCGACGCTCGAGCACAGCTGCGCTACCCCACCGCCCACCGCGACGACATCGTCGAGGACCTGCACGGCCGCCAGGTGGCCGACCCCTACCGCTGGCTGGAGGACCCGGCCGACCCGCGCACCGTGGCGTGGTCGGCGACGCAGGACCAGCTGGCCCGCACCTGGCTGGACGCCCTGCCCGGGCGGGAGACCGTCGCGGAGCGGATGCGCGAGCTGATGTCGGCCGGTTCGGTGTCCGCGCCGACCTGGCGCGCCGGTCGCGCGTTCTTCACCCGCCGCGAGCCCGACCAGGAGTTCCCGGTGCTCTGGGTGCGCGAGCGCGACGGCAGCGAGCGGGTGCTGCTGGACGTCTCCGCGCTCGACCCGTCCGGGCTGACCACCCTGGACAGCTGGTCGCCGAGCCTGGAGGGCGACCGGCTCGCCTACCAGATCTCGGTCGGCGGTGACGAGGAGTCGCTGCTGCACGTGCTGGACGTGGCCACCGGCGAGCTCGTCGAGGGACCGATCGACCGCTGCCGCTACTCGACGATCTCCTGGCTGCCCGGCGGCGAGGAGTTCTTCTACGTCCGGCGGCTGGCCCCCGAGCTGGTGCCCGAGGGCGAGGAGCAGTTCCACCGGCGGGTGTGGCGGCACCGCGTGGGCTCCGACCCGGACGCCGATGACGTGCTGGTGCTCGGTGAGGGCCTGGACCCGACCTACTACTACGGCACCCGGGTGTCCCGCGACGGCCGCTGGCTGGTCGTCGAGGGCAGCCCCGGCACCGCACGCCGGGACTCGGTGTGGATCGCCGACCTGAGCGCCGGCGGTGCCGTGCCCGACCTGCGGCAGGTCGTGGACACCTCGGACGGCTACCGGGTCGGCGCCTGGGTCGAGCGCGACGGCCGGTTGTACGTGATGACCACGCGGGACGCCCCGCGCTGGCGGCTGTGCGTGGCCGACCCGCAGCGGCCGGAGCCGGAGCACTGGACCGAGCTCATCGCCGAGCAGCCGGACTCGGTGCTGGAAGCGGTGCGCTGGTTCGACAGCGGGGACGGCGACCCGCAGCTGGTGGTGCTGCGCACCCGGCACGCGGTGTCGGAGGTGACGCTGCACGACCCGGCCACCGGCCACCAGACCGGCGAGGTGCCGCTGCCCGGCACCGGCCAGGTCACCGCGCTGACCACCGTCGACGAGCACACCGACCACGACCGGGACCGGCTGTGGATCGGCTGGACCGACTTCGCCACCCCGCCCTGCGTGCACGCCTACTCGCACCGCACCGGCCAGGTCGCGCTGGAGCAGCGCGCGCCGGGCACCGTCGAGCTGCCCGCGGTGCACACCCAGCAGGTCACCTACCGGTCGCTGGACGGCACCCCGGTGCGGATGTTCCTGCTGAGCCCGGTGGCCGCGCCGGACCGGCCGCGCCCGGCGCTGATGACCGGCTACGGCGGGTTCTCGCTGTCCCGCGAGCCCGGCTACACGCCGTCCGCGCTGACCTGGGTGGCGGCCGGTGGCGTGTGGGCGCTGCCGTCGCTGCGCGGCGGCGGCGAAGAGGGCGAGGAGTGGCACGAGGCCGGCATGCGCGCCCGAAAGCAGAACACCTTCGACGACTTCCACGCCGCCGCCCAGCACCTCATCGACGAGGGCTGGACGACCTCGGACCAGCTGGGCATCTCCGGCGGCTCCAACGGCGGCCTGCTGGTCGGTGCGGCGCTCACCCAGCGCCCGGACCTCTACCGCGCGGTGGTGTGCTCGGCACCGCTGCTGGACATGGTCCGCTACGAGCGGTTCCTGCTCGGCCGCACCTGGAACGACGAGTACGGCACCGCCGAGGACCCGGAGGAGCTGGGTTGGCTGCTGTCCTACTCGCCGTACCACAACGTGGTGGAGCAGACCGACTACCCGTCGGTGCTGTTCACGGTGTTCGAGTCGGACACCCGGGTCGACCCGAACCACGCGCGCAAGATGTGCGCGGCGCTGCAGCACGCCACCAGCTCTGACCCGGCGAAACGCCCGGTCCTGCTGCGCCGGGAGACCGAGGTGGGGCACGCCGCGCGCTCGGTCTCCCGTACGGTGGGGCTGGCGACCGACCAGCTCGCCTTCCTCGCGGAGGCCACCGGACTGGGCCTGGACTGAGCCCGGCTCCCGTCCGGCCGTCCCGACTGTCGGGACTCGTGCGCAGCGGGGTGCGCACGATGCTCGACGCTGGTGCGGTGCGCGTGCAGCGACGGCGCGACCCGCCGTCGCGGGACATGGATCGACAGCATGGAGACCCCCGAACCCATGGAACTGCCGCTGCTGACCCAACCCGAGTGCGCCGGCGAAGCGGGCTGGTGCGACACGATCTACCAGTGGACCGGCAACAGCTGGTTGGCGTCCTACTCCGAACTGCTCATCGCCACCCCCCTGCACATCCTGTTCATCCTGGTCGTCGCGTTCGTGTGCCGCTGGCTGGTGCACCGCACGATCAACCGGCTGACCCGCGGCAACGGCAAGCCCCCGAAGCTGCTGAGCCCGCTGCGGGAGCGCAAGGTGGACGCGCTGACCGCGGAGCTGCTGTCGGAGCGCCGCGTCCAGCGCGCCCGCACCATCGGCTCGGTGCTGAAGTCGATGGCGTCGTTCGTCATCTTCGGCCTGGCCGCGATCTACGTGCTCCAGGAGCTCAACATCCAGGTCGCGCCGGTGCTGGCCTCGGCCGGTGTGCTCGGTGTCGCGGTCGCCTTCGGCGCCCAGAACCTGGTCCGCGACTTCCTGTCCGGCATGTTCATGCTGGTCGAGGACCAGTACGGGGTCGGTGACGTGGTCGACCTCGGCGAGGCCACCGGCACCGTGGAGAGCGTCGGCCTGCGGGTCACCACGCTGCGGGACATCAACGGCACCGTCTGGTACGTCCGCAACGGCGAGATCCTGCGGGTCGGCAACTCCAGCCAGGGCTTCGCCTACGCCGTGGTGGACTTCCCGATCTCGCACACCAGCGACGTGGAGAAGGCGATCACGGTCGCCACCAAGGTGGCCACCGACGCCACCGGGCGCGAGCCGCTGTCCAAGGACGTCCTGGAGCCGCCGGAGATGCTGGGCGTCGACATGATCACCGCCGACACCATCACGCTGCGGCTGACGGTCAAGGTCCGGCCCGGCCGCCAGTGGTCGGTGCAGCGACGCCTGCGGGCGGAGATCAAGCGCGCCTACGACGAAGAGGACATCAACCCGCCGTACCCCTACGGCCGGCCGCTCCCGCCGAGCAGTCCGGTGCAGCAGCCGTGACAGCGCGGCGGTCGTCCCTGAGAGGATGGGCTGCGTGACTTCCGTGGAGAGCTTCTACGAGCAGGTCGGCGGCGAACCGACCTTCCACCGCATCGTGGCGCGGTTCTACGAGGAGGTGGCCAAGGACGAGCTGCTTCGTCCGCTCTACCCCGAGGAGGACCTGGGCCCGGCCGAGGAGCGGCTGCGGCTGTTCCTGATGCAGTACTGGGGCGGGCCGCACACCTACTCGGAGCGTCGCGGGCACCCGCGCTTGCGGATGCGGCACGCCCCGTTCAAGATCGGCCCGGCCGAGCGGGACGCCTGGCTGCGCTGCATGCGGATCGCGGTCGACGAGGCCGACCTGTCCCCGCAGCACCGCGACCAGCTCTGGCAGTACCTGGAGATGGCCGCGGAGAGCATGGTCAACTCCTGGTTCTGACGCGGAGCAGTCCCGGCCCCGCCAGCCTGGCGGTGCGGGTGGTGGAGATCAGCGAGCGGAGGACCCCGTGATGCGGGCGGCGGACGCGCGGGCGGGCCACGGCGAACGGCCGTGGTGGTGGGACGCGGTGTGCTACCAGGTCGACGTCGGTGCGTTCGCCGACGTCGACGGGGACGGCGTCGGCGACCTGGACGGGGTGCGCGACCGGTTCGGCTACCTGGAGCTGCTCGGTGTGGACGCGGTCGTGCTGGCCGGCACGGCGGGGCTGGACCCGAGCGCCCCGGACTTCGCCGAGCTGCTGGCCGAGGCGCACGCTGCCGGGGTGCGGGTCATGGTGGCGCTCGACGTGGACCCGGCGCGCACCGACCCGGCACGGGTGCTCGAACCCTGGCTCGAGCACGGCGCCGACGGCGTCCACCTGGCGCCGCGCGAGGACCCGACCGGGGCGGTCCGGTCGGTGCTGGCCCGGTACCCGGACCGCGTGGTGATCGGGACCGGGGACTGGCACCTGTCGTTCAACCTCGACCTGGCGATCGCCGGGTTCGCCGCCGGACCGCTGCGCGCGGCCATCACCGGAGCACTGGCGGGCCCCGGGCCGCGCACGGCGTGGGCGATGGCCAGCCGGGACACCAGCCGCAGCCGGGACGACGCCGCGCTGACCCCGGTCCGCTCGATGGCCCTGGTGCAGCTGGCGCTGCCCGGCGCGGTGTGCCTGCGCCACGGCGAGGAGCTGGGCCTGCCGGGCACCGAGCGGATCCCGATGCCGTGGGAGGGCGACCGGCCGCCGTTCGGGTTCTCGCAGGCCGCCGGCGACTGGTCGTCGATCCCGGCGGAGTGGGCCGCGTTCACCGTCGAAGCGCAGCTCGAGGACGAGTCGTCCACGCTCTCGCTGTACCGGCAGGCGCTGGAGGTGCGCAGCAGCCACCCGGCGTTCACCGGTGACGAGGTCGAGTGGTTCGGCGCCCCGGAGGACTGCTTCGCCTTCCGGCGCGTCGGCAGCAGGTTGACGTGCGCGTTGAACACCTCGTCGGCCTCGGTGCCGCTGCCACCCGGGGAACTCTTGCTGTCCTCGCGTCCGCTCGACGGCGAGGACCTGCCGCCGGGGACCGCGGCGTGGCTGGTGTGAGCCCGGACTCTCCGGCAGAACCGTCCGCGCATGCGCTCGTTCCACCCCCGGTAACGTTTGTCCGCGAGAGACCTTCGAGACCCCGCTGGATGCCATGACTGCGACTGCCACCGCGCCCGCGACGAGCGCAGCTCGGACGCAACCACGCACCGGTCGGCTGGTCGGGGTCGATGTCGCGCGGTTCGTCGCCGTGTTCGGCATGTTCTGCATCCACTTCGGGGTGCCGTTCTTCAACGGCATGCCGGAGGTGTGGATCGCGCAGTTCTCCAGCGGCCGGTCGACGGCGCTGTTCACGCTGCTGGCCGGGGTCTCGTTGGCGCTGCTGTCCGGGCGCACCACGCCCCCGACCGGTGAGGCGCTGCGCAACGCGCGGCTGCGGATCACGCTGCGCGCGCTGTTGCTGCTGGTGATCGGTCTCGCGCTGGCCAAGGCCACCGACGCGACCGGCTTCCTGCTCACCGTGATCATCCCGTACTACGGGCTGTACTTCCTGCTCGCCGTGCCGTTCATCCGGTTGCGCACCCGCGGCCTGCTCATCGCGGCGGCGGTCACCGCGGCGGTGGGGCCGCAGCTGTCGTTCGTGCTGCGCAGCTGGATGGCCGGCGACACCCCGATGGCGTGGCTGGTGTCCGCGGTGAACGCGGTCGACCCCGGCCACCTGATCGCGGACGCGGGGATCTTCGACCTGCTGCTGCTCGGCTTCTACCCGGCCGTGTCCTACCTGCCGCTGGTGCTGCTCGGCATGGCCGTCGGGCGCCTGGACCTGCGGTCGACCAAGGTGCGGTGCTGGCTGGCGGTGGCCGGCCTGGCGGTGGCGCTGGTCGCGTGGCGGGTCTCGGAGTGGCTGCTGGACCTGGTCGGCGGCACGCGGCCGGAACCCACCCAGGGCACCGTGCCGATCGAGCACCCGCACTGGCTGCTCGGCACCGGCTCGCACAGCGGCACCACGTTCGAACTGCTCAACTCCGGCGGCATCGCGCTGGTGATCCTGGCGGTGTGCCTGGTGCTGGCCGACCGGGCGGGACGCGCCATCAAGCCGCTCGCGGCCGCCGGGTCGATGGCGCTGACCCTCTACGCGTTGCACGCGGTCGCGATGGCCTGGGTCATCGTCGTCGGCGGCTACTCGCTGAGCGGGGTCCCGGAGCCGCTGGCTGAGCTGTCGACCATGGGACCCGACCTGCCCGACCTGCCGGGCATGCCGGCGTTCCCGCGTGACGGGCACGTGCCCGAGGGCGTGGTGGCGTTCGTCTGCACCTTCATGCCCGAGCTCTTCCTGGTCTTCGCCGTGGTGTTCCCGGTGGTCTGGCGGCGGGTGTTCCGCCGGGGCCCGCTGGAGGCGGCGGTCAGCGAGTCGGTCCGCTGGCTCTCCGGCCACCTCTCCCGCCGCTCCTGACCGGGGCTCCCCCGCGTCCCGAACTTTCGCCCCTGCCCGAGTGGGGTCATCCTGGGGGCGCGTGCACGGGTGTCACGTGCCTCTGGGGGGTGGCTTCATGACTTTCCGGCATCGGACCGGGAGCGCCGACGCGGTGGACATCCCGCCGGCGCTCGGCAAGGCGATGGCGGACTACCGGGCTCTGCTCGACGAGCTGGAGAAGGGCACCATCGACGAGCCCACGTTCCGGCACCGCGCGCTGCGCGTGGGCCTGGTGCTGCGCGAGCGGGACGCCTGGATCCTCGACCTGTCGACCGAGCGGTGGTGGCGCTACGACGGTGTCGCGCTGTCCAGTCTCCGCTTCGGCGACGCCGAGGGGTGAGGCCATGTCCGCCCCGACCGACCCGGTGCTCCTCCAGGAGCGCCTGAGCAGCGTCGTCCGCGACGTCGAGTCCACCGAGACCGCTCGCGTGCGCGCACCGCTGTCCGCGCACCCGCTGCCGGTCGCGACGCTGCACGAGCGCCTGCAGCACGCCACGACCTGGCTGGGCCGGGTGTGGGAGGCCCACGCGCGCGGCGGTCCGGCGGTGCGGCGCTGGCTGACCGACGACCCGCTCGGCTCACCGGTGCCGCCGTCCGACCAGCGGCTGCCGCTGCGCAAGCAGTTCCGCGTCGCGCTGGCCACGGCGTTCCTCGGCGCGTCGGTGGCGGCGGGGTGCTACGTGCTCACCGCGCCGCTGGCCGACCCGTTCCTCGGGCTGATCCCGCCGGACATCTTCAGCCGGCTGCCCCCGTTCTCGGAGCGCCCGGCCGAGGGCGAGCAGGGCGAGGCGATCACGCCGCAAGTGGGGACCGCCCCGGGCGCCCCCGTGGTGGCGCACCTCCCCGCCTCTCCGGCGCCCGAACCTCCCCCGCCCGCCGCGGGCACCCCCGGCTCGAGCGAGGCGGTGCCCCGGTCGGGTGGTCCGGCGACCGGGGAGACCGGCGGTGGCACCTCGCCGCAGCCGCCCGCGGAGTCCCCGCCACCTCCGACCGCGCCACCGGGTACCGGCACCACGGAGCCGACGGCGCCGCCGACGAGCGCGGACCCACCGACCACGGACCCGCCGACGACCACGACGACGGTGCCGCCCACCGAGCCACCGACCACGACGAACCCGCCCACCACGACGAACCTGCCCACGACGACCAACCCACCGACGACGACCACGAACCCGACCACGACCACGACGACCGTGCCGACCACGACCGGGGAGCCGACCCGGACGACGGCGCCGACGACGACCGGGGAGCCGACCGGGACGGCACCGCCGACCACGACCGGGACGGTCCCCACCGCGACGGACCTGCCGACCGGGACGGTCCCCACCGCGACGGACCTGCCGACCGGGACGTCGTAGCCGCCCCGGGGGCGTCGGCCCGGCGCGGACCGCGCCCAGCGGCGGGTAGGACGTCGGAGCCCCGTGCGCCCGGAGCGCAGCGGCGTCCCCTGGGCGGCGCCGGTGCCGGCGCTCGCGCGGGCCGGGTTGCCCGACCGGTCCCGGCTCCCCCGTGGGCTCCGTGGGTGAGGGTCCGACCGGGCCCGAACGGCCCGTGGAGGCAGACCGTGCAGCACGTGCTGATCATGCGGGCCACCGACGAGCCGTACGAGGCGTTCCAGAACATCGACCTCGACGAACTGGTCGCCGGCGGCGCGCTGGCGCGGTCGCACCTGCTGCCGGACGGCTCAGGCCAGGTTGTCCGCGCAGGTGGTGAGCAGGGCCGCCAGCTTCCGGACGTCGTCGGGGTCGATGCCGGACGTCATGCGGTCGTCGACGTCGAGCACGACGCCGTTCGCCTCCTCCAGCACGGCCCGGCCGCGGTCGGTGAGGCTGACGGGCCGCGCCCGGCCCGTCGCGGGCCGGTCCGCGACGGTGACCAGCCCGGCCGCCTGGAGGCCGTGGAGCACGTCCCGCAGGGACTGGCGGGTGACGAAGGTGCGGCGGGCGAGCTCGGCCGCCGGGGCTCCCGGGGCGTCGGCGAGCGCACGCAGCACCGCGTACTGGGACATGGACAGGCCGAGCGGGCGGAGGCGTTCCTCGCACGCCCGGTGGAACGACTGCTGCACCTGCTTGACCAGGTAACCGACCCGATGCCGGACGTCCTCTTGACTCATGACAGGAACCTTACACATACTGGCTCATGTAAGGAACCTGACAAAGGAGCTCGCGATGACCACCATCTCGACCGACGCCCCGATCGCCACGCTGATCAACGTCTTCACCGTCCAGCCCGACCGGCAGCGCGAACTCACCGACCTGCTGACGCGCGCCACCGAGGAGGTCATGCAGCACCTGCCGGGCTTCATCTCGGCCAACATCCACGCCAGCACCGACGGCGGCAAGGTGGTCAACTACGCCCAGTGGCGCTCCGCGGACGACTTCCACGCGATGCTCGAGAACCCCGAGGCGCAGAAGCACGTGCGGCAGGCGGCCGAGGTCGCGGAGCGCTACGAACCGCACCTGTACACAGTGGAGTCCACGCACCAGCGGTGAGCTCCACACCGGTTGTCGGGCACGGACACCACAACGGCGCCCGGAACCCGTGACACCGACCGGGTTCCGGGCCGCCGCTCATCACAACCTTCCCGCTCCGATGGCGTCCGACGTGGACCCGAGGCCGACCCCGTGCGCTGGTGCGGGCGCCGCCCCACCCACCGTCGCCCGACCGAACGCGGTCGACCACGGGGACGCCCTCGCCGCCGATGAGCGGGACCGACGCACTTCCCCCAGAACACCGTACATCGTACAGTGTACGCTGTACGGTGTTTCTTCTCCTGGAGGTGCGTCATCGACGGGGAACCGGAGCTGCCCGCGGTCCTCGCTCGGATGTGGGGTCGGGAACCCGCACCCCGCCGCGGACCACGACGCGGCCTGAGCCTCGCGCAGATCACCGCGGCCGCCATCGAGATCGCCGACGCCGAGGGCCTGGGCGGCGTGCGGATGAGCAGTGTCGCCGCCCGGATCGGCGTGTCGCCGATGACGCTGTACGGCTACGTCGGCAGCAAGGACGACCTGCTGACCGCGATGGCCGACGCCGCCGTGCCGGAACCGCCCGAGCCCGGTGGCGCGCCGTGGCGCGAGTACCTCACCACCTGGACCCGCGCCCAGCGCGACGCCCTCCTCACCCACCCCTGGCTGCTCAGCGCCGCGCCGACCGTCCCGCCGGCCGGACCGCGCGCGCTGCGCTGGCTCGACCGGGCGCTCGCCGCGCTGGACGGCACCGGTCTCGACGCCGGGGAGGGCGTCACCATCGCCACTGCCCTGTCCGGCTACGCCCGGAGCAGCGCCACCCTCGCCCTCGGCCTGGACGGCGCCGTCGGCGGTGCCGGGCCCCGCGGCTACGCCGACGTCCTCGCCCGCGTCCTCGACGAGCACGGCCACCCGGCGCTGCACGCCGCCGTGCACGCGGGCGCGTTCGGCCGCGCCGAGCAGTGGGCCGAGGACGCCGACTTCGCCTTCGGGCTGGACCTCCTGCTGGACGGCGTGCACGCGCTCATCACCCGACGAGCCGGAGGAACCCCGTGACGATCGAGGTCGCACGAGCCGCGGACCTGGGCGAGAGCTACCGGCGGCCGATCACCGAGGTCTTCGTCGACGGCTTCGGCCCCGACTTCTCCTTCTTCAGCAACGACCCGCGCACCCTCACCGACGCCCTCGCGCACGCGCTGGTCCTCGACGTGTTCCACGTGGCGCTGGTCGACGGGGAACCCGGGGTTATCGCCGCCTGCACCGACGGGCGACAGCGGTCGCTGCGCTGCGACCCGGCGGAACTGCGCAGGCACCTGGGCCCGGTCAAGGGGACCGTGGCGGGCGCGGTCTTCCGACGCACGTTCACCGAGGCCCTGCCCCACCCGGTGGAGGGCACCGCGTCCCTCGAGTTCGTCGCTTCCGCGACGCGGTTCCGCGGCCAGGGCGTCGCGAAGGCGCTCCTGCAGCACCTCCTCGCCCTGCCGCAGTACCGCGAGTACCTGCTGGTCGAGGTCGCCGGCACCAACGAACCCGCTCTGCGGCTGTACGAGAAGCTCGGCTTCCGCGAGTACGCGCGCACGAAGGTCCGCCACACCCGGTGGACCGGCATCCACCACTACGTCTCGCTCCGCCTCGTGCAGAGCTGAACCGGTCAGACCAACAGCGGCAGCAACGCGTGTCGGCGGCGGACCACCGCGCCGTAGCGAGAGTCCAGGCGCAGCCAGGAATCCGTGGCGCTCACCCGGACCACTTCGGACTCCGGCGGGTCGGTGACCAGGAAACCCATGCCGGACAGCACGAACAGGCAGCGCAGCGGCACCTTCACCTCGAAGCCCGCCCCGGAGACCGTGAAGACCTCCTGGTCCAGCAGCGACGCCGGCGGCGTGCCCTTCGGGCCGACGTTCTCCTTGGCCACGTCGATGCCGCGCTCGGCGACCTCCCCCACGACCTTCGCCGGGAGGTCGTCCACACGCCGCCACCCCGAGGACGGCGGCAGCTCCGAGCGCCACATCAGGTCGCGCGGCGGCCCCGGGTCCATCGCCGGGCCACCCGCGACGGTCAACGTCGCCAGCAGCTCGTTTCCGGACACCGTCAGGTCCGCCGGGTCGACCTCGCCCTCCACGGACCGGGTGCACAGCGCGTCGAACGGCGTGGCCGCCCACACGTCCAGCCGGCCCGTGCCCTCGCGGTTGCGCAACCGCACCAGCGCCTGCCCGTCCAGGCGCACCGCACGGGCCACGAACGCCCCCAGGTCCTCGCGTTCGACCGCGTCGGGCATCCGCAGCTCAGGCACGGGAGGACTCCGCCGCCGGGTCCAGCTGCCACTCCGCGAGGAAGTCCCGCTCCTCGGCGGTCAGGCGCCGCGGCCGCCCGGCACGCAGGTCGTACGGCACCATCAGGGTCTCCGCGGTGGCCACCGCTTCCTGCGCGAACGCGGTGTAGTCGACGACGAACGACGCCGCCTTCAGGTCGCGCACCGACATCTGCACCTGCAGCGACTTCGCCTTGTAGACCAGCGGGCTGTGGTAGTCGACCACGACCCGCGCCACCACCATGCCCTCGGCCATGCCGAGCAGGCCCCGCCGCTCGGCCTCGGTGAACAGCAGCTCGGCGCGCGCCTCCTCCAGCAGCGTGATCGTCCGGGCGTGGTTGACGTGCCCGAACGCGTCCATGTCGGACCAGCGCAGGGCCACCTCTGCTACGAACGCGCCCACGGGCGCCAGCTCCCTTCCTGCTGCCCGGGTGGCCCGCGGTCGCCCGCGAGCCACCCGGCACACTTCACCGGACCATGCTGCGCAGCTGACGCGCGGCCACCGACAGCGTGGCCAGGTCGAGCCGCCCGGACCTCTTGATCTGCTCCAGCGCCGACGCGGCCCGCGCCAAGCGCGACTCGTTCGCCGACGCCCAGTGGGCGATCTTCCGCTCCGAGTCGTCCCCCGGGTCGCTGGTCCGCAGGACGTCGATGGTGATCGCGCGCAGCGATGCGTAGAAATCATCTCGCAACGCCAACCGGGACAGCGAGTGCCACCGGTCCCCGCGCTCCAGCTCGTTGACCGCCAGCAGCATCCGCTCCACGTCGAGGTGCTCGGCGAGCGTGTAGTACAGGTCCGCGCTCTCCCGCGGGCTCCGCTCGGCGCTCACCCCGGCGTCGCGCTCGGCCAGCTCGGCGATCTCGCGGATGTCCAGCAGCGCGAAGGAGTCCAGCAGGGTGCCGACCCGCTCGGCCAGCTCCAGCGGGACCCCGGCCGCCGTCCACCGCTCGATCATCCGGGTGGCGCCCTCGGCGGCCCGGCCGCGCAGCAGCCCGCGGACCGAACCGGACAGCTCCTCGACCACCGGCCGGAAGCGCGCGATCTCGGCGCCGGTGGCCAGCGGCTGCGGCCGGTTGTTCAGCATCCACCGCGCCGCCCGGTCCAGCAGCCGGCGGCTCTCCAGCACCAGCTCGTCGGCCACCGAGCTCGGCACCGAACCGCCCAGGTCGTCGATCTGCTGCCACAGCGAGTGCAGGTCGTAGACGTTGGTGACCACCGCGAAGGCGCGCACCGCGTCGGTGCTCGAGGCGCTGATCTCCTCGGCCAGCCGGTAGGCGAAGGAGATGCCGCCGCCGTCCACCATCTCGTTGACCAGCAGCGTCGTGATGATCTCGCGGCGCAGCGGGTGCGCGGCGATCGCGTCGCCGTAGCGCTCCCGCAGCGGCTTCGGGAAGTACTCCGGCAGCCGGCTGCTGAACGCCTCGGTGTCCGGCAGCCCGCTGGCCAGCACGTCCCGCTTCAGCGACAGCTTGACGTGCGCCATGAGCGTGGCCAGCTCGGGCGAGCTGAGGCCCTCGCCGTTCTTCTCCCGCTCGCGGAACTCCTTGGCGGTGGGCAGCGCCTCCAGCTCGCGGTCCAGCCCGGTGTTCTTCTCCAGCGCGCTCACCTGGCGGGCGTGCACCGACACCATCGCCGCGGCATGCGCCCGCGAGATGCCCAGCACCGCGTTCTGCCGGTGGTTGTCGGCCAGCACCAGCTCGCCGACCTCGTCGGTCATCTCCGCCAGCAGCTGGTTGCGCTGCTCGCCGGTCAGCTTGCCGTCGGCGACCAGGCTGTCCAGCAGGATCTTGATGTTGACCTCGTGGTCGGAGCAGTCCACGCCCGCCGAGTTGTCCAGCGCGTCGGTGTTGACCTTGCCGCCCGCGCGGGCGAACTCGATGCGGCCCAGCTGGGTCAGACCGAGGTTGCCGCCCTCGCCGACGACCTTGACCCTCAGGTCCGCGCCGTTGACCCGGACCGCGTCGTTGGCCTTGTCACCGACGTCGGCGTGCGTCTCGGTGGAGGCCTTGACGTAGGTGCCGATGCCGCCGTTCCAGAGCAGGTCGACCGGGGCCAGCAAGATCTTCTTGATCAGCTCGGCCGGGGACAGCTGCTGCACCGACTCCTCGATGCCCAGCGCCTGCCGGATGTGCGGGTTCAGCGGGATCGACTTCAGCGAGCGCGACCACACGCCACCACCCGCGCTGATCTTGCTGCGGTCGTAGTCGTCCCAGGTCGACCGCGGCAGCTCGAACAGCCTGCGGCGCTCGGCGAAGGACACCGCGGGGTCCGGGTCGGGATCGATGAACACGTGCATGTGGTTGAACGCGGCGACCAGCTTGATGTGCTCGGAGAGCAGCATCCCGTTGCCGAACACGTCACCGGCCATGTCACCGATGCCGACCACGGTGAAGTCCTGGGTCTGGGTGTCCACGTCCAGCTCGCGGAAGTGCCGCTTCACGCTCTCCCACGCGCCGCGGGCCGTGATGCCCATCGCCTTGTGGTCGTAGCCGACCGAGCCGCCCGAGGCGAACGCGTCGCCCAGCCAGAAGCCGTAGGACTTCGCGACGTCGTTGGCGATGTCGGAGAACGTCGCGGTGCCCTTGTCCGCGGCGACCACCAGGTAGGTGTCGTCCCCGTCGTGGCGCACCACGTCACGTGGCGGGGCGACCTCGCCGCCGACCAGGTTGTCGGTCAGGTCCAGCAGACCGGAGATGAACATCCGGTAGCAGGCGATGCCCTCCTCCTGGGCCGCCTTGCGGTCGACGGCCGGGTCCCCGGTGGGCGCCGGCGGCCGCTTGACCACGAACCCGCCCTTCGCGCCGACCGGCACGATGACCGCGTTCTTCACCGCCTGCGCCTTGACCAGGCCCAAGATCTCGGTGCGGAAGTCCTCGCGGCGGTCCGACCAGCGCAGGCCACCGCGGGCCACCGAGCCGAACCGCAGGTGCACGCCCTCCACCCACGGCGAGTACACGAAGATCTCGTACTGCGGGCGCGGCTCGGGCAGCCCCGGGATCGCCTTGGGCTCCAGCTTGAACGCCAGGTAGGGGCGCTCCTGGCCGGGCGCGGCGGCGAAGTAGTTGGTGCGCAGCGTGGCCCGGACCAGGTTCAGGTAGGTGCGCAGGATCCGGTCCGCGTCGAGGCTGGTGACGTCGTCGATCAGCTTGGTGACCTCGTCCACCAGGTCCGCTTCCCGGGTCGCGCGTTCGGCGTCCTCCAGCGCCGGGTCGAACCGCGCCTCGAACAGCCGCACCAGCGTGGTCGTGGTGGTGCGGTGCGCCAGGATCGCGTCCTCGATGTAGTCCTGGCTGTAGGCGGTGCCGACCTGCCGCATGTACTTCGCGTAGGCGCGCAGCACCGAGGCCTGGCGCCAGGTCAGCCCGGCGCGCAGCACCAGCGCGTTGAACCGGTCGACCTCGGCGGCACCGAGCCAGGCGGCGCGGAACGCGTCCTCGAAGCGCTCCCGCAGCGTGTCCAGCAGCTCCGTGCCGCCGGAGTCCAGCACCTCCGGCTCCAGCCGCAGGCCGAAGTCGTAGATCCAGTACGGGTGGTCGGCGCCGTCCAGCGAGATCTCGTACGGGCGCTCGTCGACGACCTCCACGCCCATGCTCTGCAGCACCGGCAGCACCCGGGACAGGGTGACCCGGCCGCCGACGTAGATCTTGAACCGGCGCTGCCCGCCGCTGGAGTCGCGCGGCGCGTAGAACGACATCTTCAGGTCGTCGGGGCCGGTCAGCGACTGCAGTCGCCGCAGGTCGGCGAGGCCCTCGGCCGCGGTGAAGTCCTCCTTGTAGGCCTCCGGGAAGCTGCCCGCGTAGCTGTGGCCCAGCTGGCTCATCGCCTCGGACAGGCTGCGCAGCACGTGCCCGTCGCGCCGGCCGCCGGTCTGCTCGGCGTTGACCTCCTCCACCATCTGGTCGTCCCAGGTGTGGATGGCCTCCTCCAGCCGCCGCTGGATGCGCCCGAGGTCCGGCTCGACCCGCGCCTCCGGGTCGGTGTGCACCACGAACGCCACCCGGGCGAGCGCGGATTCGCCGACCCGCGTGCTGTACTCCACGCTGGTGCCGCCCAGCTCGGCCAGCAGCACCTCCTGCATGGCCAGCCGCGAGCTCGTCGTGTAGCGGTCGCGCGGCAGGTACACCAGCACCGAGAAGAAGCGGCCGTAGGGGTCGCGGCGCAGGAACGGCTTGAGCCTGCGGCGCTCGGCCAGCGCCAGCACGCCGGTGATGGTCTCCTGCAGCGTCTCCGTGTCGGTGGAGAACAGCTCGGTGCGCGGGTAGTTCTGGATCTCCTCCAGCATCCGCTGGCCGGAGTAGGACTCCATCGGGAACCCGGCGTTGTGGATGACGGTGCGGACCCGCCGTTCGATGAACGGGATGTCCAGCACGTCCTCGTGCAGCGCCGTGGTGGTGAACAGGCCGAGGAAGCGGTGCTCCCCGGTGACGTTCCCCGACTCGTCGAAGGTCTTGACGCCCACGTAGAACGGGTGCACCGGTCGGTGCACAGTGGACGGTTCGCTGGCCTGGGTCAGCACCAGCAGGTCCTTCGACCGCACGGTGCGCGCGTCCGGCCAGGTGGCCAGGCTGCGGGACGCCACGCTGTCGCCGCGCAGCACGCCGAGACCGGAGGCGAGCACGGCCTGCAGCGCGGGTTCGGCGCCGGACTCCACCAGCTCGTAGTGCCGGTAGCCGAGGAAGGTGAAGTGCCCGTCGGCCAACCAGCGCAGCAGCCCGGCGCCGTCGCGGACCTCCTCCTCCGGCAGCGGCGGCGGGTCCTGCTCCAGCTCGTCGGCCAGCGCGCGGGCGGTGGCGTGCATCCGCTCGGTGTCTTCGACGACCTCGCGCACGTCGTTGAGCACGTCGGCCAGCCCGTGCCGGAGCGCTTCCAGCCGCTCCTCGTCGGCGACCCGGTCGACCTCCAGGAACATCCAGCTCTCGGGGATCGAGTCGGCGGGCGGCGCGGTCGGGCTGGCTCCGGGCAGCACCTCCTGCAACCCACCGGCGACGTCGCGGCGCACCGCGATGATCGGGTGGATGACGCGCTGCACCTCGGCGCCGTCGCGGCCGAGCTCAGCGATCACGGAGTCGACCAGGTACGGGCTGTCGTCCGTCACGATCTGCACCACCGTGGCCTGGCTCTGCCAGCCGTGGCGGGCGCGGTCCGGGTTGAAGACCTGCACCAGCGGTCTGCCGGCGACGCGCGTCGCAGCCAGCTCGAGGTGCGACCGCAGCGCGCCGACCAGGTCCGCGGGCTCGTCCACGACGAGCTCCTCAGCGGGGACGTGCCGGTAGTAGGCGCGCAACAGCTCGGCCAGGTCCGGAGCGTTGTCGGCCGCCCGGTCCAGCAGGCGGCTCTTGACGAGTTCGGGGTTCTCGGACCGCTCCCCGCTCGGGGCGTCCCCATCGGTCTGCGGTCGTCCGGGCTTCAACTGTCCGGGATCAGAGGTCATCTTCAAGGCAGCTCCACGCTTGACGGCACCTCTTTGTGCCAACAGCTTCCACCATAAGACTGCCACTCGCGGGCCCAGTCCGAGGGAGGCTCAGCTGTTCCGCAGGAGGTTCTCACGCGGTGAGCGGCCACCGCACCGCGTCAGACCAACGGGTCCGTCGCCGCGGCGTCCATCCCCGACCGCCGGTGCCGCGCAGCGGCACCGGACCCTCGATCGTCCGATGTGGACGACACCGCGACCCGAGAGGAGCGGTGGGAGCTCGTGATCCCGGACACGCGCACGTCGCCGTGCCGGCTGGTGCTGGCCGCCTGGTCACGGCGACCGGTCTCGTAGGCCAGCAGGGCCTCGGTGAGCAGCTCGGCGAGGCTGGCGTTCTCCAGCGAGTCCTGCTCGGCCGGTGCCTGCTGCTCCGCGACCACGAGGGTCGGGCGGGTGTCCTCGTCGTCCGGCTCGACCTGCGCGGACTCGGAGCGTGGAGCGGGCAGGTCGGACTCCGCGGGGCCGTCCTGGTCGGGCTGGCGGTGCCGCGCGATCAGCTCCGCCGCGGGGCGGGGCCCGGCCGACGCCTCCTGCTCCACGACCACGAGGGTCGGCCGGGTGTCCTCGTCGTCCGGTTCGACCTCCGACGACGCCGGGTCGGGGTCCGCGGCTCCGAGGTCCTGGTCGGGTTCGCGGTGCCGCGCGGCCAGCTCCGACGCCGGTTCGGCGGGTGCCTCCGGCTCCGGGTCCGCGAGGTCCGGCTGGGGGTCCTGCTCGGGCTGCTCACCCAGCGCGGACGAGGGAGCGAGCAGGCCGGACTCGGCGGTCTCCGGCTGCCGGTGCCGGGCCTCCGCGGCTCGACCGGACCCGGCCGCGTCCAGCCCGCCCAGTTCGAGTCCCGGCGGTGCCTCCGACTCCGCGACCGGGAGGTTCGGCTGGGTGTCCTCGTCACCCCGCTCGGCCTGCGCAGACGCCGAGACCGACGACCCGAGACCCGACCCCGCAGTCCCGACATCCTGCGACTGCCGATCCCGGGCGTCCACCGCCCGCGCGGACTCAGCCGGATCCAGCCCGGTCGGCTCGAGTTCGGACGACACCCCCGACCCCGCGACCGGCAGGTCCGGCTCGATGTCCTCCACACCCCACTCGGCCTGCGCAGACGCCGAGGACGACGCCTCAAGATCTGACCCCGCAGTCCCGACAGGCTCCGGTTGCCGATGCCAGGCACTTGCCGACCCCGCAGACCCAGCCGAGCCCAGCCCAGTCGACCCGACTTCGGACGACACCCCCGACCCCGCGACCGGCAGGTCCGGCTCGATGTCCTCCACACCCCACTCGGCCTGCGCGAACTCCGAGGACGACGCCACCGGGTCGGACTCCGCGGTCCCGAGAGGCTCCGGCTGCCGATGCCGGGTCTCCTCCGCCTGCTCGGACCCGACCGAGCCCAGCCCAGTCGACCCGACTTCGGACGACACCCCCGACCCGGCCACCGGCAGGTCCGGCTCGATGTCCTCCACACCCCACTCGGCCTGCGCAGACGCCGAGACCGACGCCACCGGGTCGGACTCCGCGGTCCCGAGAGGCTCCGGCTGCCGATGCCGGGTCTCCTCCGCCTGCTCGGACCCGACCGAGCCCAGCCCAGTCGACCCGACTTCGGACGACACCCCCGACCCCGCGACCGGCAGGTCCGGCTCGATGTCCTCCACACCCCACTCGGCCTGCGCAGACGCCGAGACCGACGCCACCGGGTCGGACACCGTGATCCCGACAGGCTCCGGCTGCCGATGCCGGGCACTTGCCGACCCCGCAGACTCAGCCGAGCCGAGCCCAGTCGACCCGACTTCGGACGACACCCCCGACCCGGCCACCGGCAGGTCCGGCTCGATGTCCTCCTCACCGCGCTCGACCTGCGCGAACTCCGAGGACGACGCCACCGGGTCGGACCCCGCCGCTTCCGCTGCCTCGACCGGGTGGTTCGGCTGGGTGTCCTCGTCCGCCTGCTCGAACTGCGTGGCCTCCCAGGACGACGCGGCCGGCTCCTCCGCCGGTCCGGCATCGACCGACGCCTCCCACCCGGTGACCAGGGAGTTCGGCTGGGTGTCGTGATCGGCTCGCTGGTCCGACACGGGCTCCGGAGCCGGGTCGGACGGCGCAGCCTCCGCCCGCTCCGGCTGCCTGTGCCGGGCGAGCAGCTCCGCTGCTGGTTCCGGCTCGGCCGCGCCCTCCGGCTCCGCGCGGCGCCTCCGGCGCGTGCTCCGTTCGGCCCGGTCACCCTGCGTGGACTGCGAGACGGCAGCGAGCAGGTCGGACAGCGCGGTCCTGACGTCCTGGTCCGGATGGCGATGCCGGGAACCCGCCGATCCGGGTTCGGCCGGTGCCTCCGACTCCACGGCCGGGAGGCTGCGACCGGTGGCTCGGTCGTCCTGCCCCTCCAGCGCAGGCTCCGAGGGGGCGAGCGGGTCCGACTGCGCGCTCTCGTCCTGGTCCGGATGGCGGTGCCGCGCGACGGCGCTCACCACCGGTGCGGAACCTGTCGGTTCGGAGGCATCCGCATCAGCCTGCTCGTTCAGCTCGAACGCCGAAGACGGACCGAGCAGGTCAGGCCACGAGGTCCCGGGCTGGTCGGGCTCACGGTGCCGCGCGCCCGGCTCCACCGCCGAGTCGGTGCCGACCGGCGCGCGCTCGACCGGCTCCTCCGGACCACCGCCCACGAGCCCCTGGCCAGCGTCGTCCTGCTCCGAGGACAGACCGAGCGGGTACGCCTGCGCGGTCCCGTCCCGGTCCGGCTCACGGTGCCGCGCCGAACCGGCTGCTGGCGCGGAGGCAGCCGGTCCGACCGGACCAGCGGGGACGTCCGCGTGGGTGCCCTGGTCATCGCCCAGCTCGGCTTCCGAGGACGGCGCGTCAGGCCACGTCGCCCCGGCGGCCTCGTCCGGCTGCCGATGCCGGGCAGTCGTGTCGGCAGCCGGCTCGGGATCGTCCGGTGCCTCCAGGCCCGCGACCAGCGAAGTCGCGTCCCGGCCCTCGCCCTCGCCCGGCGCTGGGTCCCCGGACGCAGCGAGCAGCTCAGACGTCACGGCGCCGACGGGCCGGACCGGTCGACGGTGCCGGGCGACCTGCTCGGCCGACGGCTCGCGGTCGGTCACTCCCGCCCGCTCCGGATCCTCCGGCTCCGTCACCGGGAGGTTCGGGTGGGTGTCCTGCTCGGAGTCCGCGGACGGAGGGGGCGGGGCCGACCGCGCGGTCCCGTCCTGGTCCGGCTCACGGTGCCGTGCGACGGTCTCCGCGGCCGGTTCGGGGTCCGCGGGCTCGGGCTCCTCCGGTTCGGCGTGGCGGGCCCGGCGACGTCCGCTGCGGGGCTGTTCGGGCAGCTGGAGGCTCGCCCTGATCTCGGCCAACGACCGGCCCCGCGACCGCCGACCACCGCGCTCCGCCTCGGCACCGTCCGACGAATGCTGGGCGGCCTCGCGGTCCGGGTCTTCGGTGTCGGCTTGCTCAGACGCGCCGTGCCGCGGTGGTGCGACCGCATCGTCCGGACGTGGAGCCTCGCCGAGCTCGGAGCCGACCGCCGGCAGGACCGCGGTGGTCTCGACAGCGGGCAGGTCCTCGCTCGCCGACGACTCCGGGGCTGCGGGGGCCGAGTCGACCGGATCGGCCGTGTCCTGCCACGCGGAAGGGGCGTCAGATGACGCGACGGGCAGCTCGGGGACGGTGTCCTCCGAGCTGCCCGACTGCTCCCAGAGCTCCGTGGGCCACCGCTCGGACTGCCCGGAGCTCTCCTCCGCAGGTTCTGACCGGTCCGAACCGCTTCCCCCCGAGGCACCGGCCTGGCGCACGCCGACCGTCGACTCGGACGGCTCCGCGCCGGCCACCTGGCTCTCGCGGTGCGCGGGCTCCGGCTCGTCCGGGGTGCTCGCTCCGCTCGCTCGGTCGGCCCGTCGGCGGCGCTCCCCGCGCAGTTCCGCGGCCCGACTGGTGAGCTGCTCCATCAACCGCCGAGCCGCGTCCGCGGCCTCGGCGTAGCTCGACACCGTCCCACGGGCTGGCGCGTCCGGGGACCGGGCCCCGGCGGCGGCGTCTTCGTGATCAGCGGCTCCGTGCGCTCCTCGGTCCCGAGCGGTGGTCTCGTGCGCCGCGGATCTGCGCTCTGCGGATCCGTGTGCCGCGGGCTCAGGCTCTGCAGGCCCGTGCGTGGCACGCTCCCGAGCGCCGACCTCGTGCGCACTGACCTCCCGCGCTGCGGATCCGTGGGTCGCGGTCTCGTGAGCTGTGGCGTCATGGGCTCCGTACGCCGCCGCGTCGCGGGCTGCGGGCTCCTCAGCGGCGACTCCGTCCGCGGCCCCTTCGCGCGCCGCGAGATCGTGCGCCGCGGCCTCGCCACCGGCAGTCCCGTGAGCCGCGACCTCATGCGGCTCCGCTCCGCCACCGGCGGTCTCACGCGCCGCGACTTCGTGCGCCGCGCCTCCGTGGGGTGAGGCGTCGTGCGTGTCACCGTCGCGAGCTGCGTGAGCCACGAGCTCATGCGCCGTGGCCTCCTCCTGCGGCGGGACCGCGGTGCGCCAGGCCTCGGCGCTCGCGCTCCGCGCAACGCTCTCAGCGCCGTCGTCCGTGGAGGGAGTCCGCGCCTCGCTGGCAGCTGCCGCTTCGCCGGGAACTGACCCGATGGCTCGGACCGCCACGACCTCGGTATCGGACGACGGCTCGCGGTCGGCGTCGACCTTCGGGAAGACCGCCGTGTCCTGGTGCTCGTTCCGAGGACCGGACGGCACCACGTCCGCGGGCTCCGCCTGCGCTCTTCGCCTCCGCCGCGGCCGCTCGGTGCCCGCGCCCAGCTCCGGGTACTCGGCGAGCAGCCGGACCCGCGCGTGGTGCACCGCGGCGCGCCACCGCCGGTCGGCCGCGTACGCACCGCGCAGGGCCCGCAGGGCCTCGGCGAACTCCGTGCCGCGCTCGTGCACCTGGGACAGGGTGCTGAGCGCCTCCGCGAGCAGGCCGTCGAGCTTGTGCCGCTCGGAGATGGCGGCCGTGTCGGCCAACACCCGCAGCGCCGCGGCGTGGTCGCCGTTGGGCAGGTGCACCCGCGTGGCCAGCGCCAGCCCCAACCAGCCGACCGGGCCGGCCGCCGCAGCGCGCACCGGCTCGGCCAGCACCCGCTCCGCGGCCTGGATCGCCTCGGAGCGGTGGCCGAGTTCCAGCAGGGACTGCACCCGCTCCAGCACCAGCCGGGTCCGGACCTCGCCGCTGTCGGCCGCGGGGTCACCGAGCTGGTGGAGCAGCTCCAGCCCGGCGTCGGCGACCGCCGTCGCCTCGTCGAACTGACCAAGCCGCCGGTGGTGTCCGGCCCGGGCCGCGCAGACGCGCGCCCGGTGCATCCGAGCCGTGTCGGGGTTGCTCTCCCCCGAGCCGTACAACCGCTCAGCCTCGTCCAGTGCGTCAGCACGCACGCCGCCCTGCTCGCGCACCGGCATCGAGGCGGCCAGCGCCAGCAGCGCGTGCGCCCGCAGGCCCGAGTCGATCCGCTCCTGCTCCAGCACCGGCTGCAGGATGCGGGCCGCGACCTCCGGGCTGCCCGCGGCGCACGCGCACCACGCCAGCTCGACCCGCAGTTCCGCCGTCACCTCGGCGTCGCCCGCCGACTCCGCGTCGCGGACCGCGGCGAGGGCCCGGCCGGTGACCGGAACTCCCCACCCCAACCGGTTCGAGGCGAACACGGCGAGCGCTTCGGCGCGGAGCCGCGCCGAAGCGTCACCGGTGCGCCTGGCGAGCGCGACAGCGCGATCGCTGAGCACCAGAGCCAGCTCGGGGACCCTCCACCGCATCTGGTGCGCGGGTTCGAGGAGTCCTAGCGCCGAGCCTGGCTGTGGTGGACCGGACACGCTCGCCAAGGCGCCTCCGTTTCAGCCCCGGGTCAGTTTGCGGTGTGTCACTCGGTGCGGACGGGCCGCCTCCGCGCCCAGCCTATCGATCTTGTTCTGCTCGTAGCCCTCGAAGTTGCCCTCGAACCAGAACCACTTCGCCGGGTTCTCGTCGTCGCCCTCCCACGCGAGGATGTGGGTGGCGACGCGGTCCAGGAACCAGCGGTCGTGGGAGATGACCACGGCGCAGCCGGGGAACTGCTCGAGCGCGTTCTCCAGCGAGCTCAGGGTCTCCACGTCGAGGTCGTTGGTCGGCTCGTCCAGCAGGATCAGGTTGCCGCCCTCCTTGAGGGTCAGCGCCAGGTTGAGCCGGTTGCGCTCACCACCGGAGAGCACGCCGGCCGGCTTCTGCTGGTCCGGGCCCTTGAAGCCGAACGCGCTCACGTAGGCGCGCGACGGCATCTCGACCTGACCGACCTGGATGTAGTCCAGTCCGTCGGAGACGACCTCCCAGACGGTCTTCTCCGGGTCGATGTTCTCGCGGTTCTGGTCGACGTAGGACAGCTTGACGGTGTCGCCGATCTTGACCGTCCCGGCGTCCGGCTCCTCCAGCCCCACGATGGTCTTGAACAGCGTCGTCTTGCCGACGCCGTTCGGGCCGATGACGCCCACGATGCCGTTGCGCGGGAGGCTGAACGACAGGTCGTCGATGAGCAGGTTGTCGCCGAAGCCCTTCTTGAGGTGTTCCACCTCGACCACGACGTTGCCCAGGCGCGGCCCCGGCGGGATCTGGATCTCCTCGAAGTCGAGCTTGCGGGTCTTCTCCGCCTCGGCGGCCATCTCCTCGTAGCGGTTCAGACGGGACCGCGACTTGGTCTGGCGCGCCTTGGCGTTGGAGCGCACCCACTCCAGCTCGTCCTTGAGGCGCTTCTGGAGCTTGGCGTCCCGCTTGCCCTGGACCGCCAGGCGCTCGGCCTTCTTCTCCAGGTAGGTGGAGTAGTTGCCCTCGTACGGGTAGGTCCGGCCTCGGTCCAGCTCGAGGATCCAACCCGCGACGTTGTCCAGGAAGTACCGGTCGTGGGTCACGGCGAGGACAGCGCCCGGGTAGTTCGCCAGGTACTGCTCCAGCCACAGCACGCTCTCGGCGTCGAGGTGGTTGGTCGGCTCGTCCAGCAGCAGCAGGTCCGGCTTGCTCAGCAGCAGCTTGCAGAGGGCGACCCGACGCCGTTCACCACCGGAGAGGTGCTTGACCTCCGCGTCCGGCGGCGGGCACCGCAGCGCGTCCATGGCTTGCTCCAGCTGGGAGTCCAGTTCCCACGCGTCGGCGTGGTCCAGGTCCTCCTGGAGCTTGCCCATCTCCTCCATCAGCTCGTCGGAGTAGTCGGTCGCGAGCTGCTCGGCGATCTCGTTGAAGCGGTTCAGCTTCTGCTTGATCTCGCCGACGCCCTCCTCGACGTTGCCGAGGACCGTCTTCTCCTCGTTGAGCGGAGGTTCCTGCTGCATGATGCCGACCGTGTAGCCCGGCGACAGGAACGCCTCACCGTTGTTCGGCTGGTCGAGTCCCGCCATGATGCGCAGCACGGTCGACTTGCCAGCCCCGTTGGGCCCGACGACGCCGATCTTGGCGCCCGGGTAGAACTGGATCGTCGCGTTGTCGAGGATGACCTTGTCACCATGCGTCTTGCGCACGTTCTTCATGGTGTAGATGAACTCGGCCATACTGGAATCGTAGTTGCGTCCCGTGCCGGGCCGCGCACGCGGTCCCCCAGCGCACCCCTGCCGATCTCCGCGCCCGACGCACCAGTCCCGCACCACCTCCTTCCCGCTGGCGCTCGTCGTGTGCGGCGACGATCAGCGAGCAGGCGGCGAGGGACCGACCGGCACCAGCGCCCGCACCCCTCGACGCGGCGGCGACGCGCACGTGCGCGGGGCGTGGTGACCGCTCAGCGCGGGGCGCACGACTCCCGCGGGGACGTGGCCGGCAGCGTTCGTCTTCCCAGGCATCTCCGTCGCCTCCCCTTCCTCGGGAAACCTCGCGGCCGATCTCCGGCGCGCACCCCCAGGTTGCCGGATCATCGCCACGCAGCGCGACGGATTTACCACGCTCTGTGCGAACTCTGGCCGATCGGCCGAGTCAGCTGCCCCGCTGGTCGTCCTGCCGGGCGAGCCGCTTGAGCATCTCGTTGTAGGCGGCCAGCTCCGCATCACCGTCCGCATCGGCCTTCCGGTCCATCCTGCGGGCCGCCCGGTTGTCCGCCCGGGACCACTGCACCAGCAGCGCGAGCATGACGACCACCAGCGGGATCTCACCGGAGGCCCACGCCAGCCCGCCGCCGAGCCGCTGGTCGGCGAGCAGGTCGGTGAGCCACGGCAGGCCGAGCCCGCGGTAGAAGTCCCCGCCGATCACGGTCGCGGACATCATCAGCGCGATGCCGAAGAAGGCGTGGAACGGCATGGACGCGAAGACCAGCCCGACCTTGCCCATCGGCGGCAGCGGCCGCGGCGCGGGGTCGATCCCGATCACCGGCCAGTAGAAGACGTAGCCGACCAGCAGGAAGTGCGCGTTCATCGCCAGGTGCGCCCAGTGCTCGGTGAGCGCCACGTCGAACAGCCCGGTGAAGTACAGGGCGTAGAACGACCCCACGAACAGCACCAGCGCGACGATCGGGTTGGTGAGCCACCGCGTCACCGGGGAGTGCACGAACGCCAGCAGCCACTCCCGCGGCCCCGGGGGCCGCCCCTTGCCCGCGGGCTTGAACACCCGCAGCGCCAGCGAGGTCGGCCCGGCCAGCACCAGCAGCACCGGGGCCAGCATGGACAGCAGCATGTGCTGCCCCATGTGCACGCTGAACACCGCGGGGGCGTACTTGCCGATGCCCGACGAGGTGGCCACCAGCAGCGTCGCGCAGCCGCACAGCCAGGCGACGGTGCGCCCGACCGGCCACTGGTCGCCGCGCTGCCGCAGCCGGCGCACGCCCACCAGGTAGAGCGCGGCCATGACCAGCGCGAGAGTGCCGTAGACCAGGTCGAACCGCCAGTCGAACAGCAGGCGGGAGGCGTCCGGCGGCTCCGGCAGCGGGTAGCCGACCAGCAGCTCGACCCGGTCCGGGACCGCTCGCGCCACCTCGTCCGGCGGAGGGGTGCGCCCGAGCGCGACGGCGATGCCGAGGGTGGCGAACATGACCAGCGCCTCGACCGCCCCGAGCCGCAGCAGCGCCGCCGCGCCACTCCGCTCCTCGATGCGCCGCACCACGCTGCGCCGCTGCACGTACCCGAACACGCCGAGCACCACCAGCGCGACGATCTTGAGCAGCAGGAGCAGGCCGTAGGTGGTGGTGAACAGCTGCCCCGGGGTCATCCGCACCAGCGCGTTGATCACCCCGGACAGCGCCATCGCCGCCCAGCACACCAGCGCGACCAGCGAGAACCGCCGCGCGACCAGCGGCAGGTGCGCACCGCCGCGGGCGGCGTGCGCCACCAGCGCCACTAGGCCGCCGACCCACAGCGCCGCGCCGAAGAGGTGGAACAGCAGGCTGTTGGTGGCGACGTCGTGCGCACCGCCCGAGGCGGAGTGACCGGTGGCGATCACCGGGAACAGGCCGAGCAGGCCCAGGCCGAAGGCGACGACCGTCCAGCCCCACGACAGCACGGCGCGGCAGACCAGCACCACCACGAAGGCGATCACCGCGGTGATGACCCACGCCTTCGCCTGCTCCAGCGCGTCCACCAGCCCGAACAGGACCTCGGTGTCGAGCACGTCCCCCACCGGCCGCCCGGTGGCGTCGGCGGCGAGGAACGGCACCACCAGGACCGCGCCCACGCACCACACCGCACCGGCCCAGCTGGCCGCGCGGACCGCGGCGTAGCCGTCCGCGGCCAGCGCACCCGAGCGCTGCGCGGGGATGCCGAACGCGGCGAGCAGCAGCGACCCGATGCACACGACCGCACCGACTTCCGCGACCACCCGCACCACCGGCAGCCCGTACTGGGTGAGCGGTCCGGGGTCCGGCAGCCCCAGGAGCGCGTAGGAGGCGCCCGCGGAGAGCGCGGTCAGCGCGGCGGCGACGAGGGCGGCCAACACGGCGGCGGTGACGATCAGCACACCCACGGAGCTGGACGGACGCCGTTCCGGTGCGTTTTCCTGAGCGGTCTCGGATGGCACACACCGAGCGTAACCGTCGAGGCGGTTCGTCCCTTCGCAGGATGCCTCGCCGGCTGGTGATCTGTGCCGCGGTGGACCGCTACGGTAACGCCGTGATCGCTGTTCGCCGCAGTGCGCCGCTGCTGCTCCTGTGCGCCGTCACCGCCTGCTCGACGCCGGTGCCCGGCGAGCCGGTCCCGGCCGTCGGGTTCCAGGAGCCGCCGACGAGAGCCACCGCGGTCGGGCAGCACTCGCTCCCCGCCAGCGTCGACCCGTGCACGCTGCTGACCCCCGAGGACCTGGTGGCGCTCGGCGGCACCGCGGGGCCGCCCCGCCCGGACCAGCCGATGCCGGGGGTGTGCAGCTACCCGCTGACCAGCGCGCCGGCGAACGCCGCGGCGGTGGGCCTCTACCACCCGCTCGAGGTGGTCGCGGCACGCCAGCCGGGCGGGGTGGCGGTGGAGGTCGAGGGCAGATCGGCCTGGCTGTACTGCGAGCTGGTCGACGGGCACCAGACCTGCACCGCCACCACCGCGCTCGCGCCCGACCGCTCGTTGCTGACCATGCTGACCGTCGAGGGCGCCTCCGCCGCGGACACCACCGACCACCTGTTCGGGTTGACCACGGCGGCGTTGCACCGCCTGACATCGCGCTGACCTGCGAGGACGCCTGTCGTTACGGTTCTGGGTCTTCGATCAGCTTGCCGTTCGGTACCGGGTCGGCAACGGTGCGGCGTCGATGCAACGGCCAGGACCGCTGCCCGCTACCCTGCATGCTTGCAGCTCAGCGGAGCACACCATGCCCCCATAGCTCAGCTGGATAGAGCGGAGGACTTCTAATCCTTAGGTCGCAGGTTCGAGTCCTGCTGGGGGCGCAACACCGCAGGTGAGGCGCGAGGGACCGGACCCCGTCAAGATCAACTCTCACCTTACCCCCACCTCTGCGCCCGGCTGCGCCCCCGTCACCCGCGCGCGAGGTCGGCGGGGTGGCCGCTGGGGCACCTGGTGCGGAACATCCCGGCGGTGAGCCGGGTTGCTGGGTGTGGAGGTCCCGGCCGCACTCGCCAGGAGGACGATCATGACTGCTTCCTCGTTCGACCCGCGTGACCTGCTCGCGAAGAGCCGGCTCGGCGTGCTCGCCACGATCAAGTCCGACGGTGTCCCCCAGCTCTCCCCCGTGACGCCGTACTACGACCGGGAGGCCGAGGTCGTGCTCATCTCGACGACCGAGGGACGGGCCAAGACGGCCAACCTGCGGCGGGACCCGCGTGCCGCGCTCGAGGTCACCAGTCCCGACGGCACCGCCTGGGCCACCGCCGAGGGAACGGTGACGCTCACGGGCCCGGGCACCGATCCGCACGGCCCCGAGGTCGAGGCACTGGTGGGCTACTACCGCCGCGCGGCCGGCGAGCACCCGGACTGGGACGAGTACCGGTCGGTGATGGTCTCCGACCGCAGGGTGCTGGTCACCTTGGCGGTCTCCCGGGTCTACGGCGCCAGGATCCGCTGAGCGGCGCAGGATCGCCCGCGGCGGCACGGTTTGCGAGGCCTGACCGGTCCTAGCGCCGGGGCGCGAGGAGGCCCATCCGAGGTACCGCTGCGCGCCCAGCACGACCGGGCCGCGGACCGGTTCGGGGAACTCCAGCAGGACGTGCAGGAACGGCCGCGGCACCTTCTCCTGCCGCGCCAGGTCCCGCCGCCCGAGGAACGCCCCACCCCGCAACATCGGATCCCGCCCGGTCACGACGGAGGTCGGCGCAGGCAGACCGACCCGTGCACAGGCACGGCTGATCTCGGCCTCTTCCCCGTCACGACCGAAGAACCGGTCCAGCACCATCGGCGTCACGCTCGCCCACCGCCGGGACGGGCCGAGCCACCACTCCGGGGCCAACGGGGAGCCGGAGACGCTGCTCCGTCGGAGCCGTAGACGCGCATCGGTCAACCTGAGCTCGAAGCTGTCTGACAGTCCTGCGTCGATCGTCTTGACGAGGTCGTCCCGCCCGCCTGGAACCAGCACGCCGACCCCGAGCACATCACCACTGGCCTCGGCGTGCCCGGCGTCGAGCAACGGGAGGCAGGCGACGTGGAGGTGGTCCTGCCGTCGTGCCCACTGATCTCCGGCGGAATGGGATCGGACACGCGGCTCATGACGGTCTTCCGCAGGCATCCGGCGACCGCTCCGGCCATCTTGCCCCGAACTCGAACGTGCTGTGGGAACGCGTGCGTGAGCATCACGCGGCACCGGTCCGGACGTTCTGGACGCCGGTCGGCGGCGAGGAGAGGATCGGGGCGTGGTGCGTGTGCCGGCGGAACGCACTGCCGTGCTGCATGATCCGAGACTCATGGTCAACCGGCCGGTCACATGGGCGAACACCGCAGAAGTTGGCGATTGCACCATGTCGATCGGACGAGCTGCGCTCGTGTTCCACAGATCAGACGAGCGGTTCCGGTCGCGGTCCACGGGGTTGGAGGAGCCCGAGCCCTCCACGGCCGGTCTCCGGCGCATCCTGCACTGACAAAGCGACCGCGTCAGCGTCACGACGTCATGCGTCCATGAGGTCATGAGACCTCACAGCCGACTGCGCCGAGGCCAGGTTCGGAAACCGGATCGAACGATCTGGCACACCGACACGTCACGCGGGGCGTGGCCGCCAATCCGGAAGAGCTTCATCCGACTCTTCCCGCGGCGTCTGAGGACAGCCTCGGCATCGGCCAAGGCGCAACCTGGGCGGATCTGCGACAACCCCACCTGATCGAGCGATGAAACGCGTGTTCGACGCTGGCAGTGTGGAGGTGTGGACGTGTTGGCGTTGGTGTCGCGGTCGAGTGTGGACGGTGGGTGTGCACAGTCGACGATGGCGGCGTGCTCGGATGCCGAACTGGAGGCGGTGATCCGCGATGCCGAGGCCGTGATGCGCGCTGCGATGGCGTTGCAGGTGCAGGCGATCGCCGAAGCCGAGGACCGTGGTCTCCCGGCCGAGCAGGGAGCCCGCACGACCGAGACGTGGGTGCAGGAGAAGCTGAACATCGCCGGCGGGGAGGCGAAGACCCGGGTCCTGGTGGCGCGGAAGGCGACCGACCACACCACGCTGCACGGCGAGCCGATCCCCGCAGAACTTCCGGCGACCGCCCGGGCGATCAGCACCGGTGCGATCACGGTGGCGCACGCGCGAGTGATCATCGACGGCGTTCGGCGGATGGAGCCGGTCAGCACGCCCGCTGAGCAGCGGCAGGCCGAGGCCGTGCTCGCTGACTGGGCTCGCGGGTTCTCCCCGCACGAGTTGGCGAAGCTGGCGGAGCGGATCCGCTACTGCTTCGACCAGGACGGCGCCTACCGCGACGAGCAGACCCAGCACCGGCTGCGGGAGCTGCACTACGGCACGGCAGCCGACGGCATGACGGTGGTCAACGCCCGTCTCGACCGGGAGACCGGGGCGAAGTTCCGCGCGGCCCTCGAACCCCTCGCCGCACCGCGCCCTGCGGAGGACGGCGAACCCGATCCGCGCACGCCCGGTCAGCGCAACGCCGACGCCCTCGACGCGCTGCTGGACATCGCCCTCGGCTCAGACCGCCTGCCGCGCGCCGGCGGCCAGCGCCCGCACCTCACGGTGACCATCGACTTCGACGACCTCACCCGCGCGCTCCGCACCGAGCAGCCCGGCCTTCCCGGCACCCTGACGGCGAACGGTCAGCCCATCACCGCGGAGAACGTCCGGCGCCTGGCCTGCGACGCCGAAGTCCTGCCGGTCGTCCTCGGCAGCGACAGCCTCCCCCTCGACATCGGCCGCGCACAGCGCACCGCACCGCCGCACCTGCGGGCCGCACTCCTGGCACGGGACGGCACGTGCGCGTTCCCGTCCTGCGACCACCCGCCGGGCACCCCCGACGCCCACCACATCACGAGCTGGATCGACGGCGGCGCCACCGACCTGTCGAACCTCGTCATGCTCTGCGGCCACCACCACAGGGCCGTCCACCACCAGCACTGGCAGATCACCGTCGAAGACGGCCGCCCGATCTTCACCCCACCGCCCACCATCGACCCCACCCGCCGACCGCGCCCCGGAGGCCGCCCCACCAGCACCGACCACACCACCCTCCTCCGCCAGGTCATCCCCCGACCACGCCAACCGGAGGCCACACCCGCCCACACCTGAGCCGCCCCACCCCCGGGACGGCCACCCCCGCACGCCTTGGAACAGGCGCGAGCGGTCCGGCGCGAAGCGGCCCGGGCACGAACCGCTCGCGGGACAAAACAGCAGGTCAACGGCGGCATAGCAGCTGTGTAAGATCGAACCGCGACTCGCGAGCGATCTCCAACCGAGACCGCTCGCGGTGATCTTTGAAACCGCAGCTCAGAAGGCCCGTAATCGCCAAGCAGTGTCACCGGCTCTCGCAGCCGGTCCCCATTGAGGCGGGCAGTCGGTCCACATCCGCTCCTCGCCGAGTGCCTTGTGTCACCGGCTCTCACAGCCGGTCCCCATTGAGGCCCGTAGGCGCGGGCGGCGCCGATACCCCGGTTCTGGTGTCACCGGCTCTTCAGACCGGTCCCCATCGAGGCTGGGACACGAAGTGGCAGATGTAGCCGACGATGGTCAGCGTCACCGGCTCTCGAAGCCGTCCCCCTTGGCGTGCCCTTGCGCTTCTTCGCTCCTCGCAGTCGAGTAGGGCCGTCACCAGCCAAGCTGGGCCGCCCCTGCGCATGCCTCGGCCCGACGCGGCTTTTCCTCCTCCAGGAACGCGCCGGTGCTGCTCTCAGTTCTGACCCCCTCGTGCGCCAACGACAAGGACGGCTGGCGTGTTGCCACACGGCACGTCGACCATCAGTCGACTTCCGCTCGTGCCAGTCAGTTTCAGCGATCGTCGGCGCATCTTGGCAGTTCGTCCCCAGTGGACGTGGCAGATCCAATCCTCGATGTGTTGCACGACCTGCCTCGCTCCCTTGGCGTGTGCCGACACCGCACAGTCGGGAGCGGCTCACGTGGCAACCTCCCGGCCTGTCACGAGAGTTCACGCCCGCAAACCTCAAGAGTCATCACTCGCCACTGTGGCATCAGCGCCCCACGCGACCCGGCCGTAGGAGCGCCGTGGGCCATGCTTGCAGCTGAACCGCTCGCACTCACCGGGCATCACCACCGCCGCGCGAGCTTCGACCGGGTCGACCCATCCGCGCGCCACCTGAACCCGACCTCGTCACGGGGGCCGCACTGATCGAGCACGGCCAAGGCTGGGCATGGCGCCAGAGGGGACAGCGGAGCAGACGTCCCCGTCACGGCCGCCGATCGCGTGCGAGGGTGGTGCAGGAGGCAGTGTCGGTGCCGTCAAGCCGCTCGACCCACTGACGGGACGCCTCCCCGCGGGGAGCCGCTTTCAGGTTCTTACCTCCAGACGCCCGAAGGCCGGTGCGAGCACCCCAACGCGAACCTCCCCAGGCACGGACCGCCCGCACACCAAAACCGCAGGTCACGTCGGCAATCACACGTATGCAAGATCGAACGGCGCTACGTGAGCGATCTCCAGTCGGGACCGCTCGCGATGATCTTTGAAACCCCAGCTCAGGGGCCCAAAAACCCTCAGCCCTGTCACCGGCCTCCACGGCCGGCCCCCATTGAGGCCCGCCCCCGCAGACCAGCAGCGTGTAGTCGTGCAGCCACGGCTGTCACCGGCCTCCACGGCCGGCCCCCCTTCGAGAGCCTGATCGGTTCCGTGCGTGATGCCTTGGGTCGACACCGTTGTGCCGGTTTTTCATGCGGGTTCGAACGCGGAGAACCGGACGAGGGAAGACCGGACCCGCAGGCCCGGTGGACGCATGGTCGTGAGTGCGAGGACCGGTTCCAGCCGGTTCCTGCACTCACGACCGCGAGGTGTGCCGGTGTTGCGTTTCGGGCCGTAGTCTTGTCGCGGTGTGATCGGTGATCAGCGGAGATGGCCGGCAGGGCGAGGTGGGCTGGGCTCGCTCGCCTTGTGTTGAGGGGTTGGAGGCCGCAGGGATGGGCTCGTCGGACTCGCCTTCCGCGGTGACGGGAGTACCGGCCGGGGCGTCGGTGCTGGTCGGGCCGTCCGCAGGTGTCAGGCGCCGGCAGCGGAGGTTGCGGTGAGTCAGCAGCGGATGTTGGACGTGCTCACTGCGGAGTGGGACGAGGTGGCCGAGCGGCTCGACCCGGAGGCGTTCACCCGGTTGGTCTCGCTGGTGGGTGAGTTGCAGGGCAGTGATGCGGACACCGCTGCGTTGGTGACCGAGGACATCGCCGTGCTGCTCGGGGAAGTGCTGCCCGTGGAGCATCCGGTGCGGCGGGCGTTGGCCGAGTCGGAGACGCGGTTCGGGCGGTCGGACGTGGAGTGGGATCGGCTCAGCGGCGGGTTGCGGGACCGGCTGACCGGGTCTGCGCCGCGGCCGGACCTGGAGCGGTTGCGTTCGGTCGACGCGCTCGACGAGCAGCAGGTCGTGGCTGCCGGGCTGGAGCCCGAGGACCCGAGCTTGATCCGGTTGCCCGGCGAAGGCGGTGACCGGTGGCCGGCGTTCCAGTTCGGTGCCGACGGGGCGCCACGCGAGGTCGTGCGAGCCGTCAACCGGCTCCTGCACGCCGGCGAAGACCCGTGGGGCGCGGCGGATTGGTGGCTCGGGCACCACACCTCGCTGGGCGGGGTCCCCGCGCAGCTGCTCGGGCAGGTCGACGACGACGCGCTCATCGACGCGGCGCGTGACGAGTCCGCGGAGGTGTGAGCGTGCCGCAGGCCACTCCACCTCAGCAGTACGCGGCCACGCCGAACCGGTACGTCCTGCCCGCTGACACGGCGTTGTTCCGGCTCCACGAGCGGGCACGGCACGCCGCCGAGTTCAAGCCCGCGCACGTCAGCTTCGGTGCACCGGGTGGGCGGTTCGACGGGACACCGGAGGACCCGTTCCCCACCTACTACGCCGGGTTGCACGTCACCACGGCGCTGGCCGAAGTGCTGTTGCGGAACATCAGCTTCGGCCACGACGGGCAGCGGTTGATCCGCCGGGCGCAGATCGCCGGGCGGCGGTTCAGCGCGGTGCGCACGAAGCGGGAACTCACCCTGGTCAGCTTGCTCACCGGGCCCGACCTCGCTGCGGTGGCGCAGGATTCGTGGCTCGTCGACGCGGAGGGCCGGGACGCCTACCCGCACACGCGGAGCTGGGCGTCGTGGATCCGGTCGCAGGCGGACTGGGCGGACGGGTTGATCTGGCCGTCCAAGCGCGACACCGGGAAACCTGCCGTGGTGCTGTTCGGCGACCGGTGTGCGGACGCGCTGGACGGGGCGGAGCCCGACCTCCACATCGACCTGGACTCGCCGATCGGTGAGGCCTGGTTGGCCACGATGCTCGCGCCCTACCGGGCCGCCGTCGCGCCGAGCCCCAGCTAGCGGAACCTCAGCGCTGGGACCTGGTTCCGCCGTCAGCGCTGGGACCAGGTCCCGCCGTGCTGGAGGTGCAGCCACTCGCGCTCCCACGCACGCATGCTGATCCGCCGGGCCAGCCCCTGGGTGCCCGCGATCAGGCCGAAGCAGGCGAGCTCGGTCACCACGAGGAACAGCAGCGCGGCGAAGACGGCGGACGTGGTGATCGACCCGGCGCTCGCCGGCTGCGGGACGCGGTGGCCCGCTTCGTCGACCCACACCGTCACGGTCTCCCCGGCGCTGGCGTTCGCCGGGACCTGGACCGTCGCGCTGTGCTTCTGCAGCCCGACGCGCCACTCCGCGACCGCGGTGGAGCTGAGCGCGTCGTTGCTGTAGACCTCGGAGACGGGGATGTCCATCTCGGGGCTGGTGGTCAGCACCGCCTCGACGGGGCGAGTGGTCGCGGCCGATTCCGCTGCGCGCTGGGTGAGGCTGGCGTGCAGCGAGGCACCGAACATGCCCGCCACCGGCACCGCCACCATCGCCGCCATCAGCAGCAGGACCGTGATCCCCGCGGCGAGCCGGTCGATCGGCCTGCGCAGCGGGTTCCGGTTGACCCCCAGTGCGTTCACCAACCAAGCTGCGTGCGCCTTCAGCGCCGCGACCATGCCAACCTCCAGACTGCCGGTGCACCGTGCGCCGCGGACCGCCGTCGTGTGGTCGTGCTCCGATGGTTGTGCGCGGCAACCTCCGTGCCGAGTATCCGCCCCACCTGCTTCATTGTTATCACAACGTGACTGTTCATACACCGGGAGTGGAGCAGATCACGTTCTGTGTCGTGCAATGCGGATGTACCGGGCATTTCCGGCGCTCGTGCAGCAGGGCGGGTCCGCGCTCACCGCTCCCGGCTGCCGAACAGGCGCCGGGCGACCCGGCGGGTGCGATCCCGCTTCGGCCCGCGCTGGACGACCTCGCGCAGCCACTCGTGCCACGCCGTGGCGTGCTCCGCGTCGACGCCGCGCAGCAGCCTGCTCACGCGGCGGAAGTCGGGGTGCTCGTGCTTGTGCACCCACGCTTCCAGTTCGCGGTCGAACGCGGCGCGCACCGTGGCCGTGGCGCTGTCCGACCAGGCGCACACGAACGCGAGCACCACCGCGCGGTCCCGCCGGTCCCGGTCGACGTCCTCGTCGTTCCACACCGCGGGCAGTGCGCGGACCAGGGTCTGCGGGAGCTCCTCGCCGCACGCCGCGATCGTCCCCGTCGACTCCTGCGGGTCGGCGTCCAGCAGGGCCGCCACCAGCTTGTCGGCGCGGGCGCCGAGCACCGTGCTGGAGATGTCACCGAGGCTCCCAGCTCCCGCGCCCTTCTTGCGGTGGTTGCTCAGCCAGACGCGCAGCTTGCTGTCGTCCTCCCACAGCGTGCGCAGGTCCTTGCGGTCACCGAGGTGGTGGCTGAGCATCCGCAGCACGTCCAGGTAGCGCCCGTTCACCGTGGACCTGGCCAGCACGCGGAAAGCCCGCTGCGCCAACGCGTCCGACACCGCCGTGGACGGCAGCTCGGCGAGGAAGTCGGACAGCTCCCCCAGCGTGGGCTGGGATGCGCCGAACAGCGCGTCGTAGACGGCTTCCTCCGTCCCGGGACGCTCGGGCGCGCGCAGCAGCGCGCGGAACGCCTCGACGGTCTCCTGCCGCGCCGACCCGCCGGCGGCGACCGCGGCGGACGCGACCGCGGCGTCCAGCGGCTCGAACGGGTCCGACACGGTGGGGGCGAGCAACCGCCACCAGCGGTCCTCGATCGCCTGGCGGACCTCGTCGGCGTCCGGACCCTGGAGGCGCCGCGCCAGCGCGTCGCGCAGCAGGCCGAGGAGCTCCGGGGCGCAGGTCCACCGTTCCGGGTCCACCCCGGCGTCCGGGTGGTGCGACCACCACGCGACGAACCGCTCCGCCGCCTGGCGGAAGCCGTCGAGGCGGGGGTGCACGTCGAAGCGGGCCGCGGTGCGCAGCAACAGGTCCATCCGCTCCGGCAGCACCGCGTCGGCCGCGTTCTCCACCAGTGCCGTGGCCCGCTCCGCCTCAGCGGTCGTCCACGGGCGGGGGGTGAGCGGCGACCGGTCGTCGGCGCGCGTGCCGCGCACGATCTCGCCGATCTCCGCGCGCAGCAACGCGATCCGCACCTGACCGGCGCGCTCCAGCTCGGCCTCGGCGAGCCGGGCCAGCACCGGCACCCCCGGGTCGGCGGCCAGCACCGCCGTCAGCACCGGGTCCAGCACGTCCACTCCGGACACCGCGGGCGGGGCGCACAACCACTCGGCCAGCGCCATCGCCGCGTCGTCCCCGGCCACCGGCTCGCCCAGCGCCACCACCCCGGCGGCGAGCCGGTCCGCCGCGTTCGGACGGTCCGCGCCCCGGCCGGCGGCGAACCGGTGGGACAGCTCGACGGCGTCCACCACGTCGAAGGGGTCGGCGCGGAGGAAGCGCGGGACCCAGTGCTGCGCCGCAGCGCTCGGTTCGCCCTCCCACCGCTCACCGGTGACCAGGTTGAACACCGCGACTCCGCTCTGGTCGACCAGCGACCCCGCCTGGTCCGGGCGCAGCGCCAGCACGTCCGCCCCGGTCGCCTGCGGGTCGGTGGCGAACACCTGGAAACCGACCTCGAGCGCGCTCTCCTGCGGCAGCAGCAGCGTCGCGGCGGCGATCCAGCGCGCCACCGCACCGGGGTCCTCGCTGACGAACACCACGCGCGGCGCACCGCCGTCGATCGCGGAGTGCACGGCGAGCAGCCAGGACTCGCCGTCCCGCTGCCCCAGCACCCACTCCCGCAGCGCCTCCACCCCGAACCCGGTCTCGGGTTCGGCGGGCACCGCGGGGCACTCGCCGCTCGGCGCGGGTCCGGTGACCCACCACGGCGCGTCCCACAGCTGCGCCGGGCGGATCGGCCCGTAGGGCCCGGCATCGGGGGCGACGAGCGCGTGGACGACGTGCTCGCCCTCACCGGTGCCCGCGCTGCGCGCCGTGACGTAGACCCCGTCGTGCGCGTGGACCAGCGACGGGCGCTCGGTGACCGCGCGCCGCACCGCGGTCGTCATCTCCTCGGTGGTGCCGGGGGAAACCGCCCGGAACTCAAGCTCGCCCGGTTGTTGTCCTGGGCCGCGGGCGGTGCAGTACAGCGAGTGGAACTCCCGCGCGCTCATGCTCGGCTCCGTTCGATGACCCTGTGGCTGCGGGAGGGCCGCAGCTCGTCCGCCCCGGTCGGGCGCTCGCGGCCGCGGTCCGGTCCCGCACCGAGCGCGGCCCCCGCGGCGCAGCGGTCGCGCTCGAGGCCCCCGGGCTGCCAGCGCGTCATGTCCTCACCGGCGAGGAACAGCTGGTCCAGCCGGGCCCGGCGGCAGCAGCGGGGACACGCGACCTCAACCATCTCGTCCTACCCCGTGAGCGCTGCCGACCGCAAGATCGACCGTCGCCCACGGCTGCACACTAAGGCACCTCCAGCTGGGAGTTGGGCGGATCGATCAACTCGACACCGGACGTGCTCGCGAAGCAGCGCAGCCAGAACGGCCCGCGCCGCGGCAGGTCCACGGTGACCGCGACGGGGCCGTCGATGCGGTGCACCGCGTGGTGCACGACCTCGCCGTCCCCCGGCTCCCGCGGCATGCGGCGACCGGGCGCGACGACCACCACCAGCTCGCACTCCGGCACCGGGTGGTCACTGTGGAGCAGGATGCGCGCGGTCGCCCCGAACAGCCGGTGCCGCCGCACGACCCGGTAGCCGACCTGGGCCGGTCCTCCGGTGGTCAGCTCGGCAGGGCTGGAGCGGAGCTCGCCGACGACCGCGGTGACCCGCACGTCCACCGCGCCCGGACCGGCGTCCACGCGGCACCCGCCCTCGTCCTCGTACTGCTGCCGCGTCACCCGCCGCCGGCCGCCGACCGCACCGCGGGTCCAGCGCACCTCGGCCTGCTGCACGCCGTCGGGCCACTCCCAGGACAGCAGGAGCTCGCGCCCGGAGCGGCGCCCGTCCAACGAGGTCACGGGCGGTGGGCTCGACGCGGTGTGCCGCACCGTGACGGCGTCCGCGCGGGCCTCGGTGCCGTCCGGGAGCCGGTAGCGCGCCACCAGCAGGTAGTCCGCGCGAGTGTCCACAGTGGTGTCTCGGAACGCGGTGAGACCGTCGGTGGGCACCGGGACCTCGCCGGAGGGGCCCCTCCGCACCACGTCCACCCCGACGGCGTCCGGGTGCACCTCCCACCGGCCTTCGACCGCGCCGTCCCGCACCGCCAACCGCACCTCGTGCACCGGCGGCAGCACCTCGACGGTCGCCCCGGCCGGGCGCGACCACGCCCCGTCGGGTTCCGCGGCGAACACCGCGTAGCCCGCGGTCCGGCCCCCCGGCACCGCGGTGTCCACCGCGGACGTCGCCGTCCCCTCGGCGACCACGTCGCCGTCGCCGGGGTGCTCGGGCGCCCGCCCGGCCCGCCGCACGACCCGGTACCGGGTGCCGGCGTCGTGGTCGGGCCGCGCGCGCCACGACAACCGCACGCCGAGCCCGTCCGACCGGGCCGTCAGGTCCGCCACCGGGCTCACCGGGATGCGCCGGGCCTCGGCCGCGATCGCGCCGTCGTCGGAGGCCAACCGGGCCGCGTCCGCCAGCTGCCGCCGGGCGTCGTCCTCGGCGCCGCGCTCCAGCGCGCGGCGCGCGGCTTCGCGCAGCTCGCGCACCTGCGCCGCGTGCCGGTCGACGGCCGCGGTCGCGGCGGCCGCCTCCTCGGCGTCGGTGATGCCGACCAGGGCCTGCTGGGCGGCCACCAGCCGTCCGTCGGCGAGCAGTGCGGTGACCTTGGCCAGGCCGGTGGCCTCCACCTCCGGCGCGCCCGCTTCGCTGAGCACGCTCACCACGACGTGCCGCGCCTCGCCCTCCTCCAGCCCGGACTGGCGCAGCACGCGCAGCAGCGCGCCGGCGGGCGCCCCGCTCTCGCGGAACCGGCGCACGTCGTCGACCAGGTGGTAGAGCGCCAGGCGGCGGAGGTCGACCGCCGTGCTCACCAGCTCCAGGGCGTCCCGCGCGGCTCCACCGGAGCGCTCCAGCGCCGCGCGCACGGCGTCCGCACCCAGCCCGTCGGGACGTGGTGGGGTGCTGCGGAACCCGGTGACCAGCGCGAAGCCGGTCAGCTCGCCGTGCAGCAACGCGGGGACGCTGGTGACCTCGGCGTCCCGGAGCAGTTCCTTGAGGCGGCGGAAGGACCCGTCCGGCAGTCCGGGGGTCTTCGGCAGGTCCAGCGGCACCACCGTCCGCACCCCGGCCTCCGCCAGTGCCGCGTCCACCTCGCGCGGGGCCAGTGGGCCGACCGCGCGGCGCAGCGCCTCCAGCTGGCCCGGGGTGACCAACCCGAGGTCGCCGAAGTGGGCTCCGAGCACCTGGGCGAGCTCGGCGACCTGGGCGCTGACCGCCGCCGCCCGCTCCTCGTGCCGGGCCCGCCACCAGGACATCCGCGCCAGGGCGTCGCCGTGCTCGCGGCGCAGGTGCCGGTCCTCGCGCAGGAAGGCCCGGTAGACGCTGGTGGTGAAGCCGGCCCAGGCGGCCGAGCGGACCCGGTCGCGCCAGTGCGCGCGGACCTGCGCCAAGCGCTGCGCGAGGTCGGCGTCCGAGAAGTCGAGCGCGAGCGCGTACCGGGTCAGCAGGTCGTCGGGCAGGCGTCCGCCGCGCCCCCGCAACGGTCGCACCACGTCACGCTCGTACGCCTCCGGATCGAAGGGTTCCAACGCTCCGCCCGCCTCGCAGTCACGAGTGACCGGCCTCCGCGGTGACCGGTGGTCACCGGATGATCACCAAGCCTAGCCGCGAGGAGCTCCGCCTCGGGTGGGATCTTCGGCGGGCCGGAGGGCACCGGGGCGTGAGCGGCGCTGGGCCGTTCCAGTGAACGGCTGCGGCGGTCGGGGTGGCCGACCGCCGCAGCCGGTGGCTCACCGCAGGGTGAGCGCCTCGTGGGTGAACAGGCGCGGCTCGACGGCCTTGCCCTCGGCGAAGTTGGCCTCCACCTCGGCGATCTCCGCGGAGTTCGGGACCGCGCTGGTGCACTCCGGGCCGGCGCTGGCGCCCGACATCAGGTCCTCGCACACGCCGGTGCGGTCGTCCGGCAGGCCCAGGATGTGCCCGAGCTCGTGCGCCGCGATGCGGATCTCGTCGTAGCCCTCCTGGACCGCCTGGCGGCCCATCCAGATCTTGCCCTGGCCCAGACCGGTCAGCTGGGTGCGCGGCCAGCCGTCGTCGGCGACCACCACGACGTCGGCGCTGCCGCCCGTGGCCGGCTCGAACTTCACGTTCTGCACGTGCTCGTTCCACACCTGCGCACCGGCGTCGACCGCCTGCTGGAACTCCTCCGACTGGGACGCGTCGTAGGTGATGACGCGCACGTCCTCCGGGGCGGCCGAGCCCGCCACCGGCAGGCCCAGCGCCACCAGGAACGCGATGAGCAGGCCGACGACGGGCCGCAACGTCCTGGGCACAACCATCTGCACCAACCTCCCTCAACGATCACGGTCCCCACGAACGTATTGCGGCCGATCACCGGTGACGCCGGGGTGGCGTAGACCCGCCACCGCGACGGACCTCCCGGTTGGTGCTCGGGGAGCTGTGGCGGGAGGTGTGCGCGGGCGGACTGCGCGACACTCGAACGACCCGAGTCCGGGAGGTGAGGGATGGCCGAGGAGCTCGAGCCGCTGCCGACGGACTGGCAGCGGGCGCTGGCGGTCGCCGCGCACCCCGACGACCTGGAGCACGCCTGCGCCGGCGCGGTCGCCGCGTGGACGGCGTCCGGCCGCGACGTGGCCTACCTGCTGGTGACCCGCGGCGAGGCGGGCATCGACAGCCTACCGCCGGCGGAGGCCGCGCCGCTGCGCGAGCTCGAGGAGCACGCGAGCGCCGCCAAGCTGGGCGTGCACTCGGTGGAGTTCCTGGACCACCGCGACGGGGTGGTCGAGCACGGTCTGGCGCTGCGGCGCGACCTGTGCCGCGCGGTCCGCGAGCACCGGCCGGGCCTGGTGGTCACGGTCAACCACCACGACACCTGGGGACCGGGCAGCTGGAACAGCGCCGACCACCGCGCGGTCGGCCGGGCCGCGCTGGACGCGGTCGCCGACGCCGGCAACCGGTGGGTCTTCCCCGAGCTGCTCGAACAGGGCTACGAACCGTGGCAGGGGGTGCGCTGGGTCGCCGTGGCCTCCGCACCGCACCCGACGCACGCCGTGGACGTCACCGAGACCCTGGAGCAGGCGGTCGCGTCGCTGGCCGCGCACGAGAGCTACCTCCGGGCGCTGAGCGGGGAACCGGTCGAGGAGCACGCCCGCCGGGTCGTGGAGGGCGTCGCCCGGCAGCACGCCCACCGCTTCGGCGGCCGACCGTGCGCGACCTTCGAACTGTTCGGCGCGGGGTGACGGTCAGCCGATGACCGGCAGGCCGACCGCGGCGTCCACCGCGATGGCCACGAAGACCAGCGCCAGGTACGAGTTCGACAGGTGGAACAGCTCCATCGGCTTGAACACCCGGCCGTTGCGGACCGCCGAGTGCAGGCGCTGCGCGACGATGAGGAACGCCGCCCCGGCCAGCACGGCCAGCGCCACGTAGACCCAGCTGGTCACCGGCACCAGCAGCAGCGTGCAGGCCACCGTGGCCCAGCTGTAGACCAGGATCCGCGCCGACACCTGGCGGGGCGTGGCCACCACCGGCAGCATCGGCACCCCGGCGCGCGCGTAGTCGTCCTTGTACTTCATCGCCAGCGACCAGAAGTGCGGCGGCGTCCACAGGAACACCACGCCGAACATCACCAGCGCCGGCCACTCCACGGTGCCGGTGACCGCGGCCCAGCCGACCACCACCGGCATGCAGCCCGCAGCGCCGCCCCACACGATGTTCTGCGAGGTCCGGCGCTTGAGCACCAGGGTGTAGACGAAGACGTAGAACAGGATCGCGCTGGTGGCCAGCACCGCGGCCAGCAGGTTCGCGCCCAGCCAGAGCACGAGGAACGAGGCCACGCCGAGCACGATGCCGAAGACGAGCGCGTTGCGGCGCGGCACCTCGTAGCGCACCAGCGGCCGCTTCTTGGTCCGGTGCATCACCGCGTCGATGTCGGAGTCCGCGACGCAGTTGAGGGCGTTGGCGCTGCCGGCCGACATGGTGCCGCCGACCAGCGTCACGATGACCAGCCACGGCGAGGGGATGCCGCGCGCGGCGAGGAACATCGCCGGGATCGTGGTGACCAGCAGCAGCTCGATGACCCGCGGCTTGGTCAGCGCGAAGTACGCGGCGACGACGCTGCGGCGACGGCCGGCGGTCTGCCCGGTCTCGGCGGGGGCGGATTCGTGGGTCGCTGTCATGAGGCGGGTGTTTCCTCCGCGGTCCGGGGGCGCGGCTCGGTCAGCGGCTTGCCCGCCAACCGGAGTTCGTGCCAGCGCGTCACCTTCCGCTCGGCGAAGAACGCGCCGAACGGGATGGTGCCGGCCAGCAGCACCAGGAGCATGCGCCCCAGCGGAACGCGCAACTGGGTCGTGGCGACGACGGCGACGAGCAGGTAGACCATGTACAGCCAGCCGTGCGCGACACCGATCCGGAACGTCCACGCGGTCCCGAGCTGCTGCGTCGAGCTGCCTTCCTCCCACAGCCCGGCGAGGTACCCGTACTTGAGCACCATGGCGGCGCACAGCAGGATCAACAGCACCGCAGTGACGTACGCCATGATCCGGTAGAAGATCAGCACACCAGGCTTCACGCCAATCCCTCAATCCCGCCTCGTGCCTCGAAACACCGGTGTCAACCAGACCGTACGCCACGCACGACCAGCGTCTGCGGCGGACCTCGGCCAGAAGTGACCCCACCCACCCGGGCCGGCCGGAGCGCCCCGGCGGGCGTCAGACCATCCGGTAGGCCTTGGCCACCAGTTCGAAGGAGTGCAGCTTGGTCTCCCGGTCCGGCACGTTGGCCGTGAGCATCAGCTCCTGGACACCGGTGCGCTCCCGCAGCTCGTCCAGGCCCGCGCGGACCGTCTCCGGGGAGCCGTAGACCGCGTCCGCCAGCCAGCTGTCCACGAAGCTCTGCTCGAGCTCGTCGTAGGCGTACTCGCGCGCCTCCTCGCGGGTGGGCTGCTTGCCGGGCATGCCCTTGCGCAGGCGCAGCATGCTCAGCGCGATCGGGCGGACGATGTCGAGCGCTTCCTCGTCGGTGTCCGCGGCCACCGTCTGCACCCCGATCAGCGCGTACGGCTCGTCCAGCACCGCGGAGGGCTGGAAGGACCGCCGGTACAGCTCCAGGGCGGGCAGCGTGTTCTGCGCGCTGAAGTGGTGCGCGAAGGCGAACGGCAGGCCGAGCGCCCCGGCCAGCTGCGCGCTGAAGCCGCTCGACCCGAGCAGCCAGATCGGCGGCACCGGCCCGTTCGGCACGGACTGGATCGCCGCGTACGGGTGGTCGATCGGGAAGTCGTCGCCGAGGAAGGCCATCAGCTCGCCGAGCTGCTGCGGGAAGTCGTCGGCCGACAGCGGACCGCTGGTGCGGCGCAGGGCGCGCGCGGTCGCCTGGTCGGTGCCCGGGGCGCGGCCGATGCCGAGGTCGATGCGCCCGGGGTGCAGCGCCTGCAGGGTGCCGAACTGCTCGGCGACGACCAGCGGCGCGTGGTTGGGCAGCATCACGCCGCCGGAGCCGAGTCGCAGCGTGCTGGTGTGCGCGGCCAGGTGCGCGATCACGACCGCGGGCGAGGAGCTGGCGATGCCGGGCATGCCGTGGTGCTCGGCGACCCACATCCGCTGGTAGCCCCACGCCTCGACGCTGCGGGCCAGGTCGGTGGTGGTGCGCAGCGCGTCGGAGGCGCTCTGGTGGGTCCCGACGGTGGACAGGTCGAGGACCGACAGCGGTACCGGCGAGTCACCGCGCGCGACGCCCTTGATCTGGTCGGCCTGGGAAGCGGTCGCGTCACCGGCCTCGGCGCGCTCCGGGGTCGCATTGGTGTCCATCGATCAGCACAACCACCCGGGCCCCAGCGTTGTTCCTGCCTGTGCCGGTGACCACAGGCGCCGGGCTCAGGCGAAGCTGACCTCCCGGGCCGGCTGCGCGGGCCGGGCCCGGCGGCGGGTGAGGATCGAGTCGCGGATCTCGCCGGCGCGGACCGCGCCGTTGGACAGCAGCGACGAGGTCAGGCCGTGGGTGTGCTCGGTGCCGCCCTGCAGGTAGATGCCGCCCGGGAGGTCGGTGCGGGTGCGCACGCGGTAGTCCCGCTCCACCCGCAGCCGGCCCTCCTCGTCGCGCTCGCAGTCCTGCGCGGTCTCGCCGAGCAGCCGCTCCGGGTCGCGGGGCCGGCACCCGGTCGCGTACACCAGCAGGTCGGCGTCCAGCTCGGTGCGCTCCCCGGTCGGCAGGAACTCGACGGTCACCGCCACCCCGCCGTCGCGGTGCGCGACCTCGCGCACCCGGGAGGCGTTGAGGATCCGCAGCCGCTCCTCACCCCGCACCTTCTCCTGGTAGGAGATGGCGTAGAGCTGCTCGATGAGGTCCAGGTCGACCACCGAGTAGTTGGTGTTGCGGTGGTAGTCCAGCAGCTGCCGGCGGACCTCGGGCGAGGCGGCGTGGAAGTCGTCCACGGCCTGCGGGTCGAAGACGCGGTTGGCGAACGGGCTGTCGTCGGCCGGGCTGTAGCCGTACCGGCTGAACACCGCGCACACCTCGGCCGCCGGGAACGTCCGGTGCAGGTACTCGGTGACCTCGGCGGCGCTCTGCCCGGCGCCGACCACCACGCAGCGGCGCGGCGGCTCGGTCAGCTCGTCCACGCGGTGCAGCAGGTCGAGGTTGTGCCACACCCGCTCGCCGAGCTCGGCGCCCGGGGGCAGGCTCGCTTCCAGCCCGACGGCGAGCACGACGTTGCGCGCCCGGTGCACCTCCAGCTGCCCGCCGTGGCGGACCACGGCCTCGAAGTGGTCGCCGGAGCGGTGCAGCTCGACGACCTCCGCGCCGTAGCGCACCACGTCGGAGACGCGCTCGGCGGCCCACTCCAGGTAGTCGTGGTACTCGACGCGGGTCGGGAACATCGTCTTGTGGTTGATGAAGTCGACCAGCCGGTGCTTGGCGTGCAGGTAGCTCAGGAACGAGAAGTCGCTGGCGGGGTTGCGCAGGGTGACCAGGTCCTTGAGGAAGGACACCTGCATGGTGGTGCCCTCGATGAGCATGCCCCGGTGCCAGCTGAACGCCGGTTCGCGTTCGAAGAACACCGCGGAGAGGCGGTCTGCCGCCGGCGCGGTGCGGTTGTGCTCCTCCACCGCGATCGCCAGCGCCAGGTTGGACGGCCCGAAACCGATCCCCAGGACGTCGTGGACTTCTTCCTCGCTCGGTACGGCAGTCACGTTGTCCCCTCGCCTCGCAGGTGCCCGGTTCGCGGGCACGCGGCCGTGCCGGCGCGAGTGCTGCCTCGCGCCGGGCTGCGGTCCACGTCGTTCAGTCCCGGTCGTGGTTGTGCTTGTCGTGGTACTCGGTCTCGGCGAGCCCGTGCTTCCAGTAGCCGATGGCGAGCACGGAGCCGGCGTCCATGCCGCGATCGGTGCGCAGGTGGCGGCGGATCCCGTGGACGATGCTGGACTCCCCGGCCACCCAGGCAGAGACGTCCACGTCGGCGGGCACGTCGAGCTGCTGGACGGCGTCGACGAGCTGCCGGGAGCGGCCGGCCGGGACGCCGTCGCGGTGCAGCCAGGTCCACTGCAGGTCCGGCGGGCACTCGACGTGCTGCTGGTCGGCCGGGTCACCGATCTCGACCAGGACCTGGCCGCGCGCGGTGGGCGGCAGCCCCTCGACGATGGCGGAGATCGCGGGCAGCGCGGTCTCGTCGCCGACCAGCAGGTAGTAGTCGGCGGCCCGGCAGGTCTTGCCGCCGGGCCCCATCACGCCGAGGTGGTCACCGGGCCGCGCGTTGCGAGCCCAGTTGGAGGCCACCCCGTGCGCTCCGTGCATCACGAAGTCCACGTCGAGCTCACCGCGGGCCTCGTCGTAGCGGCGGACGGTGTAGGTGCGCATGGTCGGGCGCACGTGCGGTTCGGGCCAGCGGTAGCGGCCGGTCTCCTCGTCCAGCACCGGGAGCACCGGTCGCTCCTGGCCCTGCCGCGGCACGAACACCTTGATGTTCGGCCCGGTGTGCTGGTCCAGGAAGCCCTCGAGCTCCTCGCCGCCCAGGGTGATCCGCCGCATCGACGGGCTCAGCTCAGCGGTGCGCAGCACCTCGAGATCGCGCGCTGGGGGCCGGCTGTGCCGGAGTCGGTCCGCGGTACCCATCGACCCGTGCGTTCCTTCCTGTCCACCAACGATCATGCCAGTTAAGGCTAGCCTAACCATAGATCCACCGGCTTGTCTTCCCCGCGGTGGCTCAGATCTCTCGGCGCCGCCCGCCCGTGATCCGCGTCCGCGGCGCCGCCGCGGCGGGTTCGCGCACCGGCGCCTGCTCGGCGAGGCGCAGCGCCAGCGCGGCCCCGACCAGCGCGAGGCCGGCCGACACCGCCATCGCCAGGTGGTAGCCGTCGAGGCCGGGCGCACCGGCCAGCACGCAGGCCGTCAGCGCCACGCCGAGCGCGGACCCCACCTGCCGCTGCACGGTGAACAGCGTCGAGGCCCCGCCGGTGGCGGAGGCGCTGATCGTGGTGAAGGCGACGACCTGCAGCTCGGCGGACGCCGCGCCCACGAAGAACCCGGTGAGCAGCTGGACGAACGCGGCGAACCACAGCTCACCCGCGCTGATCGCGTTGAGCAGCAGGAACGAGCACGCCGCACCGAGCATGGCGGTCGCGATCACCCGGCGCGCGCCGAACCGGCGGTGCGCCCAGCCGACCAGCTGGGAGGCGATCATCAGCCCGATCGCCTTCGGCAGCGTCACCAGCCCGGTCTCCCAGGCCGAGGCGCCCAGTTCCCCCTGGAACATCAGCGTGAAGCCGTAGAGCGTGCCGAGGAACCCGGACACGCACAGGAACAGCACCAGGCTCGCCCGGCGGAACGACGCGTCGCCGAACAGCCCCAGGTCCAGCATCGGCGCCCGCGCGCGCAGCTGGGTCCGCACCAGCAGCGCCAGGCAGACCAGCCCGGCGCCCCCGGCAGCCCAGGTGTGCGGCGAGCCCGGGCCGTGCCGCCCGACCGACTCCAGCGCGTACATCACCAGCCCGAGCCCGGGCGCGGCCAGCGCGAGGCCCACGGCGTCGAAGCGCTTCTGGCCGGCCTCGACGTGCTCGACCAGCAGCAGCGCGCCGAACACCAGCGCCAGCGCGCCGACCGGCAGGTTCACGTAGAAGCCCCACCGCCACGTGAGGTCCTCGACGAAGAACCCGCCCAGCACCGGACCGAGCGCGGGGGCCACCGCGGTCGGCACCAGCAGCACCCGGGACAACCGGATCCGCTGCTCCGGTGGGTAGGCGCGGAACAGCATGGTCAGCGCGACGGGGCTCATCACGCCGCCGCCCGCGCCCTGCAGCACCCGCGCGAGCACCAGCTGCGGCAGCTCCGCGGCCACCCCGCACAGCGCCGACGCCAGCACGAACACCCCGAAGGCGCTGAGGAACACCCGCTTGGTGCCGAACCGGTCGCCGAGCCAGCCGGACACCGGGATGCACACCGCGAGGCTGACCAGGTACCCGACGTTGACGGCCGAGGTCGCGCTGGGCGGCACGCCGAACTCGGCGGCGATGGCGGGCAGCGCCACGTTGACGATGGTGGCGTCCATGCCGTTCATGAACATCGCCGCGACGTAGCAGACGCACACCGCGACCTGGGGACTCACCCGACGCAGCACCGTCATCAGCGCGCGGGCCGCATGTCGGTCCAGTTCACCTCGATGTGGTCCACACAGGACTGGCGGTCGGCCGGGCCGTGCGCGACGGTCCACCCGGCAGGCACCTCGATCGCGCTCGGCCACAGCGAGTACTGGTCCTGGTCGTTGATCAGGGCGTAGTACTCGCCGGCCGGGTCCTCGAACGGGTTCGTCATCGTCGTGCTCCTCCAGTGCGGTGCGGTCCTGCGCTCACCGGTCCACCTCGTGGAGCTCGCGGTCGACGACCGCGGCGATCTCGGCGAGCGGCCCGGGTTGCGTCATGTCCTTGTGCTCGCAGGCGATGTCGTGGTTGCGCACCTCGCCGTCGACGTAGGGCTCCCACATCTGCGCGGTCAGCGACGCCTTGGCCGGGTTGACGGTGGCGGTGAAGAACAGCACGTCCCCGCGGAACTTGTCGTGGTCGGCCTCGTTCTCCAGCACCGCGCAGTTGGCGAAGCCGTCGATGATCGCGGTGATGGTGTGCGGTTCCAGGTTGGCCAGCGCGCTGCCCTCGGCGGACAGCACCGCCATGACGTCGTCCCTGGTCAGCGGGCGGTCCTCGAACTCGGCGAGGTCGTAGCCGGCCATGTGGAGCAGCGCCTTGAGCGCCTCCTCCTCGGTGGGCAGCTCGTCCCACACGTCCTTCGGGTAGGAGTCGAGCATGCACAGCATGCGCACCTCCTCGCCCTGCGCCTGCAGGTGGGTGCTCATCTCGTGCGCGACGACCCCGCCGAAGGACCAGCCGAGGAAGTGGTACGGCCCGTGCGGCTGGACCTGGCGGACGTGCTCGAGGTACTCGGCGGCCATCTCGCTCAGGCTGGCCGCGACCGGCCTCGGCTCGGCCAGCCCGCGCGACTGGATCCCGTAGACCGGCCGCTCGCTGTCGATGTGCTTGAGCAGCCGGGAGAACGGCCAGGCCAGCCCGGCCGCCGGGTGCACGCAGAACAGCGGCGGCTTGCTCCCGCCGGTGCGCAGCGGCAGCAGGATCTCCAGCGCGTCCCGGTCGCCGCCGTGGTCGATCCGCTCGGCGAGCCCCGCGACCGTCGGCGCGGCGAACAGGCTGCCGACGTTGACCTTCACGCCCAGCGCGTCGCGGATGCGGCCGATGAGCTTGGCGGCCAGCAGGGAGTGCCCACCGAGGTCGAAGAAGCTGTCCTCGACGCCGACCCGCGGCAGCCCGAGGACCTCGGCGAACAGCTCGCACAGGACCTCCTCGGTGGGGTTGCGCGGCATCGCGGACCCGACCGCCTCGCCCAGGTCGGGCGCGGGCAGCGCCCGGCGGTCGAGCTTGCCGTTGGGCATCAGCGGCAGCGCGTCGACGTGCACCACGGCGGCCGGGACCATGTGGTCCGGCAGCGCCTCGGCCACGTGCCTGCGCAGCTCGGCGGCGTCGCCGCCGCCCACCACGTAGGCCACCAGCCGCTTGTCGCCGGGGGTGTCCTCGCGCACCACGGCCGCGACCTGCGCGACGTCCGGGTGCCGGGCCAGCACCGCCTCGACCTCGCCGAGCTCGATGCGGAAACCGCGCACCTTGACCTGGTCGTCGGCCCGGCCGGCGAAGTCCAGCGTCCCGTCGGCGCGCCAGCGCACCAGGTCGCCGGTGCGGTACATGCGGGAGCCGGGCGGCCCGAACGGGTCGGCGACGAAGCGTTCCGCGGTCAGCCCGGGCCGGTTGAGGTAGCCGTGGGCCAGGCCGAGCCCGGAGACGTAGAGCTCGCCGACCACCCCGGGCGGCACCGGCTGCAGCTGCGCGTCGAGCACGTGGAGGCGGGTGCCGGGGTCGGGCACGCCGATCGGCACCGAGCTGCCCACGGCGTCGGGGTCGCACTCCCACAGCGTGGTGTTGACCGTCGCTTCGGTGGGCCCGTAGCAGTTGAGCATCCGCAGCTCGCGCGCCCAGCGCAGCACCAGGTCGGACGGCACCTTCTCGGCCCCGCACAGCAGGGTCGCGCCCGGCGGGAGCTCGGTGTCCGGCGGGAACATGCCCATCACCGACGGGCCGATCGCCAGGTGCGTGACCCGGTGCCGCCGGGCGTACTCGGCGAGCGGTTCACCGGGCACGCGCCGGTCGGCGGGCACCACGACGAGCGTGCCGCCGCTGAGCAGCCCCATGCACATCTCCCAGAACGCCACGTCGAAGCTCGGCGAGGCGAACTGCAGCACCCGGCTGTCGGCGGTGACGCCGACCCGCTCGCGCTGGGTGGCCAGCAGCTTGGCGATGCCCCGGTGCGGCACCACCACGCCCTTGGGCGTCCCGGTGGAGCCGGAGGTGTAGATGACGTACGCCGCGTCGTCCAGCCGCGGGGTGGGCAGCTGCCAGCCGCCCTGCGGCCGGTCGTGGCAGCTCAGCAGGGCCACCGGCAGGTCGGCGTCGAGGTCGTCGGTGAGCACCAGCCGCGGCCGCGCGTCGGTGACCATGTGCCGCAGCCGCTCCAGCGGGTAGTCCGGGTCCAGCGCCAGGTAGGCGGCCCCGGCGCGCATCGCCGCCAGCAGCCCGATGACCAGCTCGGGCGAGCGCGGCAGCAGGACGCCGACGATGTCGCCGGGCCCGACGCCGTGCTCGACCAGCAGCTGCGCCTGCTCGGTGACCCGCCGGTCGAGTTCGCGGTAGCTGAGCTCGACGTCCTCGAACACCAGCGCCGGCTTGTCCGGGTCGCGCTCGACGCTGCGCGCGAACAGCTCGGGGAACGTCCCGGCCGGCTCCCGCACCTGGCTGGACGCGTCGCCCCAGGCCAGCACCCGCTGCCGCTCGTCCGCGCCGAGCACGTCCAGGCGGCCGACCGGGGTGGCCGGGTCGGCGACCGCGGCGTCGAGCAGCCGGACGAAACGCGCGGCCAGGTCGTCGACGGTGCGCCGGGTGAACAGGTCGGTGCTGTACTGCACCAGCCCGTCGACCCCGCCGTCGGGGCGCTCGCTGAGGCTGAACGCCAGGTCGAACTTCGCCGCCCCCGGGTCCGCGGTGCTCACCTCGGTGCGCAGCCCCGGCAGGTCCGCGGTGACGGCGTCGGTGGCGCTCCAGTGGGCGAGCATGACCTGGAACAGCGGGTGCCGGGACAGCGAGCGCGCCGGGTTGAGCACCTCGGCCAGCCGCTCGAAGGGCAGGTCGGCGTTGTCGAAGGCGGCCAGGTCGACCTGCCGGACCCGGTCGACGAGCTCGCCGAACCCGGGCTCGCCCGAGGTGTCGGTGCGCAGCACCAGGCTGTTGACGAAGAACCCGACGAGGTCGTCCAGCGCGTCGTCACCGCGACCGGCCACCGGCGACCCGATGGGGATGTCGGTCCCGGCGCCCAGCCGGGTCAGCAGCGCGGCCAGCCCGGCCTGCAGCACCATGAACACGCTGGCCTGGTGCTCGGCGGCGAGCTGCCGCACCCGCTGGTGCAGGTCCGCGTCGAGCTCGAAGCGCACCGAGTCGCCCTGGTGGCTGGACACCGCCGGGCGGGGGAAGTCGGTGGGCAGCTCCAGCTGGTCGGGCAGCCCGGCCAGCGCGGTGCGCCAGAACTCCAGCTGCCGACCGGCCAGGCTGGTCGGGTCGGACTCGTCGCCGAGCAGTTCCCGTTGCCACAGCGCGTAGTCCACGTACTGCACGGGCAGCTCGTCCCACTCCGGTGCCGCGCCCCGCACCCGCGCCGCGTACGCGGTGGACAGGTCGCGCACCAGCGGCCGGATCGACCACTCGTCCCCGGTCACGTGGTGCAGCAGCACCAGCAGCACGTGCTCCTCGCCGGTCTCGAACAGCGTGGTCCGGATCGGCGGCTCCACGGCCAGGTCGAAGCCGCGCCGCGCCGCGGCGTGCAGCTCAGCGTCCACATCGGACGTCTCGACCACGGTCAGCTCCGGGACGACGTCGAGCACGTCCTGGCGCGGTTCGCCCTGCTCGTCGGGGAAGACGGTGCGCAGGCTCTCGTGCCGACGCACGACGTCACCGAGGGCCGCGCGCAGCGCCGCCACGTCCAGCTCGCCGGTCATCCGCAGCACCAGCGGCATGTTGTACGTGGCACTGGGCCCCTCCAAGCGGTTGAGGAACCACAGGCGCTGCTGGGCGAAGGACAGCGGGATCCGCTCGGGCCGCTCGACGCGCCGCAGCTCCGGCCGCCGCGCCCCGGTGCCCAGCTGTTCGGCGAGCCCGGCGACGGTGGGGTGGTCGAAGAGGCTGCGGATGGTCAGCTCGGCGCCGAGCTCGGCGCGCACCCGCGCCAGCAACCGGGCCGCCAGCAGCGAGTGCCCGCCCAGGTCGAAGAACCCGTCGTCGATGCCGACCTCGCGCACGCCGAGCACCTCGGCGAACAACCGGCACAGCGCGGCCTCGACCGCGTTGCGGGGTCCGCGCCCCGCGGCGTCACCGCCGAACTCGGGCGCGGGCAACGCGCGCACGTCGAGCTTCCCGTTGGCGGTCAACGGGATCTCGTCCACCGCCACGAACGCCGCGGGCACCATGTAGCCGGGCAGCCGCTCGGCCAGGTACGACCGCAGTTCCGCGGACCCGGCGGTGCCGACGGTGTAGCCGACCAACCGCTTGTCGCCGGGCTGGTCCTCGCGCACCACGACGGCGGCCTGCCGGACCTGCGGGTGCGCCGCGAGGTTCGCCTCGACCTCCCCCAGCTCGATGCGGAACCCGCGCACCTTGACCTGGTGGTCGGCGCGGCCGATGAACTCGATGCTGCCGTCCGGCCGCCACCGCCCCAGGTCCCCGGAGCGGTACATGCGGGTGCCCGGGGCGCCGTACGGGTCGGCGACGAAGCGCTGCGCGGTGAGCCCGCGCTGCCCGAGGTACCCGCGCGCCAGGCCCTCGCCGGCCACGTACAGCTCGCCCACCACGCCGGGCGGCACCGGCTGCAGCTGCGAGTCCAGCAGGTAGACCCGCAGGTCCGGGATGGCGCGGCCGATGACGCTGCCGTCGCGGCGGGCCACCCTCTCGCGGTCCAGCTCCACGTAGGACACGTGCACGGTGGTCTCGGTGATCCCGTACATGTTGACGAGCCTGGGCGTCTCGGGGTGCCGCCGGTACCAGTCGTCCAACCTGGACAGTTCCAGCGCCTCACCGCCGAAGATGACCACGCGCAGCGCGAGCTCGCCCTCCGGGTCCTCCCGGTCCGCCTGGGCGAGCTGGTAGAAGGCCGACGGGGTCTGGTTGAGCACGGTCACCCGCTCCCGGACCAGCAACCGCCGGAACTCCCGCGGCGACCGGCTGACCTCGTGCGGGACCACCACCAGCCGACCGCCGTGCAGCAGCGCGCCCCACAGCTCCCACACCGAGAAGTCGAAGGCGTAGGAGTGGAACAGGGTCCAGACGTCGTCACCGCCGAAGGAGAACCAGTGGTCGGTGGCGCGGAACAACCGGACCACGTTGTGGTGCGAGATCGACACGCCCTTGGGCTGGCCGGTCGAACCCGAGGTGTAGATCACGTACGCGGCGTGCTCGGAGGTCAGCGGCCCGCGCTCGCCGGGCTTGGGGTCGCGCTGCGAGTGCCGGGCGACCTCCGCCCGCGCCGTCGGGTCGTCCAGCAGGACCGAGGGGATGTCCGCGGGCAGCCGCGCGGCGTGCTCGGCGTCGCTGATCAGCACGCTGGGCTGGGCGTCGCCGACGATGTGGGCGATCCGCTCGGCCGGGTGCCCGGGGTCCAGCGGGAGGTACGCCGCCCCGGCCTTGAGCACCGCCACCAGCGCCACCACCAGCTCCGCCGACCGCGGCAGCGCCAGCGCCACCAGTTGCTCGGGGCCGACGCCCAGGTCGATCAGGTGGTGCGCGAGCTGGTTGGCCCGCGCGTTGAGCTCCTCGTAGGTGAGCTGCTCGTCGCCGGCGGTGACCGCCACCGCGTCCGGCGTCCGCTCCACCTGCTGCTCGAACAGCTCCGGCAGCGTCGCGGGCGGCAGGTCCGCGAGCTCGACGCCCGGGGCGTTCCACTCCTCCAGGACCCGGGTGCGCTCCTCGGCGGAGAGCAGGTCGATCCGGCCGATCGCGGTGTCCCCCGAGCACCGCGCGAACCGGTCGAGGAACCGCAGGAACCGCTCGCGGTGCGCGGTGAGCTCGGCCTCGCCGTAGCGGTCGGGGTTGGCGTCGAACTCGAACCGCAGCCGCCCGTCGTCGTGGTAGACCGCGACGGTCAGGTCCTCGACCGGCCCGGCGGCGACGTTGTGCACGGTGGCCGGGCTGTCGCCGAACCGCAGCTCGTAGTCGAAGGCCTTGATGTTGACCATCGGCCCGAACAGCGGCCGGTCCGAGCCCAGCAGGCCGAGGTCGCGGCGCAGGTCCTCGCTGCGGGTGCGCTGGTGCGTGCGCAGCTCCCGCACGGCCGCGCGCACCTGCGCGACCAGCTCCGCGCGCGTGGTGGCCGCGGTGATCCGCAACCGCAGCGGCAGCACGTTGACGACCATGCCCGGTACCCGCAGCGCCACCGAGCCGAGCCGCCCCATCACCGGCAGGCCCAGCACCACGTCCCCGGCCCCGGTCATGCGGTGCAGGTAGGCGCCGAAGGCGGCGATGAGCGCGTCCGACCAGATCGTGCGGGCTTCCTCGGCCGCCGCGGCCAGCGCGGTCCCGGCCCCGGACTCGGCGGTCTGCCGGTGGAAGTCGTGCGCGGTGGGCCGCGCGCTCTCGGCCAGCGACACCACGTCGGGCCGGTCGGCGAAGCGCTCCCGCCAGTACCGGGTGTCGCGCTCGCACTTCGCCGACTCCCGGTACTGCCGCTCGTCGTCGAGCAGCGCCTGCAGCGAGCCGAACGGCGAGGGGCCGGCGTCCGGGTCGGTGTAGAGTTCCGCGACCCGCCGGATGAAGATCGAGAACCCGTAGCCGTCGATGGCCACGTGGTGGATCCGCTGGTACCACCACCAGCGCTGCTCGCCGAGCTTGAACAGCGCGGCGCTCCACAGCCGCCCGTCCTGCCCGCGCGTGAGGTCCACCGGTTCGCGCAGGTCGGCGCGCATCCAGGCGTGCGCGCGCGACTCGGGGTCGGCGGCGGTGGTGCAGTCCACCACCGGCAGCTCGAACTCGGCGGGCTCCTCGATGACCTGCCCGAGCTCCGCCTCCTCGGCGCAGACCCGGACGCGCAGCGCCTCGGTCTCGGCGACGGCGCGCCGCAGCGCGGCGGCGAACCGCTCCGGGTCCACGGGCCCGTGGACCTCCACGCGTTCAGCGGTGTTGAAGATCGGGTTGCCCCGGTCAAGCTGTTGGGCGAACCAGATCCCCGCCTGCGCAGCCGACAGCGGCAACAGCTGGTCGTCTCGACCCGGCATCGCTCTCCCCACGATCAACAAGATAGGTGAGGCTTACCTTAATTGCTTGTCGATCGGGAGTACAGACGCCCGGCACCGACGACGGAGTGGGGCTACTCACTCACGTGCGAAGACCATCAGCGCGGAGTTCTTGTTCGGCAACCCGACCTCGCCCGACCTGCGGAAACCGGCCTTGCCGAAGGCGCCCACCGACGCTCCGTTGTGGACGTTCGGCTCGGCCACCACCCGCAGGCAGGCGGGGTCGGCCTCCAGCAGACCACGCGCCACCGCCCGCAGCAACGCCGACCCGAGCCCGCGGCCGACCGCGTCCGGCTCGCCGAGGGCGATGTGCACCCCGAGGTCGTGCGGGTCGTGCGGGTAGCAGCGCGCGAGCTTGTCCCGCTGCACCCGGTACAGCTCGAGGTAGCCCAGGTCACGCCCGTCGCGCCCGACGACGCACGGCAGCGAGTGCTGCCCGCCGAGCTGACCGGCCAGCTCGGCGCGCCACTGCTCCCGCGGCCACGCCTGGTTCCAGTTGACCGCGACGTGCTCGGTGTTCATCCAGCGGTGCACCAGCGCGACGTCCGGGCCGCCGTCGTCGCCGACGACCCGCACCGGCCGCAGCGACCAGCCGTCCCCCAGCTCCGGGAGCGGCACCCCGGGCGCCTCGGCCGCACCCTCCCACAGCGGGTTGGGCACCTCGAACGGCACCGGCCGCACCTCCACCTGGCCCGACCCGTCCCGGTAGCGCAGGTCGGAGCCGTTGAGCGCGGCGAGGTCGGTCAGCGTCGGGCTGGTCAACCAGTGCTCGACCAGCCACCCGGCCGTCGGGTGCGCCTCGGCGACCCCGCGCAACCGCTTCCGCAGCTCCGCGAGCAGGTCCTCCTCGTGCACGACGCCGCGCCGCCCCAGCAGCCCGATGACCGCCAGCGGCCCGCGGGTGAGCAGCTCGGTCGTCGCGGCGGCGCGGTCGCCCTCCCAGCCCAGCGCGGCGGGCAGCAGCCGTCCCTCGACGTTCGCGACCAGCCAGCGCTGCGCCTCCGCCGCGTCGGACACCGAGCGGGCGACCGCGACCAGGTCGTCCGTCAGCGGCAGCGGGTCGAGCCGGTGCCGCGGCAGCGCGTGCAGCACCCAGTCCACCAGCGAGCCGGCCTCCGCGGCGTTGATCGGCGCGTCGGGCAGCGCGCGGGCCCGCGCGTCCGCCGAGCAGGCCGCGGCCAGCAGCGCCGGGTCGGCGATCGCGGCGGGGTCACCGGCTTCGTCGAGCACGTGGATCGCGCCGAAGCCGTGCGCCCCGGTCGGCGAGCGGTACAGCACGTCGGTGCCCAGGCGCAGCGGCCCGACGGTCAGCCGCAGCGGCCCCTCGGAGACCGGGGTGTGCGTCTCGGCCAGCCACCGGCGCAGCAGCACCGACGCGCGCTGGTGCGACTGCCCGGCAAGGTCGACTCCACTCGTCACGCGAAAGCTCCTCGGAACGGGTACGTGAGCGCAGCCTAACCTAACCGGCCCGTCACACGGCAGTGCCATCGAACACCCCACCCCTCATCTGCCCACTGTGGACGGACCCGGTGTGTCTCCGCAGGTCGCCAGCACCCGGCTGACCACCCAGCGCAATTACCTGATCAGGTGATGATCGCGGTGTCTCACTGGGCGAACGCGAAGCAACGCCCCTACTCTCCGAGCTATCGGATCACCCCCACCGCCCGGAGAGGAGTTCACCCATGGATGACGCCGACTCCGTCGTTCCGCTCCGGCCGGGATTCGACATCCAGGTCCGCGGTTTCAACCGAAACCAGGTCATCGAACACATCGAACTGCTGGAGGACCAGCTGCGGCTGGTCACCATCGACCGCAACGAGGCCGCGCAGCTCAACAGCGACCTGCGCAAGCTCTGCGACGACACCCGCCGCGCGCTGGACGCGGCCGAGGAGCGCCTCCGGCGCATCGAGTCCTCCGACACCGGCCTGCCCGCCGCCTCGCAGCGCGTGCAGAACATGCTCTCGATCGCCGAGGAGGAGGTGCAGACCCTCCGCGAGCAGGCCCGGCGGCAGGCCGAGATCATCCGCGGCACCGCCGAGAACGAGGCCCGCGAGCTCATCCGCGAGGCCGAGCAGACCGCGAACGAGCTGCGCGAGGAGTGCAACCAGCTGATCGCCGAGGTCGAGGAGCGCCGCGCCCAGCTGCACCGCGAGCACGACCAGAAGGCCAGCGAGCTGCGCGCCAAGGAACACCGGATGCGGCAGAACATCCGCGCCGAGTACAAGCGGGTCATCGCCGCCGCGCAGGAGGAGGCCGACGCGCTGATCGCGCAGACCCGGAAGCAGTGCGGCCAGTGGGACGCCGAGACCGAGCAGATGCGCCTGCAAGCGCTGGAGGAGATCAACGCCCACCAGCAGCGCCTGGAGGAACTGCACGCCTCGGTGCTGTCCTCGATGGACCAGGCGCAGCGCATGCTCGGCGCCTCCATCGACGAGCTGCGCACCCACCCGCCCGCGACGGCCCCGGTCACCGCCGAGCCGGCCCCGACCGCAGAGCCGGCCGCCGCCGGCGAACCGGACCCGGAACCCGAGGCGGAGCTGCCGGTCCAGCTGCCGGAGCAGCGCGACGACGTGCAGACGTTCCTCATCCCCATGGACGGTGCGCACCCGAGCACCAACGGTGCGACCCCGCAGCCCGGACCCGCCCGATAGGACTGATCGGAGCTTTCACGTGGAACTGCTCGTGCTGATGTTCGTCACCGGTTTCGCGTCCGCCACGCTGGTCTTCTGGCCACTGCTGCACCGGGCGAACCGCCGGCTCGGCGAGCAGGACTCCGCACCACCACGCGGCAAGCACGCGCTGCGCACCCCGGCTCCGCCGAAGGTCACCCGCCGGACGACCGCCCCGCACGCGGCACTCGCCGAACGACCGGAGGAGGAAGCGTCCGCGCAGCAGGCCGACCCGGCGGCTCGCGACGCGGCCGCGCCCGAACCGGGACCGGCTGCTCAGGAGGCGGCTGCGCAGCAACCCGCGCCGGCGGCCGAGCCGGGACCAGCGACGGCCGAGGAGCCTTCCGCCGCCCAGACCGAGTCCGGTGAGGCCGAGGCGGAGGAGGCGGCCCCGCCGGCGCAGCGCACGACGGAACCGGTCGAGCTGCCCGAGCTGCCGACCGACCTGTTCGAGAAGCACTTCGAGGCCAAGTTCAACCGCACCCGCCAGCGCCTCGCCCGGCTGCGCGCCGAGATCGGCGAGGAGTGACCAACCGGGCCACCCGCGTCCAGGAGCACCAGGTCCCGCGACTTCAGTCGTCGGAGCTGGTGCTCGTCGTCTCGGGCGGGTCGACCTGGCGCTCCTGCTCCTCCCGGCGGCGGTCGGCGACGTAGAACGGCGCGGCGGCGAGCACGGGCACCATCATGCCCAGGAAGACGATCAACAGCGAAGAGCCCACGGCGCGTGAAACCCCGTCCAGGGTGAGAGAAGAGGGAAGCCACGCCGGAACTGGCGTGTCGCTGAGCACATCGTTCCGGCCCTCACCGTTCGTTAGCGCCCCCGGTCTGTGCCGCGGGTCACACGACACGGCTCCGCCTTGCCCCGCAACAGGTTCCAGCGCCTAGCGGAGGAACCGGGCGGTCGGCCAGGCCTCCCTGTGCCACGCGCTGTCCCAGAACAGCCACTCGTACTCGGTGGCGCGGGTGAACGCCGCCAGCATCTTCCGCCGGACCACGTCACCGGCGCTCGCGGCGACCCGGTCGACGAGCTCGCGCGCGGTGAGCACCGACGCGGCGAACTCCTCGTCGGCGTAGGTCTGGATCCACGCCCGGTACGGGTGGTCGGCGGCGCCTCCGGTCGCCTCCAGGATCGTGCTGCCCACGTGCTGGTACACCCAGAAGCACGGCAGCAGCGCCGCGAGCAGCACCGGGTAGGGCGCGCCCAGCGCGCAGGCGCGCAGGTACGAGGTGTAGGCCAGGCAGGTCGGCGAGGTGTCGACACCCTCGACCTCCTCGTCGGACAACCCGAACTCGGCGACGTAGCCGGCGTGCAGCCGGCGCTCCTCGACCAGGGCGCCCTGGGCCGCCCCGGACAGGAACGCGGCGTCCTCGGCGGTGTCGGCACGGGTCGCCGCGGCCGCCAGGGCCTGCGCGAACCCGACCAGGTAGCGGGCGTCCTGCACGATGTAGAAGGCGAACACCTCGCGGTCCAACGTGCCGTCGGTGAGCGCGACGTTGAACGGGTGCTCGACGATCGCGCGTTGCAGGCCGGCGGTGTGCTCCCAGGCCTGCGCGCAGAAACCGTCAGCGGGCGGGGCGGGCAACGTGCTCATCAGCAGTCCTCGTCTCGGGGGGCGCGATCCCGGTGGAGACCAGGCACCCGGCCTCCATCGGAGTTGCGGATCGGACAACGACGTGGGGCCGGAGGGCTGGTCACCACCAGCGGTAGAAGTGGTGCACCGGGCCGTGGCCGTGGCCGACGTCCAGCTGCTCGGCGGCGCGCAGCGCCCCGGTGAGGTAGTCCTTGCTCTCGCGCACCGCCGTCAGCCAGTCCGGGCGCTGCGGGCGCAGCGCCGCGATCGCGGCCGAGAGGGTGCAGCCGGTGCCGTGGTCGTTGGTGGTCGCGACCCGCTCGCTGGACAGGAACTCGCTGACCCCGTCGCCGTGGAGCAGGTCCACACTGGACTCACCGGCCAGGTGGCCGCCCTTGAGCAGCACCTGCTTGGCACCGAGACCGGCCAGCCGCTCGGCCTGGGCCGGCATGCCCTCGACGTCGGTGAGCTCCGGCTCGCCCAGCAGGTCCGCCGCCTCCGGCAGGTTCGGCGTGATCAGGTCGACCCGCGGCAGCAGCTCGTCGCGCAACGCGCCCACCGCGTCCGGCGCGAGCAGCCGGTCCCCGCTCTTGGCGACCATGACCGGGTCCAGCACCACGTGCGGCGGCGCGTAGCGGTCCAGCACCTCGATCACCGCGTGGATCACTCCGGCGTTGGCCAGCATGCCGATCTTGACCGCGTCCACCCGCACGTCGTCGAGCAGCGTGACCAGCTGGGCGGTGACGAACTCCGGCGGCACCTCCTGCACCTCGACCACCCCGGTGGTGGTCTGCGCGACGAGCGCGGTGATCACGGACATGCCGTAGGCACCGTTCGCCGAGAACGCCTTGAGGTCGGCCTGGACACCGGCACCGCCGCTGGGGTCGGTGCCCGCGATGGTGAGCACGTTGGGAAGCATGACGTCCCTCCGCTAGTACTAGCTAGGTCAGGTTCAACGGGTCTGTTCTCAGCCCGGCGCACCGGGCACCCCGCGTCACTGGTGACCAACCTATCCCGGCGGGACCGGTTAGTCGATGAGTCCGACCACCGAACCCGCGCTGACCACCTCGCCGGGCCGGACCTGGTGCCAGAGCGTCCCGGTCGCCAGCGCCGACACCCACCCGACGGCATCACCGGACGCCCGCACCTCGGCCAACCGGTCGCCGACGTGCACCGCGCTCCCGTCCGCGGCCAACCACCGCACCAGCACCCCGCGCACCGGGGCCCGCCCGGCAGGGCGCCGCCCCAGCTCGGGGAAGAGCAGCTCGGTCATCCCCACCCCCCTGGTTGCCGGCGAACAACTCAGCATCGCTCCGGGCGCACGCGCCGACAAGACCGCGCGTTCCGGCAGCTGGAGGGCCCGCCCCCAGGCCGGGCGCGAGCGATCGTCGCCGTACCCGACGGAACCGCGAGCGACGGTGAAGAGCGATCGATTTCACAGCGTGAATGGGCCCACCGGCGGGAGTAACGGCGCTTCACCGCCGACTAAACTCACCGACGATGGAAACCACGACCGATGCTCCGAGCTTCGCCCGTTCCCGGCGGCCCCGCCGACCGGAAGATCCCGCGCGGATCTGGGCCCCGTTGGCGGACCTGACCGAAGCCGCCGTCGCGGCGGCCGGATCGGGGACGGTGGCGATCACCCGCGGCTTCGACCGCAACAGCAGGCAGCGCGCCAAGGCGCTGCGCGACCTGCTGCGCGAGCGGGACGTCGCGGCGATCGAGGTGACCCCGGCGCCGGGCAGCGACCGGCTGCTCGAGGACGTCGACGTCACCGCGGTGGTCAACCTGGTCGGTGCCGGTTCGTGGCAGCCCTACCGCATCGCCGCGCAGCTGCGCGCTCCCGTGCTCACGCCGAAGCCGGGCGAGACCGCGGGCGAGCAGGTCACCCGTGACGTCATCGCGCTGGTCGGTGACTCGGGCAAGCGCGACGTGGCGCTCTCGCACGTCGCGGTGCGCTCCGAGGACCCCACCGCCAGTCGGCTGACCCTCACCCACAGCGGCGAGCAGCTGACCGTCGCCGGCGGTTGGCTGACCGTGCAGGTGCAGGGGCACGAACTGCAGGTGCAGGTCGGCGGCGAGGGCGTCGCCGAGCAGACGATCACCGCGGGCGAGGTGCGCGTCGAGGCGTTCGACGCGCCGCACCGGCTGGTGCGCGACGAGCTCCCGATCGCGGACTTCGAAGGGGCGGTCACCTTCACCGCCGAGCCCGAGGGGCTCGTGGTCCGTCCGGTCTGAGGCACCAGCACGACGACCGCGAGGCGCCGGGCAGCTGCTGCCCGGCGCCTCGTGCGCTTCCGGCGGAGGAGCGGCGTCACGTCCGGCCCGCTCCGGCGTCCCACGATCACGAGCGCGAACCGCACCAAGGAGGCACGAGATCGTGGAGCCCACCAAGGAGTGGCACGTGAGCTGCCGCGATGTCGCGGGAAGGCGACGAGACCTGTCGGTGTTCATCAACCAGGGGGACGTCGTGGTGGTGGCGCCCCCGGGCGAGACGGCCGTGCTCTCGCCGCTGGAGGTGGGCAGGCTGCGGGCGGCGCTGCGCGACGCCGTGGTGTCCGCGGCTGACCAGGACTGATCGGCCGGGCCCTTCCTGTTCCGGCCAGGTTGGGTCATTATCTACTCTCGAGTAGCTTCGCGGACGAGAGGTGGATGCGTGAGCGTGTTGTGGCAGCGGGTGCTGGCCCCGCTGAGCCGGGTTCCCGAAGGCCTCCACACGGCGTTCGTGCTGGCCCAGCGCGGGGTGGTCCGGCCCATGCGGCCGGACAAGCTGCTGCGCATCGGCCGCGCCTGGCGGCACTGGGGCGTCACGCCGCCGCTGGGCTTCGCGGTCGGCGCCGTGCGCCACCCGGACCGCCCGGCGGTGATCGACGAGCGCGGCGCGCTCAGCTACGCAGAGCTCGAGCAGCGCACCTCCCGGCTGGCCAACGGCCTGCGCAGGCGCGTCACGCCGGGGACCCGCATCGGTGTGCTGTGCCGCAACCACCACGGGCCGGTCGAGACGGTCCTCGCGGCGGCCAAGCTCGGCGTGGACGTGGTGCTGCTCAACACCGGCCTGAGCGGCCGGCAGGTCGCCGACGTCATCGCCGAGCAGCAGGTCAGCGTGCTGGTGCTGGACGCCGAGTTCCGCGCCCAGCTGCCGGAGCTGCCCACCGAGGTCGACCAGGTGCTGGCCTGGACCGACGGCACCACCCGGCACGACACGCTGGAGCACCTGATCGCCACGTCCTCGCCCCGGCGCCCGACCCGGCCGCGGCGGCACGCCCGGATGATCGTGCTCACCTCCGGCACCACCGGCACCCCCAAGGGCGCGCGCCGCCCGGACCCGCCGAGCCTGTCGCCGGCGGCCTCGGTGCTGTCCCGGATCCCGCTGGACAGCGGCGAGCGGATGCTCATCAGCGCTCCGCTGTTCCACACCTGGGGGCTGGCCGCCTTCCAGCTGGCAGCCGTGCTCGGCGCGACGCTGGTGCTGCGCCGCAAGTTCGACCCGGAGGAGGCGCTCGCCTGCGTGCAGCGCCACCGGTGCACGGCGATGTTCGCGGTGCCGGTGATGCTCCAGCGCATCCTGGACCTGCCCGAGGAGGTCCGCGCCCGCTACGACCACAGCTCGCTGCGGATCGTGGCCAGCAGCGGCTCGGCGCTGCCCGCCGACCTGGCCACCCGGTTCCAGCGCACCTTCGGCCCCGTGCTGCACAACCTCTACGGCTCGACCGAGGTGTCGTGGGTGAGCATCGCCACACCGCAGGACCTGCGCGCGGCACCGGGCACCGCGGGCCGGCCGCCCCGGGGCACGCGGGTGCGCATCCTCGCCGAGGACGGCAGCCCCGTCGAGCGCGGCGAGACCGGACGCATCTTCGCGGGCAACGCGATGCTCTTCGACGGCTACACCAACGGTGGCCGCCGGGAGGTCCGCGACGGCCTGATGTCCACCGGCGACCTGGGGCGCATCGACGCCGCCGGTCGGCTCTTCGTCGTCGGCCGCGAGGACGACATGATCGTCTCCGGTGGCGAGAACGTCTACCCGAAGGAGACCGAGGACGCCATCGCACGCCTGCCGGAGGTCGCCGAGGTCGCGGTCATCGGCGTCGACGACCAGGACTTCGGCCAACGGCTCGCCGCCTTCGTGGTGCTCCGCCCGGGTCAGGAGCTCGACGCCGAGCAGGTGCGCGACCGGGTCCGCGACCAGCTGCCGAAGTTCGCGCTCCCCCGCCACGTGGTGTTCCTCGACGAGCTGCCGCGCAACGCCACCGGCAAGGTGGTGCCCCGGGAGCTGCGTGAGCGGTTGGCCACGTGACCCAGACGGCTGCACGATCACGCCCTCCGGGACGTTAGGCTGCCTCGGGTGAACGACCGTCTAGTGTGGATCGACTGCGAAATGACCGGTCTCGACCTCGGCAAGGACGCCTTGATCGAGATCGCGGCCCTGGTCACCGATGCCGACCTGAACGTCCTCGGGGATGGCGTGGACATCGTGATCCACGCCGACGACGAGTCCTTGGCCGGGATGCCCGACGTGGTCCGCGAGATGCACGACCGCTCCGGGCTCACCGAGGAGGTGCGCCGCTCCACCGTCACCCTGGCCGAGGCCGAGCAGCAGGTGCTCGACTACGTCCGCCAGTACGTCCCGGAGGGCCGGTCCGCCCCGCTGGCGGGCAACTCCATCGCCACCGACCGCGGTTTCATCGCCCGCGACATGCCGCGGCTGGACGCCCACCTGCACTACCGGATGGTCGACGTCTCGTCCATCAAGGAGCTGTGCCGGCGCTGGTACCCGCGGATCTACTACGCGCAGCCGGAGAAGGGCCTGGCGCACCGCGCGCTGGCCGACATCCGGGAGTCGATCCGCGAGCTCGCCTACTACCGGCGCACCGCGTTCGTCCCGCAGCCCGGGCCGACCAGCGAGCAGGCCCAGGCGGTCGCGGCCGAGCTGCTGGCCGGCGACGCGGGCGCGGGCGGCACCCGGGAGACGCCCGAGCAGGAGTCGCAGAAAGGCCGCTGACCAGCAGGATCGCCGTAACCGGTACCCGCGGGAAACCGCGTGACGGCGCACGCTAGTATATGAGCGTTGCTTCGGAAGACGGCCGGTTCGAGGCCCGATCCGAGCGGCCGAGGTGGGTGTAGCTCAGTCGGTAGAGCACTGGGTTGTGGTCCCAGGTGTCGCGGGTTCGATTCCCGTCACTCACCCCAAGAGCGGCGGAGGCCCGGTTCCTGAGGGAACCGGGCCTCCGTCTTCGTCGCGTCCGGGCTGCGGGGCCCGGCGAGTCCTGCGTGGGACAGGACCCGCCGGGACCAGGAGGTCACTTGCCGCCCTGCACCCACTGCTCCCACGGGATCTGCCAGTCACCGAACCCGTCCCAGGGCCGCAGGTCCGGGCCGCCGGAGTTCGTGATCTCCACGACGTCGCCCTTCTTGACCAGGTCGAAGACCCACTTGGCGTTCTCGGTGCTCATGTTGATGCAGCCGTGGCTGACGTTGCTGTTCCCCTGCTGCGCCACCGACCAGGGCGCGGCGTGCAGGAACTCACCGCCGTTGGAGATCCGGACCGCCCACTGCACCTCGGTGCGGTAGCCGCCCGCCTCGACCGGCAGGCCGTAGGTGGAGGAGTCCATCACCTTCGTGGCGTGGTGCTCGGTGACCACGTGCACGCCGTTGTTGGACGGGAAGTCCGGCTTGCCCAGCGACACCGGCATGGTCCGGATGACCTCGCCGTTCTTCTCGATCGACATCTGGTGCGTGGCGCCGTCGGCCCGCAGGATCACCGCGTCCCCGATGGTGATGGTCGCCTTGCGGTCCTCCTGGCCCCACACGCCGTTGCCGAGGTCGCGCCCGTACACGTCGATGTCGACGGTCACCTTGGTGCCCGGCTTCCAGTACTCCTTCGGCCGCCAGTGCACCTCGCGGTTGTTGAACCAGTAGAACGCGCCCTCCACCGCGGGCTCGGTCTGGACCCGGATCGCCTCTTCGGCCTTCTCCTTGTCCGGCGCGGGCGCGTCCTTGCTGAAGTAGAACGCCAGTGGCTGCCCGACGCCGACGGTCTGCCCGTCCAGCGGGTTCATCGAGACGTACGTCTGCTCACCCGGGGACACCGTGCTGAACGTGGCCTGCTGGGTGATCGCCGGCCCACCGGTGCCCTGCGCGGTCACCTCCAGCGTGTAGGTCTTGCCGTAGCCGAGCTTCTCCCCGGCCGTCCAGCTCGTGCCGTCCGGCGCGATCGTGCCGGACACCTCCTTGTCCTCGGTGTTGGTCAGGGTCGCGCGCACGATCCGTCCGCCGGTCACCTTCGCGGTGATCGGGGCGGTCGGCGACACGTCCTCGGCCCCGTTCTGCGGGGCGAACTCGACCACGGGCGCCGGTGGCACGTCACCGGAACCCTCCGGGGTCTGCCCGTCGGCCCCGCTGCAGCCCGCGACCAGCAGCGCGACCACACCGAAGATCAACATCGACACCAGCCGAGAAACCCGCACGGATTCCCCGACCGGATTACGCCACTCCCTCATGAGCAACAGTCCGTCCGCTCAGAAACACCATCAACCCCTGTGAACAGTGTGCCGCAAGTACCCGACTGGGGATGAAGCGACCGGGTGTACACAGAGAGTGATCCACGCAGGCCGATCACTCCCCCGGAGAGACGCTGCGCGCCACCCGGAGGTTGCCCGGGAGATCAGACCCCACCCCCCGTTCAGGGCCCTCCAGAGCCGTGCTAATGTTTTCCACGTCGCCAGGGAGACCGATGGGAAACCCCGGAACGACACACCAGCGCCAATAGCTCAACTGGCAGAGCAGCTGACTCTTAATCAGCGGGTTCGGGGTTCGAGTCCCTGTTGGCGCACTCGAAGCAGTCGAACACCCTGCTCGTGCGGGGTGTTTCCAGTCGCCGGGCGACCGGGCGGGGAACCGACCGGAATCCCGGTGGCACACGAGCGCCAATAGCTCAACTGGCAGAGCAGCTGACTCTTAATCAGCGGGTTCGGGGTTCGAGTCCCTGTTGGCGCACTCGAAGCAGCAGAACGCCCCGCACGTGCGGGGCGTTCTGCTTTTCCGGGGCGTTCACGGCGCCGAGCTCCCGCGCCCCAGCCCCGAGACCCTGAGGGTGATGTTGAGCCGGCCCGCCCGCAGGCCGGTGTCCGGGGCCGTTCCCGGCCTCGTCCGCAGCACCCCGTGGTGGGCGAGCCGGCTCGGCCCCCCGAAGACGAACAGGTCGCCCGAGCACAGGGTGATGTCCCGGTAGGGCTTGCCCCGCGAATCCGGGTTGCCGAAGCGGAACGTGCACTCGTCGCCCAAGCTCAGCGACACCACCGGTTCCCGGCTGCGCTCGTCCTTGTCCTGGTGCATGCCCATCTTGGCGGTGTCGTCGTAGTAGTTGACCAACGCCACGTCCGGCGCGTAGTCGTCCGCGGGCTGCTGGTAGGCGTCCGCCAGGGCCCGGCGGCCGAGGTCGGCCAGCCAGTCCGGGACGGGCGGCACCGGCGAACCGTCCTCCCGCGTCCGGGAGTAGCGGTAGGGGATCCACTGCCAGCCCAGGCACACCGTGCGGACCGACATCACACCCCCGCCCGGCAGCGTCGGCGAGCGCATCCCGGCCCGCGCCCACTCCCGGCAGGCCCGCACCAGGTCTCGCTGCTCGGCCAGGCCCAACCAGTCCGGCACGTGCACCGCGCCCGGGGCGATCTCCGCTCGGGCGCGCGGGATCAGCGCATCCACCGGCGCTCCTCTCCGGGCCCCATCGTCGCAGCTCGCCTCGGCGGGCGCGTCAGCGCGGGACGACCAGGCGCAGGTCCTCGACGCTGCGTCCGACGCGCAGCTCGCCGGTCCCCGGCTCGACCTCCACGTCCACCGAGACCTCGGCGCCCGCCTCCGCCTCGACCACCGCGAAACCCGCCAGCCGCACCGGGTCCGCGGCGTAGACCTGGACGACCTCGCGGCCCGCCCGCTCACCGGTGTTGCGCAGCGCGACCCGCACCACGTCCCCGTCGACCTCGGCCGCCAGGTACTCCCACGTGGTGTAGCCGAGCCCGTGCCCGAAGCAGAACGCCGGCGTCACGCCGCGGTCCCGGTAGGCGCGGTAGCCCACCGACGTGCCCTCCTCGTAGCGGAGTTCGCCGTCCACCGGTTGCACCGCGGGCAGCGGCACCGGCACGTCGGCCAGCGCCGCGGGGAAGGTGGTCGGCAACCGGCCGCCGGGCTCCGCCCGCCCCAGCAGGACGTCCGCGAGCGCGTCGCCGTACTCCTGGCTGCCGAACCACGTCCACAGCACCGCCGGCGCGGTGTCGCTCCACGGCATGAGCACCGGCGCCCCGGCGTTGACCACCACCACGGTCCGGGGGTTCACCGCCAGCACTTCGCGGACCAGGGCGTCCTGCGCACCCGGCAGGTCCAGCGAGGTGCGGTCGCGCCCCTCGGTCTCGACCTCGTCGTTGGTGCCGACCACCACCACCGCGACGTCGGCCTCGCGCGCGGCGTCGACGGCCGCCGCGAGCTCGCTGGCGTCGTCCCACTCCTGCGCGCGGTGGCCGAGGCCGACCGCCACCAGGCCCTCGGTGCTCCGCGGGGTGTACTCCACGGTCAGCGACGCGCGACCGGAGTCGTCGAGGTCCGACTCGACCAGCACCACGTTGAACCGCTGCTCCGGCGGCTCCAGCATGTCCCCCATCGGGTCGGTGATCTCCTCCGTGCGGGCCACGTCCGCCTCGAGCACGTCCCGTCCCGCGATCTCCGCCCGGAAGTGCCCGGTCCCGTTGACGCCGAACACGTGCTCGCCGACCTCGGCGCGCAGGTGCACCCGCAGCCGCACCCTCGCCGCGCCGTGCGGCAGCCCGGACGACCACAGCAGCCGGTCGGTGCCGCGGAGCTCACTGCCGAGCACCGCTCCGTCGCCGTCCAGGAAGTCGACGCGGACGCCGGTGCCCTCCCCGTCCGGGTCGAACGCCTCCTCCGGGGCGATCAGGTCGAGCAACCGCCGGTGCCGGACCCCGCGCCGGTACACCACCTCCGCGTCGGGCAGCGCGGCGCGCAGCCCGTCCAGCGGGGTCACCACGTGCGGCGGGCTCACGTGCGAGGAACCCCCGCCCTGCACCGCGGGGATCGTGGCGTTCTCCCCGATCACGGCCACCGTCGACACCGCCGGGTCGATCGGCAGCACCGGCGCCTCGTCCACGGTCTCGTTGCGCAGCAGCACGAACCCGCGGGTGGCGAGGTCGCGGACGACCGGCCGGGCCTGCTCCGGCGGCGGACCACCGACGGGTTCGGTGTCGTCGAAACCGCCGACGCGGGAGGCCAAGCGCAGCAGCCGCAGCACCTTGTCGTCGAGCACCTCGACCGGGACCTCGCCCCGCTCCACGGCCTCGGCGAGCTCGTCGTCCGACCACGGGCTCTCCGGCCCCGGCATGGCCAGGTCCAACCCGCCCAGCGCGGACTCGCGCAGCGAGCGGGTGGCGAACCAGTCCGACACCACCACGCCGTCCCAGTCCCACTCGCCCTTGAGCACCTCGTTGACCAGCCGCGCGTTCTCGGTCATCGTCTGGCCGTTGACCGAGTTGTAGGCGGCCATCACCAGCCACGGGTGCGCCTTGGACACGATCCGCTGGAACGGCGCCAGGTAGACCTCGCGCAGGGTGCGCTCGTCGACCACCGCGTCGTAGGTGAACCGCTCGGTCTCGGTGTCGTTGGCGACGAAGTGCTTCGGTGTCGCCCCCACCCCGCGCGACTGGACGCCCGCGACGACCTCCGCGCCGATCTCGCCGATGAGCAGCGGGTCCTCGGAGAAGTTCTCGAAGTTCCTGCCGCCGAACGGACTCCGGTGCACGTTGACCGTCGGCGCCAGCACCACGTGCACGCCCCGGCGCCGCGCCTCGTCGCCGAACAGCTCCCCCGCCGTCCGCGCCGCCGCCCGGTCCCAGGTCGCCCCCAGTGCGGAGGCCACCGGCAGCAGCAGCGCGGTGTCGCGCTCGTCCCAGGTCGTGCCGCGCACGCCGTTGGGCCCGTCGGAGAGCACCAGCGAACGCAGCCCGATCCCCGGTGCGGGGTGCAACGTCCAGAAGTCGGCGCCGGTCAGCAGCCGAGCCTTCTCCGCGGTGCTCAGTTCCGCCAGCAGTGACCGCAGCCGCTCCTCGTCCACGGCAACCCCTTTCGGCTCGCTCCTGGCGACAGTGTCGAACACAGCTCCGACACCTGTCGACCGTGCGCGCGGCGCGCCGACATCTGCCCCTTCGCGCCGACCGCGGACCCAAGATGTAGTGTGTCGCTCGCTGGTGGTTCACCGGAGCGATCCGGTGAGGCAAGAGGGAACCCGGTGCGAGTCCGGGACTGCCCCGCAGCGGTGAACGGGAACGACCGTCGTGACCCGACGCCCACCCGGGCGGCGGGTACAGCACTGGGCACCACGCCTGGGAAGCCACGACCAGTAGGCCGCCCGTGAGTCCGAAGACCTGCCACCGGTGCACGCGCACAGCGTGCTGTCCGGGACCTCGAGGGCGGGTCCGCGCGGACGAACGGCGGCCGGTGCCGTCGCTGTCTGCCTGCGCGCGCTCGTGGTCCACCGAGCTCGCGAGGGAGAGAGAGCGTGACGGCGACACTCGACAACTGGACCGAGGTGTCCACCGCGGTCCACCAGGCCTGCGCCGGACTGCCCGGCGTGTCCGCCGAAGCCGTGCTCGACGAGGTGCGGCGCACCGGCTACGCGGGGATGAGCGACGACGAGCTGTCGCTGGCCCAGGTCATGGCGGCCCGCACCCTGATCGAGACCGAACCGAACTACTCGCAGGTCACCGCGCGCCTGCTGCTGGGCCGGATGCGCCGCGACGCGCTGCGGTTCCTCGGCGTCGCCCCGGACGCCGACTACCCGGACCTCTTCGCCGCGCACGTGCGCCGCGGGGTCGAGCTGCAGCAGCTGGACCCGGAGCTGGCCGGGTTCGACCTCGACCGCCTGGGCCGCGCCCTGGTCCCCGAACGCGACCTGCAGTTCGGCTTCCTGGGCCTGCAGACGCTCTACGACCGGTACTTCCTGCACGAGGGCGGGGTGCGGTACGAGCTGCCGCAGGCGTTCTTCATGCGGGTGGCGATGGGCCTGGCACTGCGCGAGGACGACCGGGAGGCCCGCGCCGTCGAGTTCTACGACCTGCTGTCGTCGTTCGACTTCATGTGCTCGACGCCGACGCTGTTCAACGCCGGGACCACCCGGCCACAGCTGTCCTCCTGCTTCCTGACCACTGTGGACGACGACCTGTCCAGCATCTTCCACTCGATCAGCAACAACGCCCTGCTGTCGAAGTACGCCGGGGGCCTCGGCAACGACTGGACCCCGGTGCGCGGCATCGGCGCGCACATCAAGGGCACGAACGGCACGTCGCAGGGCGTGGTGCCGTTCCTGAAGATCGCCAACGACACGGCGGTGGCGGTCAACCAGGGCGGCAAGCGCAAGGGCGCGGTGTGCGCCTACCTGGAGACCTGGCACATCGACGTCGAGGAGTTCCTCGACCTGCGCAAGAACACCGGTGACGACCGGCGGCGCACGCACGACATGAACACCGCGAACTGGGTGCCGGACGAGTTCCTGCGCCGGGTCGAGGCCGACGAGCAGTGGACGCTGTTCTCCCCGGACGAGGTCCCGGACCTGCACGACCTCTACGGCACCGCGTTCGCCGAGCGCTACCGGGCCTACGAGCGGGCCGCCGACCGCGGTGAGATCACGGTCGTCAAGCGGGTCCGCGCGGTCGACCTGTGGCGGCGGATGCTGACCATGCTGTTCGAGACCGGGCACCCGTGGATCACCTTCAAGGACCCGTGCAACCTGCGGTCCCCGCAGCAGCACACCGGGGTGGTGCACTCCTCGAACCTGTGCACCGAGATCACGCTGAACACCAGCACCGACGAGGTCGCGGTGTGCAACCTCGGCTCGATCAACCTGGCCCGCCACGTCACGCCCGAGGGCATCGACGCCGAGAAGCTGGAGCGCACCACCCGCACCGCGGTGCGGATGCTGGACAACGTCATCGACATCAACTTCTACACGATCCCCGAGGCCCGGCGGTCCAACCTGCGGCACCGGCCGATCGGCCTGGGCCTCATGGGGTTCGCCGACGCGCTGTTCACCTTGCGCGTGCCGCCGGCCTCGCGGGCCGCGGTCGAGTTCGCCGACCGCAGCACGGAGCTGATCAGCTACCACGCGATCAGCGCGTCCAGCCGGCTGGCCGTCGAGCGCGGCCGGTACGAGACCTTCGAGGGGTCGCTGTGGAGCCGCGGCGTGCTGCCCCTCGATTCGCTGGAGCTGCTGGCGGAGGCGCGCGGCGGTGACGTCGACCTGGACCGGTCGTCCACACTGGACTGGGACGCGCTGCGCGAGCGCGTCGTCCGCGACGGCATGCGCAACTCCAACGTCATGGCCATCGCGCCGACCGCCACCATCGCCAACATCTGCGGCGTCAACCAGTCCATCGAGCCGGTCTACCGCAACCTCTACGTCAAGGCGAACATGTCCGGCGACTTCACCGTCGTCAACCCGCACCTGGTGGCCGACCTCAAGCGGGCCGGGCTCTGGGACGAGCAGATGGTCGCCGACCTGAAGCTGCACGACGGCAGCCTGCTGCCGATCGAGCGGATCCCGCAGGAGCTCAAGGAGCTCTACGCCACGGCGTTCGAGATCGAGCCGCGCTGGCTGGTGGAAGCCGCCGCGCGCAGGCAGAAGTGGATCGACCAGGCCCAGTCGCTGAACCTCTACGTCGCCTCCCCGAGCGGCCGCAAGCTCGACGAGCTCTACCGGCAGGCCTGGCGCTCGGGCCTGAAGACGACCTACTACCTGCGGTCGACCAGCGCCACCCACGTCGAGAAGAGCACCTTGCGCGGCACCGACGGCCGGCTCAACGCCGTCCCCACCGCGGTCCCGGCGAGCGCCTGCTCCGTCGACGACCCCGACTGCGAAGCCTGCCAGTGACCCCGTGACGCGACTTCGATGAGGCAGGCCCCCGGTCCCCGTCGAGGTCGCGCACCTCCACGAGCCGACACCCGACCTCCCGGTCGTCGACCGGGATCCCTTGGAGCACCACGAGAGATGCCTACCCCGCAGTCCTCTTCCCCCGCAGGCCTCGGTGAGATCGACCGCTCCGGCGGGCGCGTCGACGTCAGCGAGAAGGCGATGATCAACGCCCGCGCCGACGTCAACCAGCTGCTGCCGCTGAAGTACGGCTGGGCCTGGGACAAGTACCTCGCCGGCTGCCACAACCACTGGATGCCCACCGAGGTCTCCATGCAGGCCGACATCGCGCTGTGGAAGTCCCCCGACGGGCTCAGCGACGACGAGCGCCTGCTGCTCAAGCGCAACCTCGGGTTCTTCGCCACCGCGGAATCGCTGGTGGCCAACAACGTCGTGCTGGCCGTCTACCGGCACATCACCAACCCCGAGTGCCGGCAGTACCTGCTGCGCCAGGCGTTCGAGGAAGCCGTGCACACCCACACGTTCCAGTACGTCTGCGAGAGCCTCGGCCTCGACGAGGGCGAGCTGTTCAACATGTACCGGGAGATCCCGTCGATCTCCGACAAGGACGCGTGGGCCCTGCAGTACACCCAGAGCCTGGAGGACCCGGACTTCGCCACCGGCACCACCGAGGCCGACCAGGCCTTCCTGCGCGACCTCGTGGCCTTCTACGTGGTCTTCGAGGGCATGTGGTTCTACACCGGGTTCGCGCAGGTCCTGGCGCTGGGCCGCCGCAACAAGATGGTCGGCGTCGCCGAGCAGTACCAGTACATCCTGCGCGACGAGTCGATCCACCTGAACTTCGGCATCGACTGCATCAACCAGATCAAGCTGGAGAACCCGCACCTGTGGACCGCGGAGTTCCAGGCCGAGGTGCGCCAGATGCTCACCGAGGCCTGCGAGCTGGAGATCGCCTACGGCCGCGACACCATGCCCCGCGGCATCCTCGGCATCAACGCCGACCTCTGCGCCCAGTACATGCACTTCATCACCAACCGCCGCTGCGACCAGCTCGGCCTGGAGCCGGTGTTCCCGGAGACCGAGAACCCGTTCCCCTGGATGTCGGAGGCCATGGACCTGAAGAAGGAGAAGAACTTCTTCGAGACCCGGGTCATCGAGTACCAGTCCGGCGGCTCGCTCACCTGGGACTGATCCGACGGCGCGGTGAGCGGCCCGGCCGTTCACCGCGCCACCACGGACGCGAGCGAGTCGGTGTTGGCCGGAGCCGTTCCCGGTTCAGCCGCAGACCGCGCCTTCGGCTGCCGAGCCGACCAGCTTCGCGTACTTGCCCAGCACACCGGTGCGGAACCGCGGTGGCGGCGGCGCCCACTCCGCCCGCCGTCGCTGGAACTCCGCGTCGTCCACGAGCAGGTCCAGCGTCCGGGCGGCCAGGTCCAGCCGGATCGGGTCGCCGTCCCGCACCAGCGCGATCGGTCCGCCGTCGGTGGCTTCCGGGGCGACGTGCCCGATGCAGAGACCCGTCGTCCCGCCGGAGAACCGGCCGTCGGTGACCAGCAGGACGTCCCTGCCCAGGCCGGCGCCCTTGATCGCCCCGGTCACCGCGAGCATCTCCCGCATGCCCGGACCCCCGCGCGGGCCCTCGTAGCGGATGATGACCACGTCCCCGGGCTTCAGGGTGCCGTCCTCGACCGCGTCCATCGCGCCCTGCTCGCCGTCGAAGACCCGTGCCGTGCCGTCGAACCGCGCGGAGTCGAACCCCGCGCTCTTCACCACGGCACCGTCCGGGGCGAGCGAGCCGCGCAGGATGGTCAGCCCGCCGGTGGGGTGGATCGGGTCGGACAGCTGGTGCAGCACCTCGCCGTCGAGCTCCGGCGGACGGAGCTCGTCCAGGTTCTCCGCGACCGTCCGCCCGGTCACCGTCATGCAGTCGCCGTGCAGCAGGCCCGCGTCCAGCAGCGCCTTCATCACCACCGGCACGCCGCCGATGCGGTCCACCGCGGACATCACGTAGCGACCGAAGGGCTTGACGTCGGCCAGGTGCGGCACCCGGTCGCCGATGCGGTTGAAGTCGTCCAGCGACAGGTCGACCTCGGCTTCGCGCGCGATCGCGAGCAGGTGCAGCACGGCGTTGGTCGACCCGCCGAACGCCATCACGACCGCGATCGCGTTCTCGAAGGCCTCCCTGGTGAGGACCTGGCGTGCCGTGAGCCCCTTCTCCAGCATGCCGACCACCGCGCGCCCAGCGGCCCGCGCGCCGGCGTCGCGGCGGCGGTCCACCGACGGCGGGCTCGCCGACCCGGGCATCGACATGCCCAGCGCCTCCGCCGCGCACGCCATCGTGTTCGCCGTGTACATCCCGCCGCAGGCACCTTCACCAGGGCAGATGGCGCGCTCGACGCGGTCGACCTCCGCCCGGGAGATCAGCCCGCGCGCGCACGCGCCGACCGCTTCGAAGGCGTCGATGATCGTCACCTCGCGGTCGTCGACCCGCCCTGGCAGGATCGACCCGGCGTAGACGAACACCGAGGCGAGGTCGAGCCGCGCCGCCGCCATCAGCATCCCCGGCAGGCTCTTGTCGCAGCCCGCGAGCAGGACGGTGCCGTCCAGCCGCTCGGCCTCCACCACGGTCTCCACCGAGTCGGCGATGATCTCCCGGGACACCAGGGAGTAGTGCATCCCGACGTGCCCCATCGAGATGCCGTCGCTCACCGAGATGGTGCCGAACTCCATGGGGAAGCCGCCGGCCGCGTGCACCCCGTCCTTCGCGGCCTGCCCGAGCCGCTGCAGGGACAGGTTGCAGGGGGTGATCTCGTTCCAGGAGGACGCGACCCCGATCTGCGGCTTGCCGAAGTCCTCGTCCTGCATGCCGACGGCACGCAGCATCCCGCGTGCCGCAGCCCGTTCCAGTCCCTCGGTGACCTCGCGGCTCCGCGGCTTCAGGTCAGCACGGGTGAGCTCTGCACCATCCACACGAGGACTGTAGGCGCCCCCACACCCCCACGCTCGCCGTCGCAGCGCGAGCTCCGCGCCCGCGTCCCGGCAGCGCTCCACGGAGCTGTTCATCCGGAGTGCTGCGGAAGCAGGCACCAAAAAGAAAAGGGGGGTGGCCCTGAAGCCTTCCGAAGAAGGTTTCAGGGCCACCCCCACTCATGTTGTGTGTCGGCGGTGTCTTACTCTCCCACACCCTACCGAGTGCAGTACCATCAGCGCTGGGGAGCTTAGCTACCGGGTTCGGAATGGGACCGGGCGGACCCTCCCCGCTATCGCCACCGACAACCCTCACACCCCACACCCACGTGCGGGGAAACCTCAGGGTCACCAACAACAAACCATGTTCGGTTATCAAACAGGGCACCTGGTTGCTGTCCCAGACACCGTATAGTGAGTGCGCAACATCTTCATGTAACAAGTCCTCGGCCTATCAGCACCAGTCAACTCCACACATTACTGCGCTTCCATCTCTGGCCTGTCAACCCAATCATCTCTTGGGGGCCTTACCCCTATCACAGGGTGGGAGACCTCATCTAGGAACAGGCTTCCCGCTTAGATGCTTTCAGCGGTTATCCCTCCCGAACATAGCCAACCAGCCACGCCCTTGGCAGAACGACTGGCACACCAGAGGTTCGTCCATCCCGGTCCTCTCGTACTAGGGACAGCCTTCCGCAAGTCTCCTACGCGCGCGGCGGATAGGGACCGAACTGTCTCACGACGTTCTAAACCCAGCTCGCGTGCCGCTTTAATGGGCGAACAGCCCAACCCTTGGGACCAACTCCAGCCCCAGGATGCGACGAGCCGACATCGAGGTGCCAAACCATGCCGTCGATATGGACTCTTGGGCAAGATCAGCCTGTTATCCCCGGGGTACCTTTTATCCGTTGAGCGACACCGCTTCCACCAGCCAGTGCCGGATCACTAGTCCCTGCTTTCGCACCTGCTCGACCCGTCAGTCTCACAGTCAAGCTCCCTTATACACTTACACTCAACACCTGATTGCCAACCAGGCTGAGGGAACCTTTGGGCGCCTCCGTTACCCTTTAGGAGGCAACCGCCCCAGTTAAACTACCCACCAGGCACTGTCCCCGATCCGGATCACGGACCCGAGTTAGATGCCCAGAACGACCAGAGTGGTATTTCACCAACGACTCCACCCCAACTAGCGTCAGAGCTTCACAGTCTCCCACCTATCCTACACAAGCCGAACCAAACACCAATACCAAGCTGTAGTAAAGGTCCCGGGGTCTTTCCGTCCTGCCGCGCGAAACGAGCATCTTTACTCGTACTGCAATTTCACCGGGCCTGTGGTCGAGACAGCGGAGAAGTCGTTACGCCATTCGTGCAGGTCGGAACTTACCCGACAAGGAATTTCGCTACCTTAGGATGGTTATAGTTACCACCGCCGTTTACTGGCGCTTAAATTCTCCGCTACACCCCAAAAGGGGTTCACGGGTCCTCTTAACGTTCCAGCACCGGGCAGGCGTCAGTCCATATACATCGCCTTACAGCTTCGCATGGACCTGTGTTTTTAGTAAACAGTCGCTTCTCCCTGGCCTCTGCGACCACCACCAGCTCCCCCAGCACGTGGGATCACCAGCAGTGGCCCCCCTTCTCCCAAAGTTACGGGGGCAATTTGCCGAATTCCTTAACCACAGTTCACCCGACCGCCTCGGTATTCTCTACCTGACCACCTGTGTCGGTTTCGGGTACGGGCCGTGCACACACTCGCTAGAGGCTTTTCTCGGCAGCATGGGATCACTCACTTCACCACAACGGCTACGCATCACCCCTCACCCACACGGCATGCGGATTTCCCTACACACCGGGCTACAGGCTTACACCAGTACAACCACTCACTGGCAGAGCTACCCTCCTGCGTCACCCCATCACTTAACTACTACCCCATCAGGTCCCATGCACCCGGAAACATCATCCGAAGAATCAGCAACCAAGCGGATGGTTAGTCTCAAGGGATTCGTTATGGACGCATGCGCACGGGTACGGGAATATCAACCCGTTATCCATCGACTACGCCTGTCGGCCTCGCCTTAGGCCCCGACTCACCCTGGGCGGACGAACCTTCCCCAGGAACCCTTGGTCATCCGGCGGAAGAGATTCTCACTCTTCACTCGCTACTCATGCCTGCATTCTCACTCCCACACACTCCACCACCGGTTCACACCATGGCTTCACCGCATGCAGGACGCTCCCCTACCCAACAACACCAAACAGTGCTCTTGGCATGGCTTCGGCGGTACGCTTCAGCCCCGCTACATTGTCGGCGCAGGACCACTTGACCAGTGAGCTATTACGCACTCTTTCAAGGATGGCTGCTTCTAAGCCAACCTCCTGGTTGTCTCAGCGATCCCACATCCTTTCCCACTAAGCGCACACTTAGGGGCCTTAGCCGATGCTCTGGGCTGTTTCCCTCTCGACGATGAAGCTTCTCCCCCACCGTCTCACTGCCACGCTCAAACTCAAGCGTATTCGGAGTTTGGCTGATCTCAGTAACCCGCGAAGGCCCATCAACCAACCAGTGCTCTACCCCACCCAAGCAGAAAACGTGACGCTGCACCTAAATGCATTTCGGGGAGAACCAGCTATCACGGAGTTTGATTGGCCTTTCACCCCTACCCACAACTCATCCCCCAGGTTTTCAACCCTGGTGGGTTCGGGCCTCCACACGGTCTTACCCGCGCTTCACCCTGGCCATGGGTAGATCACCCCGCTTCGGGTCTACACCACGCGACTCAACGCCCTCTTCAGACTCGCTTTCGCTCCGGCTACCCCACAACAGGTTAACCTCGCCACGCAGCAGTAACTCGCAGGCTCATTCTTCAAAAGGCACGCCATCACCCACAAAAGGCTCTGACGGATTGCAGGCACA